>JAFOIV010000024.1 GCA_017420535.1 Eubacterium sp. | reverse complement strand
CCGTTCCTAAGCACATTATAAAACAATCGAAAACAAATTAGGAGAGTTTCTCCTGTTTTTGTCGTGGCTTGTCACGCGAGACGGGGAACTCTCCTAATTTTCTGAAAAAGGGCTTGACTTATATTATCGAATTTTTGTGCCATTTGGGTTTTTTTCAGCTTTTTCAGATGTTCGTGAGAAGATCGTGAGAAGATTTCTCAATAAATTCAATTAACTGTTCGTCATTTTTCTCCAATAAATGAGTATAAACTCTTAAAGTCATGTCTATGCTTGAATGACCTAATCTTCTGCTTACAGCAACAATGCTGATTCCTTCAGATATCAGGTTTGAAGCATGAGAATGTCTTAAGTCGTGAGTCCTTATTCTTCTTATCTTGGCTTTTTCTATTGCCTCATCTTTAATGCGGTCAATATGCGTCTGAGAGAGTGGCTTTTCTCTATTGAAGATAAACCAATCGCTTTTGAAATCAGTTGACTTCATTTCTTCAGCTTTAGCATGACATATAATGGAGTAGTATCTAGAATAAATAATGGGTATTATATTTTTTGTAATGCTAGTAATATATCTGGAGGACATGCTTTCACTATTGTCGGATATACATCAACTGGCTTGACGAAATATGTTGACCCATATGATGACGATATACTCACTTCATCAGGCGATTCTTATACTTATCCAGGATATTATGGAGGAACATATGATTGGGATAGAGGCTATATATCGACGATTCAGGAATATTAGTCTGATTACAGTAATAGTATTACTTTTATTTTCAGGATGTTCAGATTCAAAAAAAGAAATGAGCGCTTATGTGCTTACTCCTACTCAGCAGAAACTGTATCTTAATCTTTCCAAAGAAGATACGGATGAGATAAAAGGAATAATCGATCTGTTCACAAGTAATAATAAAGAGTGTGATCCTGTTACCGGAGGAATACCATTCTATGTTGAGTATGATAACCTCACATATATGATTACCGCGAGTGTCATCAGCATCAGAAAAGACAATGAATGGAAAACCTACGAATCAAAGATAACCAGCGACGAAGCTGTAGATTATACACTGGCTATAGTAAGGATCTGTCAGAAGACATATCCCGGAATGCTTCTTGATGTAATGGAGACATTTGGTGAAGCGGTTGAAATCAAAACAGGGGAGATAACCGTATCAAGTGCCGGGTCTGAAGGTGCTGCATTGATCAGGGAACTGTACTCAAGCCTATATGATTCTTACCAGCATCCAGAGGGCAACAATGAAACAAAAGACTGGCAAGCTCAGATAGTTTTCAAAGATTTAGCGGGAGAACACATTCTTCTTTTGAGTGACAATATGGTAAAAATCGGTGATGACATATACTCAGCTGATTTCAGCAGTATAATACAAAGATTGCACCATCTGGATGAATCATCAGCAAATTAACAGTTAATATGCTGGAGTAACCAGCCCAATGTAAGATTAAAACATTATAACTCAGCAAAAGTCCACTGGAGTCCGTGCTGTATCTCCAGTGGGCTTTTATTATGGTTTATATTATTACGAATTACAGATCAACTTAATAGTGAAAGGATTATTATCAATTATAGCTATGTATAATTGTACGAAATAGAACAGATATAAAAAGATGACGAAGACGAAGAATCAATGCCTCTTGTCGAAGTCATCTTTTATTAGTTTATAAAAACTATAGGTATCAAGAAAACAAACAATAAAATAACTGACTCCAACAAGAGTCGTTTGCACCCTCCAAACAGGGCAAAACTAGTGAGGAGGGTGTTTCTATGATATAGAGTAGGGAATTCAAATTAGATTGTGTTGAGAAGTATCTTAAAGAAAAATTACACAATAAATCATAGGAGTATTAAAATTATCAACGAGACCACTTAACAAAATCAGAAAAATGGTAGATTCTCGCACTGTGTCGTGTTCAAATTAAGACGTTAAAAATAGAATGAGTATGCATAATTGAAATGAAGGGATATTTTATGAGGAGAATTATGCAGTTTATTCTTGTGGGTTTGATTATGATAACAATGTGTATTTGTCCTGTTAAGGCAGAAGAAGTAACTACACCAGAAAAGCCGATTGATATCGATGAAATTGTTACAACCGAACACACTATTTATGAATTACTTGAGGTAAGAAATCCTTCAGATGGCGAGCTTCTAATCAGAGCAAGAGTGACAGGTTCATACTACGTAGATTACAATCCTAATACAGGAACATCAACAACCAGAGACTGTACTTTTACCTATACTTATTTGGTAAAAAAATACTCATGTGCTATTTTATCTACTTACATAACTTATTATACGACTAGTGTAAGACTTAATTTTAATGTTAAGTATTTAAATGGATCGAACTATATAACAGATACCTTTTATTTATACGTATAAAGAATAGCACTTAAGGAAAAGGACATGAAAAGCATGGGTATGTTTATTATAAGAGAATGGAAAAAAACTCTATTATTATTTACTCTGTTTTTTGTGTCCTTTTCTCTTATTACAACAACCTTCTTATTAGAGGCTGCTTCAGAAAGAACAATAGAAAAAATAAAACCAGAAGCAAGCGGGGTTATAACCATTAAAACAGATATTATTGATTATCCTGAGCGCTTGTTTTCAGATGAAGAAGTAAATGGAGAATACTATAAAGAATATAATATATTACTTAGCAAACTGAAAGAATTACAGAGCGACGATAGAATAAACTATATAGACTTTAATATTTACAAATACATGTATGCCGGGACGTTAAATGGTAATTTGTCTCCAATCATTGTTTATAACAAAGATGATGATGTTATTTATCAAAGCGATTATGAAAATGGTTATAATAAGCTGAGTTTTATCATGAATTCAATTGAAAGTGGAGACTTTAACGACATCATTACAGAGCATAATAATGAGGAGATTGCCAAAAAATGGATCATAGAAAACAATAACAGAGTCATTGTATACGGAGATTACGATCCGTCACTTTTGGAAAGAAGAAATAATAATATTGCCATTTCAAAAGGAAGAACTTTTTCTGATGAAGAAATGATAAATGGAGACTTTGTTTGTATATTGGAAAAAAGCAGTTTTTATGAATATCCTGATAAGAACATAAACACAAATGACGTGGTCAGCATCATAGACTATTACGTTAAAGATGAAAAAATAGTATACAGTAAGGTGTATCAATTTACTGTTGTGGGTATTTATGAAGTCAAAAACAAAAATGGATTTAGCGGAACAAGAATGTATGTTCCGATAAAAACAATAGAAAAAATACAAAATGATCAGCAGTTTTACATGAATAAGTATGATTGTAATACTTTTACAGACGAATGGCTAAAAGAAGATGTTTTTGTTCCATTAGTTGATGTTAATGATATAGATGATCTTTATGCTAACAGTTTGGCTATAATAATGCATCAAAGCAAACAGTCGTTTCTGTCACAGCCGCGAATAGAGGTAAAAAAAATTGAGGATGTGGAAATTGTGGCAAGCGAAATTGAAAATGATTGTAAAGACTGTTCTAATTTGAGAGTTATTACCAGTACAGTTGAGTACGACAAAATCGTTAGGCCTATAACTGATTTAAAAAACAGCAGCCAACTAATGATGGTCATTGTGATAATTGTAAGTGTAGGAATATTATCAGCAACCGTTTTTATGGTTATGCGGGATAGAAAGGTTGAAGCTGGCATTTATATGTCGTTAGGTGAGAGAATGCATACTATCGTATTTAGGAGAATATTGGAAGTGTTTTTGATATCCTCCATAGCAATAATTATGTCGCTTAAATGCGGAAATGTACTGGGCAAGAGTATTATTAAAGATTATAGAATAGATAATATCAACTATGAGGATGATAATCAGCTTGTAAGGCAGGATTATAATGAAATCAATAGAGAAATGGTGATCAAACTGGACTGTTTGAGTATAACGAAAATAATAATAATATGTTATGGAATATCCATGGCATCAACTGTTGCAGAAATAATTATGTTAAAAAAGACAGATCTCAGAAAAGTGCTGATGAGGGAATAAATATGGATCAGGTAAAAATAGGAAAACTAATAACAAAATTACGAAAAGATAAAAACATGACCCAGGAAGAGTTAGCTGAAAAGCTATCCGTAAGCAATAGAAGTGTTTCTAGATGGGAAACCGGCAAGAATATGCCGGACATGTCACTGTTGATTCCTATTAGTGAAATCTTGGGTATTACGGTAACTGAACTTTTAAGCGGAGAAATAAAAGAAGATGTAACACTAACAGCAGAACAAGCAGTGGTTGACACTATTAATTATTCTCAGAAAAAAATAAGCAATATTAGTCTAAAGCTAAAATGGATGACTATTATAACTGTGCTCGTTATTTTTATTATAAGTACTGTTTTTATCGTACAGTATATTGAAGAGCAAAGCAGAATCAGTATATTTAAATCATTTACGAACGAAACGACAAAGGAGGAAGTAATTGAGAAGGCTGGAATGCCTGATAACTATTCAGATATCAACTCATCATCAAAAGATAGTTACTTTGAATATGATATTTCGAACAACGTCAAAGTTACTGTGTATTATGTTCTCATTGATGGTAATGAATCGGTGAATTCAATAAAAATTAAACGTAAAACTAAAGATGAATGGATTATGTCTCCGTTGAAAGGTAAGTATAGATTAAATATAGGTGGGTATAACGACTATAATTACATAATTTTTGATAATGGATACTACAGGATTGAAGGTAACAACGAAGAACTTGACATTTTGTTTGAAAAAAGAGAGGGCAAATGCAGTTTTGTTTTAAACAATATGAGCTCTGATTCTCCGGATGGGATTTATTTTTACTTAGATGATGAAAAATATATAAAAGGTGAGGATTATCCTTTGATTAATGTTCGAGGGAATGGTTACAAATCAATCATCGTTAGAAAAAACAAAGAAATCAGGATAAAAGATGAACCTTAATTACAGAGTTTTGCTTTATTTATTTAGAAATAAGTGGAAAAGCATTCTAACAATTATTCTGTTCTTAGTACTTAACATCTTGTTACTGTCAGCAGACATTGTCGGACGCTCATTAGAGAACACTATAAATACGTTTATTCAAAAAGCTCAGCCTAAGATATTCATCCATTATGAATTGCTTGAAAATATAGGTGATGCCAAGATATGGAGCGATGAGAAGCGCCAACACAGGGAAATATACTATGAATTCATAGATAAATTAAATTTGCTAAAAAAGAATAATAGTGTGAAGAACGTCAGCTACAGCGTATATAAATACTGTTTTTCCGATAATCTCTCAACAAACGATAAACATGATTTGGACATGGAAGAATTAGTATTATACGGAGTGGATGAACCATTATTTTATGATGTTGTAAATTATGGAATTAACATCGTAGAAGGAAGAAACATTTCAAGCGAAGAAATCAAGTCGGCAAAAAACGTATGTATCGTAAGTGATAAACTGAGATTATATGGCAAAGAACTTAATATCGGCGACATGATACCTATAGATATATGCTGTTTTATCACAGAAAATGGTTACCCTAGCTATTCAAGTGACAGTATCGTAGATAAAAACACATTTTATCTTGAGGTAGTAGGAGTATTCCATGGAAATTTAGGAATGTTTGATTATGATGCGGCGAAGAGTCAGTATGATAATAATATTTACTGTCCCAGAAAAATAGTTGAAAAATATCAGAGTGTTAATGAGGAGCAGATTGAAGGAAATGTACAGATTACTATAGCGGGAGAGGCTAATAACCTCTATTATCCTGGTATTAGAGACATATCAGTGGAATTGGCAGATTATGAATCAACAGGTACTGTAAGATTATACATAAATGAACTGTTTGGTGAATATAATAGGAGTATTTATAATTTGGATTCACAGGGAGAACCTAAGCATAATTATTATTACTGTATAGCAGAAGAAGAATTATATCAAAAAACAGCCTTAACCATACATATGTTAGAAAATGCCACCGCAAATATTGGTAAGGTGACATTTTGTGTTTATATGGTAATGGCATTGATAGAAATGATAATACTTTTAAAAATAAGGCAAAAAGAAATCGGAATATACATAAGTTTGGGAAACAGAAAACAAGATGTTATCAAACAATTTATTATGGAAGTCGGAACAATTAATGTGATTTCCGGAGTGGTTGCAATCATGCTTGTAAGCAGTTTGATAAATCCTATGAACAAATATCTATTAAATAGAATAATATCTGTAGAAACAACTACTTATACAACAGATGATGAAGGAAATAATATATCAAAAAACGCTTTAGTAGACTTAAATAAAATTGTACAGTCAGAAAGAATTGATTTGGATAAAACCAATATAATCTCAATTATATTTACAGATTTGGTAATAACAGTAATGGCTGGTACTTTATGTGTTCAACATATAGTTAGAGAAAAGCCAAGAAAAATAATGTTGGATGGTGATTGATATGAAAGTACTGGAAGTAAAGGACCTGCAGTATTATTACCAGGACGGCAGGAAGAAAAGAGTGATCCTGGATAATGTGAATGCTGAATTTGAAACAGGAAAGTTCTATGCGATACTGG
>JAFOIV010000023.1 GCA_017420535.1 Eubacterium sp. | reverse complement strand
TATCCTATTTTCCCAATTGTTCCATCTTTTGAAATAAGAATGTCATTTGGTTCAAGCATTATTTCCGGTGATTCTTCGTACCGTTCCTTTGTAATATATCCAGCTTTACTCCAATCAATTCCATTAATGGTAAGAGACTCACCATTGATTATACGGTAATTACTCGATTGCAAATATTCATTCTTTTTGAGTCCCTTCCAACCAATACGTCCTTTTATATATAGATATTCACCGAGTTTAACTGTATTATATTTCATACCCAATCGCCCCCAGTTTTCTTCTAATCTCATCTTCTAATTCATGAGACTTTTTGAACATATCTGCAAGTTCCGAAGTCAGCCTTGCCATCTTTTCTTCAAATGGTTCGCCATCATCCTCCTGCTCTTCAATGCCAACGTATCTACCAGGAGTAAGAATATAATCCTGTTTTTCCATTTCTTCTGTTGTGGCAACCTTACAGAATCCCTTTACATCTTCTAGTGTTCCATTCTGAAATGCCTCAAAAGTATCTGCCAGTTTCTGAATATCTTCATCATTAAAATCGCGATGCTTACGATCAACCATATGTCCCATATTTCTAGCGTCAATAAACAGTGTTTTTCCTTTTTGCTGTTTATTTTTAGATATAAACCAAAGTGTAACAGGAATCGTTACACTATAAAATAATTGAGTAGGCATTGCGATAATACCTTCAACAAGGTCATCTTCAATTATTCTTTTTCTTATCTCACCTTCCCCACTTGTTTGAGTAGAAAGAGCGCCATTTGCTAAAACCAATCCAATCTTTCCATTTGGAGCAAGATGATGAATCATATGTTGAATCCAAGCATAGTTGGCATTTCCTGCTGGTGGAAGACCATATTTCCAACGTACATCATCCTGAAGTTTATCTTGATTCCATGGGTGATAATTAAATGGAGGATTTGCTAAAATGAAATCAGCCTTTAATGTTGGATGTAAATCATTTGTAAATGTATCCGCTTGATATGGTCCAAAGTCAGCATCTATCCCTCTGATAGCCATATTAATCTTTGCCATCTTCCAAGTATCTGCATTAGCTTCCTGCCCATAGACAGATATATGACCTCTATTTCCAGAATGCGCCTCTATAAACTTTGCACTCTGGACAAACATGCCACCTGAACCACAGCAACAATCATATACTCGACAGTTATCATAAGGTCTAAGAATAGATACTAATGTCTTAACAACGCTTGATGGTGTATAGAATTCTCCTCCACCTACTCCTTCTTTTTCTGCAAACTGAGCAATGCAATATTCATAAGTGCGGCCAAGTAAATCCTCACTTGCTTCTGTATTACTCATATCAATATTATTTGTAAATATATCAACTACCTCACCTAATACTCTCTTATCAAGATCAGGGCTGGCATAATTCTTAGGTAACACATTTTTAAGAACCTTATTATTTGCCTCTATCGCTCTCATAGCATTATCAATAATTGTCCCAATTTCAGGAGTATGAGCTGCCGCTGCAATTGTGCTCCATCTTGCTTCCTCAGGAACAAAGAAGACATTTTCCATAGTGTAAGCATCTATGTCATCCTCAAATCCGTCCCCTTCTTCAACAAGTTCCTTATATCTCTTATCAAAAGCCGCTGATATATATCTAAGGAAAATAAGTCCTATAATAACTTTTCTATATTCAGCTGCTGGAATATGTCCCCATAATACACAAGCCGCATCCCATAGCTGTTTTTCAAATCCAATATTAGCGTTTGTTTTGTCCGCCATTATTTTTTTCCTCCAAGTTTCATTATTTTTCAATACTCAATACTGTTTCGTTTTATAAAATTATAATTATTATTATGTCCTTTATTCCGGACAGTCCTGTACTAGCTGCTCCCTCAAGCAACACACATTAAGAATTATATCACAGAAGCTCTTAAATCGCTGACTTTATTCGACATTTAACATGTTTTTTTTGCTGAATAAATACCATTTCAATTTTGTCATTTGGTGGTTGAATGACTAAATTAAATCCTTGATGACTAAATTGATAAATAAAAAGAAGAGCCTCCTCATATACTCACGTATAATAAAGAGCCTCTTCCTTTTATTAAATGTTCGATTTTATCGTTGTCTGCCAACTGTCCGGCCATAACTTCCGGCATTCTAAGTCAAGTTTTTCCGTTGCTTGCCAACACTCCGGCAACTAATCCGGCAAATGTTTCAGATTGAAGGTGTCGAACACGCACCGGTGAGACACACTCACCTTAAGATTATATTACCATAATTCACTTAATATACAAGTGTGAAGCAACGAATAATTAATCGTACTTTAATTTTTTAGTATCCACGCAAAGCCCTTCGCCATCCTTAAATCTGTCTCCTGAAAATGATTTCCTTCGTTCCATTCAAGAACAACGTTAGTTTTTCCATTTAACATGTCATAAATATTTCGGATACACTCCCCTACCTGCCTCATTACAGGATTTCTGGTTTTTTCTTCCTTGTTTCCAAGGCTGAGATAAATCTTATCCGAAAAAATTTCATTTGCAAAAATGTAATCCACAAATCCAGGAAACCAAACTGAAGGAGATGCCGCGACGCATCCTGCGAATAAAGGCTGAGATGCTGCATTACCCAATACTACTGGCGATATCGATTCATCACCAGCTGATGACATGACTATATCCCTCTGCGAAAATGTATCCATCTTACAAACGCTCCAAAGTGCAAATAATCCCGCCAGCGAATATCCGCCAATATATATTTTTAAGTCAGCTGATTTGCTATGTTTTAAAGGATTTATCACTTCATTTAAAAGTGAATCAAGAGTCTTCTTTGCATTTCCGCCGAAGGTTTCATTTCCAAATACAGCAGGTGCTTCCCATGGAGATAGGTCGTCATTCCAGTTATCTACCTTTACCGCGATGAAATGAAAGTCACTGATTTGGCTTAGTTTTTTTAT
>JAFOIV010000022.1 GCA_017420535.1 Eubacterium sp. | reverse complement strand
TGATGTGATTCCACAAGACGATTTGGATATCTTGAGACAAAAACGTGCGGTACCAATTATTGTTGTGCCACCTTCATATTCGGAGGAACAGCGGTATGCATGTGTCCATTTTGGTGCTGCTCAATATTTACATACCTCCTTTTTCTTTAAAAGTTAAACAACTTCCTTTTCTGTAAGCACTCTTTGCCACACCTATATGATGACCGTTCACTTTTATTTCGCCTGAAAAAGGATATGATTCTAAAGGATTATGACCAATGTTACTTTTTTCAATTACCTCCCCAACAACATTACCTGAATTGTCAAACAGTTTAATATCCTGTTTTTTTCTATCATAGTTGCCTTTAGCAGTATACTTTACTGTTCCAGAATAATCATAAAAGACATATTCCCAGAAGGTATCAATAATCAACAGCCCACCCGTTTGCATAGATTCATCCATCCATAAATGATCATTATGAGGGTTTTTAGAATACAGTCTCTCTATTTCTTTTTGATGTCTTTTTTCGTTATTTTCTAATGCAACGTCTACAATTTTGACGCCTGCTTTTCCAGCCACATTAAGCGCATCTACCGCTGCTACCTTCGCTAATTTAGCACTTGATTTACCTATTTTCTTTAGGCCGTCTTTAATCTCTTTGTCCATTTTTGATAATAAAACTCACTTAAACCATTTCTATTATTGCAATTATTTTATCATATCGTCTTTACAAATAGAATAGCCTTTTCTATATAAACCGAATACATAAGAAACGGTGGCAATGTATGCCCCTTCCGGGGCTTTATCTTTCCCAGCTATGACTTCTAGCTCTAAGCTGATCAAGAAGGCCATCCTCTTTAAAACTGTACATCTCACCGGTTTCAGCAGCAACGATTATGTGATCCAGCATATGGATATCCATGATTTTGCTGGCCTCTAACAGGACTTTGGTTATATCTTTATCTTCCTGACTTGGCGAAAGACTGCCTGTAGGATGGTTATGAAGACAAATAAAAGCACCTGCATTGGACAATATGCAGGACTTGAATACTTCCCTGGGGCTTACCAGGGAGGCGTTCAAGGTTCCGACACTGCAGACATTCATATTGATGATCTGTCCGTTAAGCTTCAGGTTTAGCACCAGAAATACTTCTCTGTCATAAGTGGCGAGTTCTTTGGCTATGACCTTTACTACATCTTCAGGTGATTTTATCGGATCCGGACTATATAGTGAGGGTTCTTTGACGAGTCTGATATTTACAACCTTGATCTTATGATCTTTTTTATCACTCATTGGTAAGCACCACCTTGATATCGATTGTAACTACAGTATTATCGTCCATCGATTCGATGAAATTCTTTATGTCTTTCAGAGTTTCCATCTCTATTTTCGATGGGTTTGAATTCTCTTGGTTTGACATCTGGTTTTTCCCCCTTCTCATCTGTTCCTCCGGTAAGGTAGCTATAGATTCTATTGCGTTTTAAAGCATCCTGTATCTCATATACAGTGTGCACATCTTCAAGTTTCAATCCGCTTTTCAGACAGAAGTCAATGACTTCAACCTTATCGATTGCTATAGCTTTCTTCTCCGTATCGGCTCCATATTTGGCCAGCTTGACTAAAATCATTTCCTTTCGCTTGTCTACTTCCATATCTTACTTCCTCCAATTCGTCTAATATTTCTTTCATACAAAAACCGCAGAATTGAGCTTCTCTGTTCCGGTAAATGCACTCTTCCGGACAATTCTTCTTATTACTCATGGCTTCAACCCCTCATTCATGAGTCTGCAGCCATACTCTGTAAAAGCATACCAGTTGGTATGGTCGAATTTGTCTTCATTGAAGCACTCTTTTCTTATGACACCCATATCATTTAAAGTCTTAATGGCATCCTTGACCATATGGACAGAAAGGGCGGGGCAGATAAGAGTGATCATAGGCTGAGAACATCTGCACCATCTGCGGTGGCGGTGATAGACGGTCTTGCTTTTGTCAAATTCGGTCTTCTGCAGTTCCCATATGATTTCCGCAACTATTGCTGCATTTATTCCGCATTTAACTGCTACGGTGTTTCTGAAATAAGTCATTTTAGTTTCCTCCTTACATTTAGGCAAATTAAAACCGGTCAGCGTTATTGCCGACCGGCCATGTAAGGTGGATTGACCTAAAGGTCTGATATTATTTACTACTGATCCCGACAAACTGGAATTCTTAATATATAAGTGAGGGCTTAAACTGCCTTCACTTTTCTTTATGATGAAGGTGATTGGTTTGACGTAATCTGGAATTGGGACACCACGCCCGGCGACAAATGTGTCAGCCCGCCTTCATTGTTCTACATTCGATTCAGCAAGTTGGGAAAGATTGCTTCTCCCGTTTAACGAAAGAATATGAGTGAACCCTGAAGAGCTGGATCCAATCATAAACCACTTACGAAAGGAGAGTCTTTCTTATGATTGCTGTTGGTATTGATGTTTCAAAATCCAAAAGTACAGTTGCCATTCTCAATGGAGACGGCAGCATCCGTGCTAAACCTTTTGATGTTCACCATGTTGCTAATGAGCTTCAGGCATTGGTTGATTACATCAAAACGACATCTGAACCTCCGACCATACTTATGGAGCCCACCAGTCACTACCATTATCCACTCCTGAAAGCTTTTCAGGAGGCAGAGCTTCCAGTCTGCCTGATCAATCCATACCAGATGAAAAAGTATGGTGATACCGAGCTTCGGAAGGCAAAGACGGACAAAAGAGATGCTTTACGTATTGCTCAGTATGCACTTGAGAAATCGTATTCTCTGGTTCCTTACACGCCTCAGGACCAGAAGTATGAGGATCTTCGCTTTCTGTCCAGGCAATACGGTCAGAGAATATCAACTCTCACTGTAGCCAAAATTCAACTGCTCAGTCTTCTGGATGAAACGATGCCCGGCATTACAACTATCCTCCCTCTTAAGAGCCGAGACCCCGATAATTGTGTGCTTTTACGCTTTATCAAGCGTTTCAAGTCATTCGATGCGATCCAAAAAATGGGTAAGACGCGTTTTCTGGACAGTTATCAGGTCCTGGTCAAGAAGACAAATGATCGGTTTGCCGGAGCAAAGGGGCTGAAAATCTATGAGCTGGCATTTAACAGTATTACCACCCGCGGAGAGAATCCATTATCCGCAATGACCCAGGATCAATGTGTTGATCTTGTATCCACATCCCAGAAAGCTGCAGATGAGATCAATCTTCAAATGCG
>JAFOIV010000134.1 GCA_017420535.1 Eubacterium sp. | reverse complement strand
GTTTATCAGTAATAAAAAACTATGCAGGGTGTCCCGGCTGGATAATAACGCCAGCCTTTTTAGCGTACACAAAAATAGATGATTAAAGGATTTATAAAAATCTGCTTAAAAGTACTTGACTTTTGTTAGCAGGTTTTTGTGCATAAAATAATCGGTAAAAGTTGAAACAGTGTTTTTTGTGTGAAAAATTCGCTTGTCACAAAAAGGCAACTATTGTAATATTGAGAGAGTATGTAAAACGTTACCATATGTCTTATATTAAGATTTTATGGCAAAAAATGGCGGAGGTTTATTTATTATGAAGAAGTGTAACGTTTGTGGCGCTGATATTGATGACAATAAAATAATTTGTCCAATATGTGGCGCGGCACAGCTTGCTATGAATACTCAGAATTCAGCAAGTAAGGATGAGGGTGTAAGAGATCACGCAGAAAGTGGCATGAATCAGTTCCAGAATAATTCAAGCCCATTCCAGAATGATCCAAGTAAGTTCCAGAGTAATCCATTTATGACAGGAAATCAGATGCCAGGAGCAATGAATCCTGGGGCTGTTGATTCTTTTGGTAATCCAATTCAGTCTAATTTTGCAAGACCTACTCAGACATATTCATATAGTCCTTCATCAAGGAATAGTGGTGGGTTAATAAGGACAATCCTTACCTTAGTTATTGCGGCTATTGTTTTAGTTCTTGGACTTGTAGCATATAAGAAACTTAGTGGACCATCAATCAAAAAAAATGTTGAGATGTATTATCAGGCAATGGGTAATTTAGATGGTAAAGCATTTGTTAGTGCTGCATTCCCAGAGGAAGTTGTTGATTCATTAGAGAGTAAGATGAATAATATTTATATGAGCAAAGACGAGATATATTCTTTCTTAATGAGATATATAATGAGTGCCGCAGGAAAGAGCCCAACAGAAAAGGTAATGTATAAAGACTTTAAGATCAGCAATACAAAATTTACTAAGCAGTCGGATTTAAAAGAATTTTCAGATGAACTAAATAGTATGTTTGATTCTAATATTAAAATAACAAGTGCACGAGTTTTTGATGTATCATATAAATATTCAAAAGATGGTAATACATGGCTTGATGGTAAAGATAAGGCTGCAGCTTATAAAGTTGATGGAAAGTGGTATGTATTTTCTGATTTATTTGGTAGAGCTAAATAATTTTTTTGGGAAAAAAGTAAAAATAACTAAAATCCATGGCATTATATTTGTAATGCCGTGGATTTTTTTTCTTGATAGTACATTAAAGTAATGCTATATTTATACGAGTAGCATGGAGTTATCATATCCTTGCGATGATTTTTAAATCGAAGATTTAAAATATGGATTTTATATAAATTTTTCTGGAGGAATAAATAAATGGGTCTTGCTGAAAAAATATTTGGCTCACATAGTGATCGAGAATTAAAAAAAATCGAGCCAATTGCAAGAAAGATTGAAGCCCTGGATGAAGAGATGCAGGCGCTTTCAGATGAAGAGCTTAGAGCAAAAACTGAAGAGTTTAAAAAGAGACTTGCTGACGGGGAAACACTTGATGATATTTTAGTAGAGGCATTTGCTGTTGTTAGAGAAGCTGATTACAGAGTACTTCATATGAAGCCATTCCATGTACAGATCGTGGGTGGTATCATTCTTCATCAGGGACGTATATCAGAAATGAGAACTGGTGAAGGTAAGACACTGGTGTCAACACTTCCGGCCTATCTTAATGCTCTTGAGGGAAAAGGTGTACATATCGTTACTGTAAATGACTATCTTGCAAAGCGTGATGCTGAATGGATGGGGCAGGTTCATAGATTCCTTGGACTTACAGTAGGCGTTATCCTTAATCAGGATAAAAATGAAGAAAGAAGAGAAGCTTATAATTGTGATATTACATATATTACAAATAATGAGCTTGGTTTCGATTACCTTAGAGATAACATGGTAATCTATAAAGAGCAGTTAGTTCAGAGAGGACTTCATTATTGTATCATAGACGAAGTCGACTCAGTTCTTATAGATGAAGCTAGAACTCCGCTTATCATATCAGGTCAGAGTGGTAAGTCAACTGATATTTATAAGATGTGTGATTATCTTGCACGTCGTATGAAGAGAGGTACCGCTTCAACAGAAATCTCAAAGATTGACGCCATTATGGGAACAGAAATAGAAGAAGATGGTGATTATCTTGTAAATGAGAAAGATAAATATGTTGTATTTACTGCACAGGGTGTTAAGGAGATAGAGCATTTCTTCCATATTAAGAACCTGGCAGATCCAGAAAATCTTGATATTCAGCATACAATGCTCCAGTCATTAAAGGCACATGCCCTTATGCATAAAGATCAGGATTACGTAGTAAAGGATGACGAAGTTCTTATCGTTGATGAATTTACTGGTCGTATCATGCCTGGACGTAGATTTAATGATGGTCTTCATCAGGCTATTGAAGCTAAGGAAGGTGTTAAGGTTAAGAGAGAAAGTAAGACTCTTGCAACTATCACATTCCAGAACTTCTTTAATAAATATGATAAGAAAGCTGGTATGACAGGTACAGCTCAGACTGAAGAGGATGAGTTCCGTGAAATCTATGGAATGGATGTTGTTGTAGTTCCTACAAATAATCCGGTTCAGAGAATAGATTATGATGATGCCATTTATAAGACAAAGAAGGAAAAGATGAAAGCAATCGTCGAAGACGTTGCTGCTACATATAAGACTGGTCAGCCTGTGCTGGTTGGTACTATCAATATCGATTCATCAGAAGAATTAAGTGCTCTTCTTCAGAAGAGAGGAATTCCTCATAAAGTACTTAATGCTAAATATCATGAACTTGAAGCTGAGATCATCAAAGATGCAGGCCAGATTGGTAAAGTAACAATTGCTACAAATATGGCTGGTCGTGGTACCGATATTAAGCTGGGAGATGGAGTTAAAGAACTTGGCGGACTTAAGGTAATCGGTACAGAGCGTCATGAATCAAGACGAATTGATAATCAGCTCCGTGGCCGTTCAGGACGTCAGGGAGATCCAGGTGAATCAAAGTTCTATCTTTCACTGGAAGATAATCTTATGAGGCTTTTTGGTTCTGAAAGAATCATGGGAATATATGATGCATTAAGAATTCCAGAAGGTGAGGAAATTCAGCATAAGACAATCACAAGCTTCGTTGAGAAAGCTCAGAAGAAGATTGAGGCAAATAACTTTGCTGTACGTAAGAGTCTTCTTTCTTATGATCAGGTAAATAATGATCAGCGTGAAGTTATCTACGCTGAACGTCGTAAGGTTCTTGACGGTGAGAATATGCGTGGCGTAGTTCTCGGATACGTTAAGGATACTGTAGAAGAATATGTTGATAGAGTGGCAAGTAAGGAAGTTCCTGCAGAAGAGTGGAATCTTCAGGAATTAAATGATACACTTCGTCCTATCGTTCCATTAGAACACATTTCACTTACTGAAGACGAGTTAAAGAAAGCAGATGTGGAAGGATTCAAGGCGCGTCTTTTAGATGAGGCTGAGAAGCTTTATGAAGCAAAGGAAGCAGAATTCCCTAATCCTGAAACAATGCGTGAACTTGAGCGCGTTATCCTTCTTAAGGTTGTTGACCGTAAGTGGATGGATAATATCGATGATATGGATCAGCTTCGTCAGGGTATCGGACTTCAGGCTTATGGTTCAAGAGATCCAGTAGTTGAATATAGAATGAAGGGCTTTGAAATGTTCCAGGATATGAACAGAGCCATTCAGGAAGATACAGCAAGACTTATCCTTCATGTAAGAATTGAAGAGAAGGTTGAACGTGAGCAGGTAGCTAAGGAAACAGGTACTAATAAGGATGATACTGTAAAGAAGGATCCTGTTAAGAGAAAAGCTAAAAAGATAGGTAGAAATGATCCATGTCCATGCGGATCAGGTCTTAAGTATAAGAACTGTCACGGAAAAAATCTCCAGTAATCGGGAGAAAGTTAGGAGTTTTTAGAATGCTTGAACTTGACGAATATAAATTTCGTTATGGTGAATATAAAGGCCCTCTTGAAGAGATGAAACAGAATCTCGATGTAGAGGGTAAACAGAAAAGAGTAGATGAACTTGAAGAGGCTATGCAGGCTCAGGGATTCTGGGACGATATTGAGAATAGCGGCAAGGTCATGAAGGAAGTTAAGAATCTTAAGACTACTATTGAAGATTTTAAGAAGATTAACTCTGAATATGAAGATATTGGCGCTATGCTTGAGATGGCTGAGGAAGAAAATGATGATGATCTTACTGTGGAAGCAGGAGAAATGCTGGATAATTTCGTAAAGGAATTTGAAACATTTAAGATTGAGACACTTCTTTCAGGAGAGTTCGATACTAATAACGCAGTTGTTACTCTTCATGCCGGTGCTGGTGGAACTGAAAGTTGTGACTGGTGCAGCATGCTTTTCCGTATGTATACGAGATGGGCAGATAAGCATAAGTTTTCAGTAGAGGTTTTGGATCAGCTTGATGGTGATGAAGCAGGAATAAAAGCAGTTACATTTCAGGTTAATGGATATCATGCCTATGGATATTTAAAGGCAGAAAAGGGAGTGCATAGACTTGTTCGTATATCTCCTTTTAATGCTGCAGGTAAGAGACAGACTTCCTTTGTTTCTGTAGATATCATGCCTGAGATTGACGATAATATT
Organism: Eubacterium sp.; assembly: GCA_017420535.1. GTDB lineage: Bacteria > Bacillota > Clostridia > Lachnospirales > Lachnospiraceae > Eubacterium_Q. Next base: position 8,533 of record JAFOIV010000134.1, on the reverse strand, counting down.
GAGATTGAAGTAAATGATGCGGATCTTAGGATTGATACTTATAGATCCAGTGGTGCTGGTGGACAGCATATCAATAAGACTTCATCTGCAATAAGAATTACACACCTTCCAACTGGCATTGTGGTTACATGTCAGAATGAAAGGTCACAGCATCAGAACAAAGATAAGGCTATGCAGATGTTAAAATCTAAGCTTTACCTTCTTGAACAGCAAAAGAACGAGGAGAAGCTTTCTGATATCCGTGGTGAAGTTACGGATAACGGATTCGGTAATCAGATCCGTTCCTATGTTCTTCAGCCTTATACTATGGTTAAGGATCATAGAACAAGCTGTGAAGTCGGAGATGCTGGAAGAGTTCTTGATGGAGATATTGATCCATTTATTAATGCTTATCTTGGATGGATCAACGCTGAAAAGAACAAAACAGAGTAACACACATACCTGGTGTATGTATAATTATTAAGAAATGAGAGGTGCTAAAGTGGTTAACGTTGCGATTCTTGGATATGGTACTGTAGGCTCAGGGGTATATGATGTAATAACAAGAAACAATTCCCATATAGGTAGACGCGCGGGTAAAGACATTAATGTAAAATATGTGCTTGATCTTCGTGAGTTTCCTGGAGACCCAGCTGAAAAGATTCTTGTACATGATTTCGATACAATCTTAAATGATGACGATGTTGATATTGTAGTAGAAGTCATGGGTGGCGTTGAACCAGCTCACACATTTGTAAAGAATGCACTTCTTCGTGGTAAGAGTGTCTGCACATCAAATAAGGAAATGGTTGCCAAGTTTGGTGCAGAATTACTTGAGATTGCTAAAGAAAAGAATAGCAATTTCGTATTTGAAGCTTCTGTTGGTGGCGGTATTCCTGTTATCCGTTCAATCAATGAATCACTTACTGTGGATCATTTTGATGAGATTTCAGGTATATTAAATGGAACAACAAATTACATTTTAACAAAGATGGATAAGGAAGGTCTTGCTTTTGATGCGGTACTTAAGGACGCTCAGGACAAGGGATATGCTGAAAGAAATCCAGAAGCTGATATTGAAGGTTATGATGCTTGTCGTAAGATAGCAATCCTTGCTTCTCTTTGCTATGAGAAACAGGTAGATTTTGAAGACATATATACAGAGGGAATTACTAAGATTTCAAGCGAAGATTTCGCTTATGCAAGAAAACTTGGCTATTCTATCAAACTTCTTGGAACTGCAAGAAAGATAGATGGTAAGGTATATGCAATGGTTGCTCCATTTATGCTTGATGAGGAAAATCCGCTTCATTCAGTAAGTGGTGTATTTAATGCCATTAAGATGCACGGTGATATGCTTGGAAATGTTATGCTCTACGGTAAAGGTGCAGGTAAGCATGCTACAGCTTCAGCTGTTGTTTCAGATGTTATTGACTGTGCAAGAAACCTTGGACATAATAAAATAGTTTACTGGAGTCCTGAAAAAAGAACTCTTGGTGATATAGATACGTTCACTACAAAATTCTTCGTACGTGTTAAGGGAGTAGTTGACAAGGCTGCTTTAGAGGAACAATTTGGCGGTGTTACTCTTGTGAGTGGCATCGAAAATGAGACTGCCTTTATCACAGAAGAGATTTCTGAAGCTAAATATAAGAAAGCAGCAGAGAATTTTGAAGTTATCAATAAGATACGTATCAGCAAATAATATCATATTTTAAAAAGCTCTTTAAAAATAAAGAGAGAAGCAGGAGGATATATGTTAGTAGTCAAGAAGTTTGGCGGAACATCGGTCGCAAATAAAGAGCGAATCTACAACGTGGCAAACAGATGTATCGAAGAATACAAAAAAGGAAATGATGTCGTTGTTGTTCTTTCAGCTATGGGCAAATATACCGATGAACTTATCGAGAAGGCACATGATATAAACGAGAATCCACCTAAGAGAGAGATGGATATGCTCCTTACTATTGGTGAGCAGATGTCGGTTTCTCTTATGGCTATGGCTATGGCAAATCTGGGTGTACCATCAGTTTCACTTAACGGGTTCCAGGTTGCAATGCATACAACTTCTGTATATGGAAATGCTAGACTTAAGAGAATCGATTGTGAGAGAATTAAGAATGAGCTCGAACAAAAGAAGATTGTTATAGTTACCGGTTTCCAGGGAATCAATAAGTATGACGATTATACAACCCTCGGAAGAGGTGGTTCAGATACAACAGCGGTTGCTCTTGCAGCTGCACTTCATGCAGATAAATGTGAAATCTACACAGACGTTGATGGCGTATATACAGCCGATCCACGTAAGGTTAAGAGTGCACGTAAGATAAATGAAATTACATATGATGAGATGCTTGAACTTGCAACACTTGGAGCGGGAGTACTTCACAACCGTTCAGTAGAACTTGCAAAGAAATACGGGGTTGAACTTGTAGTTCGTTCTAGTCTTAATACAAATGAAGGAACTGTCGTTAAGGAGGGAAAAAAGATGGAAAAGATGATCGTTAGTGGTGTTGCTTCAGATTCAGATGCAGCTAGAGTAGCAGTTGTTGGTCTTAAGGATGAGCCAGGTGTAGCATTTAAGCTTTTTAACGCACTTGCAAAGAACAATATCAATGTTGACATGATCCTTCAGTCAGTAGGACGCAAGGGAACAAAAGATATCTCATTTACATGCTCAGATCTTGATGCAGATGATGCAGCTAGAATCATTAACGACAGCATGGAATTTGAATCAATTGATGTTAACAAGGAAGTATCAAAGGTTTCCATCGTTGGTGCTGGTATGCAGTCAAATGCAGGCGTTGCTGCTAAGATGTTTGAGGCTCTTTATGATGCAAATATCAATATCAGACAGATTTCAACATCAGAGATAAGAGTAACAGTTCTTATCGATGCTAAGAATACAGAACGTGCTATGAATGCTATTCATGACAAGTTCGATCTTGGAGAAAACTAAGATAAATTTCAGTGAGGGGCCAGGAATAATTTTCTGGTCCTTTACTTTTTTAATAAGGGAGGGCATATGTCATCAATTAAAAGAATAGATTATATAAATTGGGATCAGTATTTTATGGGGATAGCTTTGTTATCGGCTGAAAGAAGTAAGGATCCGCATACTCAGGTGGGAGCTTGTATTGTTGGCGAAGATAACAGGATTCTCTCTGTAGGATATAATGGAATGCCACAGGGATGTGAAGACGATGATATGCCTTGGGGAAGAGATGGTTCTGCCCTGGATAGTAAATATATGTTTGTTTGTCATGCAGAACTAAATGCTATACTGAATTATAGAGGAAATGAATCTGTACGTGGAGCTAAGGTTTATGTTACGCTCTTTCCATGTAATGAATGTGCTAAGGCACTTATTCAGGCAGGAATAAAAGAGGTAATATATATATCAGATAAATATGCTACTTCAGAATCTACAATTGCTTCAAAGAAGATGTTTGATCTGACAGGCGTAAAATATAGACAGTTTAAGCCATCTGGAAAAAAGATTGAGATAACTTTATAAAAAATAATATAGGATTTTTATCATAGGAATAAAAATGAGTACGATCATAAAAGAAACAAATAGTGAAAAAGAAACATTTGAATTTGCAAAGGAACTTTCTTCGAAAGCTGTGGCAGGAGAAGTTTACTGTCTTGATGGAGATTTAGGAGTTGGAAAGACAGTATTTGCCCAGGGCTTTGGTAGAGGGCTTGGAATAGATGAACCAATAGTCAGTCCTACATTTACAATCATGAAAGAGTATCATGAGGGAAGACTTCCACTGTATCATTTTGATGTTTACAGGATTGATTCTGAAGATGATATGGAAGAGATTGGCTATTTCGATATAATAGATAATGCTGAAGGTGTTACACTTATAGAGTGGTCAGAGCTTATAAAGAGTATAATACCTAAGGATAGAATTAAAGTTACAATAAAAAAAGATCTTACAAAGGGCTTTGATTATAGAAGGATTGAAGTTGTAAGAGAGGATTAGAGGTTAGAGATGAATATTCTGGGAATAGACAGTTCAGGTAATACTGCGTCTGTGGCTTATATTACAGATGGAGTTGTTAAAGCTGAATTTAATATCAATAATAAGAAGACTCATTCAGAGACACTGCTTCCTATGATAGATACTATATTAAAGGCGGCAAATGTTGATATGGAGAGTATTGATATGATCGCAGTGGCAGCGGGGCCGGGATCATTTACGGGACTTAGGATCGGGGCGTCTACTGTGAAGGGATTAGGCCTTGCTTTAGATAAAGAGGTGATACCTGTTCCTACTCTTCATGGACTTGCATTTAATGTGGCATTTTCAAAAGGTGTTGTGGCACCAATAATGGATGCCAGAAGAAATCAGGTTTATGCTGGAATATATAGAACTGGTGAGAAGTTAGAAGTGATAATGGATCAGGATGCTCTGGATATCCATGATTTTATTGAAAAGATAAATGAAAATGGCGAAGAGGTAACATTTGTAGGAGATGGAATCTCTGTATTTAAAGAAGTGATGGAAGAAGAGCTGAAGGTACCTTATCATTTTGCGCCTGCTGGAATGAATAGACAGAGGGCGGCTAGCATTGCGGCTCTTGGAGAAATATATGCAGCACAGGGCCTTGCGGTTAAATCGGATGATTTTTCTCTTATCTATCTTAGAAAATCTCAGGCAGAAAGAGAAAGAGAAGAAAGATTAAAGCAGGGAGAGTAAAATGAATTTGAGTAAAATCCTTGCGGATATGGAGACGGAAGCATTTACGGATGGCTGGGATCTTAGGGTGTTGGAAGAGTCCTTTAGATATGAGAACTATAGGTATTTCGTCCTTTATTCTGACGGCGAGTTAGGATATTACGAAGGCGGGGATCATCTCTGGTTTTTAGATGTTAATATGGAAAACAGAGAGGCCTCAGGTTATGCCATAATTTCCTGCACTCCATTTGATGCAGATCTAGAGCGCATTGCAGTAATGCCGAAATATAGAAAAAAGGGTTATGCATCCCTTCTTATGGAAAAGATTTTTCAACAGGTTAAAGAAGAAAAGCTTGAATCAATCATGCTGGAAGTTAGAAGGTCTAATGAGGGTGCTATTAATCTTTATAAGAATAAAGGTTTTGAAAGTATAGCCGAAAGAAAAGATTATTATAAAAATCCTGTAGAAGATGCCATAATTATGAAAAAGATGATGGATTAATATAAATATTTAAGAAAGAGAGACATAGATATGCTTGACGTATGTCTACTGGGGACAGGTGGCATGATGCCACTGCCTTACAGAGCGCTTACATCGCTTATGGTAAGGTATAACGGAAGTACGATAATGATAGATTGCGGAGAGGCAACGCAGATTGCTGTAAGAAAGAGCGGATGGAGTTTTAAGCCGATAGATCTTCTTCTTATAACTCATTTCCATGCGGATCATATAAGTGGTCTGCCGGGACTGCTTCTTACAATGGGAAATGCTGAAAGACGTGAGCCTCTGATAATAGCGGGACCAAAGGGGATTGAAAGGGTGGTAAACAGCCTTAGGGTTGTGGCCCCTGAACTTCCATTTGAGATAAAGTTTATAGAGCTTTCAGAAAAAGAAGAAGATATAAATATACTGGGGCTTAAGATTAAGGCTTTCAAGGTGAATCACAATATCACTTGTTATGGATATTCTATTGAACTTGAAAGAAAAGGCAAATTTGATGCTGAAAAAGCCAAGGCTTTGAATATACCAATTAAGTGCTGGAATCCGCTTCAGAAGGGGAATGAGGTAACATTTGAAGGGGTTACCTATACCAGCGATATGGTTATGGGACCAGACAGAAAGGGGCTTAAAGTTACTTACTGTACAGATTCCAGACCAACAGAGGCAATCGTGGCTAATGCAAAGGATTCGGACCTCTTTATATGCGAAGGCATGTACGGTGATCATGAAAATGATCACAAGGCTAAGGATAAGAAGCATATGACTATGTATGAGGCGGCGGAGATGGCGAAGGAAGCTGACGTTAAGGAAATGTGGCTTACCCACTATTCTCCTTCCATGGTTAAGCCTCAGGAATATGAAGATGAAGTAAAGAAGATATTCCCTCGCACAGTTATCGCAAAAGACAGGGAATTAAAGGAGCTTAAGTTCGATGAGTGATGTAAAGATACTTGGAATTGAATCTTCTTGTGATGAGACAGCTGCAGCGGTTGTTGTAAACGGAAGAGAAGTTCTTTCAAATGTAATATATTCTCAGGTGCCAACTCATACACTTTATGGTGGTGTTGTGCCGGAGATCGCATCAAGACAGCATGTGGATAAGATAAATCAGGTTATAAGAAAAGCTCTTAGTGATGCGGATACAAGATTAGAAGATTTAGATGCTATAGCAGTTACCTATGGCCCGGGTTTAGTAGGTCCGCTTCTTGTGGGAGTTGGAACTGCCAAGGCTATCAGTTATGCAAAAAATATTCCTTTGGTAGGGGTTAATCATATTGAAGGACATATTTCAGCTAACTATGTAGATAATAAAGAGTTAGAGCCGCCATTTATGTGCCTTGTGGCATCAGGCGGACATTCTCATATTGTAATGGTTAAAGACTATGGCGAATATGAAATAGTAGGAAGAACTCATGATGATGCGGCAGGAGAGGCATTTGACAAGGTAGCTCGTGCCATTGGCCTTGGATATCCAGGAGGACCAAAGGTAGATAAGATTGCTAGAGAAGGAAATCCTCATGCTATTGAATTTCCAAGAGCTGTAGTAGATGGATGCCCTTACGATTTCTCTTTCAGTGGACTCAAATCAGCAGTGCTTAATTACCTTAATGGGGCGGAAATGAAACATGAAGAAGTAAATAAGGCGGACGTGGCGGCATCATTTCAACAGGCAGTTATTGATGTGCTTACTGACCATACTATCAGAGCAGCAAAAGACCATGGCATGAAGCAGGTGGCTCTTGCCGGAGGTGTTGCAGCAAATTCGGGCCTTAGAGAATCTCTTAAGGCAGCGGCAGAAGCAAATGGAATGAAATATTATAATCCGTCTATGATACTTTGCACTGACAATGGAGCAATGATAGCTTCTGCAGGTTATTTTGAATATATGAAGGGGGTAAGATCAGATATTACCCTTAATGCTAATCCTAATTTAAAGATTGGAGAAAGATAAATGATATCTGCAATTGTGCTGGCAGCAGGCAGCGGAAATAGAATGAAATCAAAAACAGCTAAACAATTTATTCAAGTAGGGGGACATCCTCTTATTTATTATGCCTTAAAAACCTTTGAAGCCAGCATAGTTGATGAGATCATAGTGGTAACTAGAAAAGAAGATATAGACTATTTTAGAAAAGAGATCATCGAGAAGTATCATTTTACTAAGGTAAGGAAAGTGGTAGCTGGAGGAAAAGAAAGATTTAATTCTGTTGAAAATGGTATCAAGGCCTGCGACAGAAGAAATAAGATCGTGATGATCCATGACGGGGCAAGACCGTTTGTAAGTAATAAAATGATCCTTGATTCTATCTCTGCCACAAGGAGATACAAGGCTTGTACAGTGGCAGTGCCGGTTAAAGATACCATTAAGGTTGTGGATAAGGAAGGCTTTGGAGAAAGTACGCCAGATAGAAGCACTCTTTATCAGATACAGACTCCTCAGACCTTTGACAGGGAATTGTTATTAGAAGCCTATGACAGGCTTAGGGCATCCGGGGACAGGGACATAACAGATGATACTATGATAGTGGAAAGATATATGGATCAAAGGGTAAAGATAATAGAGGGAAGTTACGAGAATATCAAAGTAACAACTCCAGAAGACCTTTTGGTAGCAACTGCATTACTGGGTTCTAGATAAGGTAGATCAAAGCAATTTTCTGGTGAAATTAAAATCAAAAAATTGTGTGTCCAAAATGACAATTTTTCTTCACATTAATAAAACTGAAATAAGAATCGGAGAAAAATCTCCGATTCTTTTATACTATATATATAGAAGAAATGGCTTATTTCCACAAGATATTGGCGCAAAAAAAATAGAAGAAAAAAACTTTAAAAAAATTGTAAAAAAATGTTGACAATAGGTTTCGTCTTTGTTAATATAGTCAATGTCGCTGATGAAAAGCGACACAGACAAGCGAATAGTCGTTATGGAGAGATATCGAAGTGGTCATAACGAGGCGGTCTTGAAAACCGTTTGTCCGCAAGGGCGCAAGGGTTCGAATCCCTTTCTCTCCGCTTTCTTACATATATTTGGTGTAAGAGTTCAAGCGTTTGGAGAAGTACCCAAGCGGTTGAAGGGGCTCCCCTGGAAAGGGAGTAGGCCGGTAACACGGTGCGAGGGTTCAAATCCCTCCTTCTCCGTTAAAAATATGGATACAACATATTGAATGCTTGATGATGATCTTTAACAATTTAATAACATGACAACCCCGAAAATTCTTTAAACAAAGTTTTTTCGGATTTAGAACAAATCCAAACACAGTAAGTTTGAATGGCAAGAATTAAAGCTAGTCTTTATTCGAGTCAAAAGGAGAGCTTAAAATTTTTATTGAGAGTTCGATCCTGGCTCAGGATAAACGCTGGC
>JAFOIV010000021.1 GCA_017420535.1 Eubacterium sp. | reverse complement strand
TACAACTGTTCGGTGATGCTTTAATGTTGGGAAGAAATATACTCCGCAAAGTAAAGCTAATGCACCGATAATGAGAAGTGGTCCACGAACTGTTGAACTGGACTTCTGAAAATCCATAATAAGTGCAACGGCTATTAAAGCGAGTCCTCCGAAAAGCCCAACCATGGAACCTATTTTTCTTTGTGGTGAAATTACATTCTTTTTACCCATTTTTCACCTATCCTTTCATCTAAATAAGTTAATACTTTATTGAGCGTAAAATGACTCAGTTACCTGTTTTAATGTGGAACAGAAGCTGTCAACATCAAGTGAACCCTTTGCAAAATCTGCAAATACCTGTCCAGTCTGATTCTGAAGGCCATCCTTCTTTAACATTGTATGCCATCCAGATGTTTTTCCTGCATCCATATATTCTTTAATAGAATCAGCATATTTGTTAGCTGCTTTATATTTGCAGTCTTTATCAGGGCTTATAAGTCCAGCATCCTCAACAAGGATCTTTTCTGCAGAATCTGTATAACACCAGTTAAGGAAAGCTTTTGCCGCATCAACATTACCATCTTTATATACAGTCCAGTAAGAAGGAGCACCTGCGATGATAGTATCAATGCCATTTTCAAATGCATATGGTGAAAAACCAACATTAAAATCTGATTCTGAAAGATCTACCCATGAGCCCTGTGTGATAAATGCATATTTTCCATGAGAAAAACGTCCAACCTGGTTATCATAAGTACCATCAATGAGAAGGTCAGGATCTGAATAATCAGATAAAAGTTTTACAAACTTAGCAAAATTCTTAAGACGTGCATCATCATACTTACCACCATCATTAAGGAGGTCAATGTATTTTGTATCATTCTGTGCAAGTCCTGCATCAAGATACTGCGCAAAAATATGTGTTCCTGATGACCACTGAAGATTTGCAACTTCTGCACAGTAGCCTACTACTGCATCAATTCCTAACTCTTCTTTCTTTGAATCAAGAATTTCAAATGCACTCTTATATGCATCCGGTCCTGTAAGTGACTTAGGATCAATGCCAGCTTTTTCTAATATATCAGCATTATATCCTAAAGCTGTTGCTTCAATAGTATATGGGCAACCTATTGTTCCCATCTTTGAATCAACAAGTTCATATTCTGTTTTTTTAGTCCAATCTTCACCAGCCATGTCGGCAAGCAGCCCATCCCAAGTCGACAACTGATTAGCTTCGATAACAAATATATCTGGCATATTTTCAGCCTGATAATATCCTTTAAGGATATCTGAAGCACTTGTATCTCCACCGATTGTCTCTACGTTGACTGTATTACCAGTCTCTTCTTTATACTTAGCAGCCAGTTTCTGTAGCTGATCATCTATTTCCGGCTTACCGTTTAATAAACGGATTTCAGCAGATGAAGAAGAACCTCCGTTTCCTCCAGACCCCCCTGAATTCTGATCACCACCATCAGATCCTCCACATGCAACAAGCGAAAGTGACATAGCTCCTGCCAGTACAAGGGCCAATAATTTTCCCTTTCTCATAGGTCGTAAACCCCTCCTTTATTTAACCTTTTGCGTTAAAGTTTTTATCGTGTTATTTTTATAATACTACATATTTGTTCATTTTCAATATATGTGAATGCATTTTCACAAAATTTCACTAAAAGCAATCAAAAACGGGCACAAATATGCACCCGTTCATTTTAGTTTCCATATTAAATTATAACTTTTTGCTGATTTTTGATATAGTAATCAATAAATTATTTGGACATTTCTATCATTTAATATTTTTCACACTGTCTCTTATAACAAGGTGGGACTTTAAAATGATCTGATGCTCCTCTGCATTTTCACCATTTATAAATTCCATAATCTTTACCGCAGCCAGTTTCCCTTTCTCCTTTGGAGACTGGTGAAGTGTTGTCAGCTGTGGTCTGGCTACTTTTGAAATAAGTGTATCATCAACACCGATTATAGACAGATCCTCTGGAACATTTATACCCTTCAGGATACATCCATTCATAAGTTCAACTGCATACATATCAGATGTGCAAAAAACCGCCGTATAATTCCTAGCCTTTTCAATCATCTTATTTAAACTGATATCATGCATCTTTGTGGAAGGATCAAATTTAAAAATGTCATCCTTTGTTGGTTTTATACCATGACCTAAAAGTGCTCTTTTATATCCACGTAATCTGGCTGCATTTACCCCTTCAACATTATCTGAATAAAAGCCTATCTTTCTGTGGCCGTTGTCTATCAGATAATTAATGCAGTTATAAACCCCTTCTTCATCATCAAGAGCAATATTGATAAACTTTTCGCCAAATTTATCTTCCACCTCCTTGCTGATGTAGGCATCTACACAGGCAATAGGTTTTTTAAACTGCTGTTGTACACGTATGGCATCATCATTCAGCATACAGAAAAGTATCATGCCATCAACATTCCAGGTAGTTACATAATCAAGGATTTCTTCAATATCATCAGATATCCTTACCATCATTGAATAACCAGCTTTACGCACTACCTCTTCGATTCCACCAAGCATCTCTGCAACAAAAGGGTCTGTAAAAATATGTGTCGTTCTCTCTTTACGCACCTTAAGAACCACACCTATGATATTGGATTTTTGCTGTGCAAGATTCCTTGCTGTCATATTGGGTATATAATTAACTTTCTTCAGATAGTTCTGAATCTTCTCGATATTCTCTTTTGAAACTTCCTTAGTCTTTCCACGGACCACATTCGATACAGTGGTAGGACTAACTCCAAGATGCTGAGCTATTTCTTTTATTGTTATCATTGTTTGCTTACCTACCTTTTTTGTAAAGGTTACACTATAAAAAATGTGAATCGAGCAACTTTTACGTTAAAGTTCCTCGATTCACATATTATCACCCGCTCTATTTTGTGTATATATTACAATTTCACAAAGATTTTTTAATTTTTTTGTTTATATGCTATATAATCAAAAACTAAAGTCTCTTAAGTAATTCAAGAATATAATCCCAAACTCTCTTAACTGAATCAACCGACATAGACTCATTAAATGTATGGATATCTGTCATATCAGGTCCGATAGACACTGCGTCAAGTCCCGGGAGACCTCCGGCAAAAAGTCCGCACTCAACACCGGCATGAAGAGCCTGAACTATAGATTCTTTATTGTACTGTTCCTTATATACTTCTAACATAAGGTCACGAAGTGGTGAATCTTTTCTATATTCCCATGCAGGATAAGCCCCCATAGTTGTTACATTTCCTCCAAGGGCCTCTGCAAGGCATGTCATCTTATCAATAAGTTCATTCTTTTCTGATTCAACAGAACTTCTTACTGAATAAGACATAGTAACCTCATTTTCATTTGTCTTTAAGATGCCTAAATTAAGAGAAGTTTCTACCAGTCCCTGGATATCAAAGCTCATTCTCTGGATTCCGGCAGGAAGCATCATAAGAGCTGTGATCACATTCTTTGTAGTCTTTTCATTCATTGGCTCAAGACTATTCTCTGTTTCTACAGCCTTGATAGCTATCTCATTATCTGTAGTAACGAATTCATTTTTATAGATCTTTTCAATCTTATCTATCTCTTCAATAAACTTCTTTGGATCCTTTGTTACAACTACTGCTTCTGAAGACTTAGGAATTGCATTATCCTTAAGTCCTCCTGCGATAGTTACTATCTTAAGATCCTTAACTTCCTTACGGGCAAGATAAAGAGCACGTCCAAGAAGGGTATTGGCATTTCCACGTCCCTTGTCGATCTCAACTCCAGAATGGCCGCCCTTTAAACCATTTAATACAACCTTTAAAGCACTGCCCTCATATTTTTCTCTTTCAATTCCAAAATGAGCTGTTGCTGTTACACCACCTGCGCAGGAAACAAGGAAATATCCTTCTTCTTCTGAATCAAGATTGATCATTTTTCTTCCCTTAAGTGGTGACATATCAAGTGCTGCACATCCAAGCATTCCAATCTCTTCATCCACAGTAAATACGCATTCAAGTGGTGGATGTGGGATTGTCTCATCATCAAGAATTGCAAGCATATATGCAACAGCAATTCCATCATCACCACCAAGAGTAGTTCCATTTGCTGATATAATGCCATCCTTTAAGCAAAGATCTAATCCTTCCTTATCCATATCGATGGTACAGTCCTCTGCTTTTTCGCATACCATATCAAGATGACCCTGAAGAAGCACTGGCTCATGATCTTCATAACCCTTTGTTCCATCAGCAAAAATGATCACATTATTGGAATCATCCTGGATATATCTTAAGTTTCTTTCTTTAGCAAAATCAGCTACATAGTCACTGATCATCTTTGTATTTCCTGATCCATGAGGAATACCGCAAATTGCCTCAAAATATTTAAATACTCCTTCTGGAGCAAGTCCTGTTAATACTGCCATTTGGCACCTCCATTTATATTAATAATTTGTTTTTCTTTAAAATGTCTCAGAGAAGATCTAACATTTTTCAATATAATCATTATGGACCAGGGTTGCGATGAATCTTATAACTCTATCCTGCATTGTATCTGCTTCCTTTGGAAATTCTTCCTTCATTTCTTTTACTAAAGCAGCCACATCTTTCTTTCCATCTAATAAAAGCCACAATGTACTTCCATACTGATCCAGATCTATAAAACTATATTTAGGCTTATGAAAAAACTTCTGAGCAATGCGGTTATAAAATCCTTTATTTTCAACCTTGATAGTTACTATTCCGGTTTTTTCATTTGTTGTAAATTTCTTTCCTTCAGCAACTTTATAAATATAGTCTAAAAAGTTCTTATTATCCTTTGGCATTCTCTCTCTCCATCTATATATAATCGACCTTATTATATCATATGTCAATCTTTAACCTTTTATTTATATCATGCCATACATAACAAATATGTGGCAGGAAAACCTGCCACATATCATTAATTAGTCTTCTTTAGATTTATCTTTCACTTTAGATTTCTTTACTGCAAAGAAAACTATTGTAGCAGAAAGAAGAATAAAGAATATGATTCCGCATCCATTTCCAAGTAAAGCCTCTTCTCCTTCTTTTGCAAGGTTTAACTTTGAAGCTATTGTCTGTCCACCAGATACCTTTACAACTGCGAATACTGCAAGAAGAATACCTACAAGACCTTCACCTGCAATAAGACCTGAGCAATAAAGTACTCCGTTGTCTGCTGCACGTTTTGCCTTCTTTTTCTTTTCTTCGTCCTTTGAGGCTATCTTTCTGTCAAAGAACCATCTTATCATACCCCCAACAAATATTGGAGCAGAAAGATGTATTGGAAGATAAAGACCAATGGCAACAGGAAGTACCGGAAGACCAAGTAATTCGATCATAACAGCGATTCCAACTCCAGAAAGGACAAGTCCCCATGGAAGTGTTCCATGCATAACCCCTTCAACTACCATCTTCATAAGTGAGGCCTGAGCCGCTGGCAGTTCCTGTGTGCCGAATCCGTAAGCTTCATTAAGAAGATACATTACAGCACCTATAGTTCCTGCAGCCACTATAGAACCGATGATCTCACCGAGCTGCTGCTTATAAGGAGTTGCACCAACTATATAACCAGTCTTTAAATCCTGAGAAATGTCGCCAGCCATACATGCAATGATACAAACTATAGTACCGATGCAGATAGCTGCTGTCATACCTGCAAATCCTGTATGACCTGTTGCCTTAAGAATGGCTGTAGCAAGAAGAAGTGTAGCTATTGCCATACCTGATACAGGATTATTAGAAGAACCTACAAGTCCTACCATACGGCTTGATACAGTTGCAAATAAGAATCCAAATACTACAATGCAAAGGGCTCCTACGATACCAACTGGGATCTGAGGAATAGCAATGATTGTGATCACGATAACAAGAGCCATGATAAGAAGAACCTTTGAAGGAAGATCCTTATTTGTTCTTGTTACTACTTCTTCCTTATGTCCAAATCCCTTGATAGCCTTTACAAAAGTCTTTACTAGTGTTGGAAGTGTCTTAAGAAGTGAGATGATACCACCTGCCGCAACGGCGCCAGCACCTATATATTTAACATAATTTTTCCAAATACCAAATGACCCTAACTGGCTGATCGGAGCTGCTGATGGATGGATAACTGAATCAAGTCCGAAAAGTGATATAAGTGGAATGATAACAAACCAACCCAGGATACCACCAGCGAACATAAATGATGAGATTTCCTTACCGCAGATAAAACCAACACCCGCAAGGGCTGGAAGCACATCCATACCGAAACCTGTTTTAAGAGAACTGATCTCCCAATGAACTTCAGATGGGAAAAGCTTAAGTCCATCTGCTACAAATTTATAGATTGAAGCAATTCCAAGACCAGAGAAAACTATTTTTGACTTTTCTCCGCCTTCTTCTCCAGCAAGAAGAACTTCAGCACAAGCTGTTCCTTCCGGGAAAGGAAGTACTCCATGCTCCTCAACTATAAGGGCTGTTCTGAGAGGCACCATAAAAATGATACCGAGCACAGCACCACAAAGTGCGATTACAGAAATAACTATAAGTGAAGGTTTTGCAATCTCTTTATTTTCCATAGCCCACATAAAAAGAGCTGGAAGTGTAAAAATTGCTCCTGCTGCAAGAGATTCACCTGCTGAACCTATTGTCTGCACCATGTTATTTTCAAGGATTGAGTTTCTTCTCATGATAACTCGGATTATTCCCATAGAAAGTACAGCCGCAGGTATTGATGCTGAAATTGTCATACCAACCCTGAGTCCCAAATATGCATTAGCTGCACCGAAAACAATCGCTAAAATGATACCTACTATGATGGCCACAGGAGTCATCTCAGGAAGTACCTGATCAGCTGAAACGAATGGTTTAAATTCTTTACCATTCTTATCATTATTAATATTTGACATTTTTTCCTCCCACAAATGAATAATTACTAAAAGATTTTATCATTTAAAAAAATGACAGAATATAAATATTCTGTCATTTTTCATTCACATTTATCCAAATTTAGTGCAACACAGCGTTAAACGATTACTGTATTGAATTCAAATCATTTATTGCCTTTCTTACCATCTCAGCGATAGTATCAGCTGCATTTTCTAAACTTACTTTTTCCTGAAGTGACTTATCTCTTGTTACAACTTCTACTGCATTCTCCTCTAAGTTACGAGGTGAAACAATAACACGATATGGAACACCAAGAAGGTCTGCATCTGAGAACATTACGCCGTTTGAAGCCTTTCTGTCATCATAGATAACTTCAATACCCTTAGCTAAAAGGTCATTATAAAGCTTATCTGCTGCTGCCTTAACTTCCGGGTTATTGTGAGCACGAAGCGCACAGATATGTACCTGCCAAGGAGCAATTGTGATTGGCCAGATTGGACCATAATCATCATGACGTGCCTCACAGATTGATGCTGCAAGTCTTCCAACGCCGATACCATAGCAGCCCATGATAGGATAATGGCTCTCACCCTTTTCATCTACATATGTCATATTCATAGACTCTGTATACTTTGTGCCCAGCTGGAAGATATTACCAACTTCAATACCTCTATGGATATGAATGTGCTTCTTACCGCACTTAGGGCAGATACCGCCGTCAATGATCTTTGCAAAATCACCGAACTCTGCGTCCTTTACATCTCTTTCCATATCAAGACCTGTGTAGTGGAAACCTGTTTCATTTCCGCCTGCTACAAGGTTATTTGCGCCCTTAAGAGAACTGTCATAAAGAACAGTGCACTTGGCATCAAGGCCAAATGGTCCCATATAACCTGCGCAAAGTCCTGACTCAGCTGTAATAACTGCAGGATGGATGTTATCTCCAATAAAGTTTGTAACCTTTGTTTCATTTACTTCAAGATCACCGCGAAGGAAGATAACTACATAAGAATCATCTGAATTCTTCTGATATACAACTGCCTTACAACTCTTTTCTACAGGAACATTAAGGAATGCGCATACATCTTCAATAGATTCCTGGTCTGGAGTTGCAACCTTTGTTATCTCATTTGAAACTTCATCACGGTTTACTTCAATTATAGATGGAGCAGCTTCCATATTTGCGCTGTATCCGCATTCATCACAGATTGCGATAGAATCTTCTCCGATTGGTGTAAGGAGCATAAATTCATGTGATACACTTCCTCCCATCATACCTGAGTCAGACTTAACAGCGATTACTTCAGGCACGCCGCATCTAGCATAGATTCTGTCATATGCCTTATAAGCTTTTGCATAGTAATCTTCAAGATCTTCCTGACTTGTGTGGAATGAATAAGCGTCCTTCATTGTGAATTCACGAACACGGATAAGACCAGCTCTTGGACGAGCCTCATCTCTAAACTTTGTCTGAATCTGATATATCATAAAAGGATATCTTGCATAAGTCTTTGCGAAATCCTTAACAAGCTGAACAGCAGCCTCTTCATGAGTCATTCCAAGAACAAGGCCTGAATCATTTCTATCTGTGAAACGGACCATTTCAGCACCGATGCTTGAATAACGGCCTGATTCCTGCCAAAGTGTTGCTGGCATTACAACTGGAAATGTTACTTCCTGTCCATCTATAGCGTCCATCTCTTCACGCATGATCTGCTCGATCTTTCTTGTAATACGCTTAAGCGGCATATATGATGAGTAAATTCCATTTGCAACATATTTAATGTAACCGCCACGTACCATAAGGGCATGGCTGTCAACGACACAATCCGCTGGTCTTTCTTTGAAACGATCTCCTACAAGATTTGCAAGTTTCATCCTTAGTTACCTCCTAAAAAAAACGAATCTAAATTTAAAGTATATCTGCTAGATTCCGAGACTTATCCTAATATAAGCCTAACATTAAAAAGCTACCACTTACACAGTAAAAAGTCAACCAGCAGCGCCATTTTCATTTTTTTCTATTGCATATGAAAGAATGTAAAAAAAATTGAAAGAATTTGGAAAGAATCCGAAAAATCTGTTATAATATTCCTTATCTGTGTGAAAAATTCAAAAATTTTATTTATTTATACAAACAAAGGAACCCTATGACAAACGAACACAAAAGAAGACCACACTATAGTGGTAAATATCCAAAACATTTTAATGAAAAATATAAGGAATTAAATCCTGAAAAATATACATCCCAGCAGGAACATGTAATAAATAAAGGAATCACTCCTGCAGGGACCCATATACCTATCATGGTAGATGAAATCCTGAATTTCCTTCAGATAAAGGAAGGAGAAAAAGGAATCGACTGTACCTTAGGTTACGGCGGGCATACAACAAAGATGTTAGAAAAGCTTGATCATACCGGCCATTTGGTAAGTCTTGATATCGACCCTATCGAGATCAAAAAGACTACTGAAAGAGTAAGAAATAAAGGTTTTAATGAGAAAGACTTTACCCCTGTACATATCAATTTCAGGGATATCGATAAAGTTGCCGCAGAGTACGGACCATTTGATTTTCTTTTAGCAGATCTTGGAGTTTCATCAATGCAACTAGATGATCCATCCAGAGGTTTTACCTGGAAAGAAGACGGTCCTTTAGATTTAAGATTTAATCCTGAAAAGGGAAATAGCGCCGCTGAGGTTTTAAAAGATATCACAATTGAAGACTTTATCAGTATACTAATGGAGAATTCTGACGAAACCTACGCTCTGGACATAGCTAAGGAATTAGATAAAGCCCAGCATCTTAACAGAGTCCCTAAGACCACTAAGGAACTCTGCAATATGATAAGCAGCGCTTTAGATAAAAATAAAGAAATAAAAGTCCTTAGTAAAGATGAAAGATCAGAACTATATAGAAAAACTTATGCAAGAGTTTTTCAGGCTTTACGAATAGAAGTTAACCAGGAATTCGAAGTATTATACGAATTTTTAAATAAGTTACCTGGCATTATGGCTCCTGGCGGAAGGATTGCAATACTGACATTCCATTCAGGGGAAGACAGAATGGTAAAAAAACTATTTAAAGAGGGAAAGTTAAACAATATTTACGTTGATACTGAGGATATTGTGATTCGCCCTTCAAAGGATGAGTGTTACAGAAATCCAAGAGCTCACTCTACGAAGCTCAGAACCGCTGTTCGCTCTACAGAAAGATAATAACAATTAAGCTCATTATTTTATCCATTTTATGGATTGCTACATAAGGTTGAAAAAAAGGAGGAAACAATTTGGCAGCAGAGATTACTATCAAGGAAGTTAATGCATATTCCGCCATCACACCGGAGATATATGCAGAAGCAGAAAAGACAAAATTAAATGATCAGATCCCTTCTTCGCTTTACTCAAAATATAATGTAAAGCGTGGTCTCCGTGATCTCAATGGTAAGGGCGTACTTGCCGGTCTCACAAATGTAGCCGAGGTACGTGCCAAGAAACTTGTTGACGGCGAAGAGCTACCAGACTACGGTCGCCTTTTCTACAGAGGATATGAGATTCACGATCTTATTGAAGGCTATAAAAAAGAAAAACGTTTTGGTTTTGAAGAAATAGCCTATCTCCTCTTATTTGGTGAACTTCCAAATAAAGAAGATTTAAAGCTTTTTGAAGATCAGCTTATATTTTACAGAAGTCTCCCTAAAAACTTCGTACGTGACGTAGTTATGAAAGCTCCTGGATCTGACATGATGAATGTTATGATGCGAAGCCTTCTTACTCTTCACCCCTATGATGATATGGCCAATAACATCAGCCTGCCTAATGTTCTTAGACAGAGCATGCAGCTGATCTCACTTTTTCCAATGATCGCTATTTATGGTTATCAGGCCTATAGACACTATGAATTAAATGACAGTCTGGTTATTCATAAGCCACTTCAAAAAGGCAGCATATCAGAGAATATACTTCATTTACTTAGACCAGATAAGGAATACAGTGATATAGAAGCTAAAGCTCTTGATACAGCTCTTGTGCTTCATATGGATCACGGCGGAGGTAACAACTCAGCCTTTACAACTCATGTTGTTACATCGACTCAGACAGATACATATTCTGCTATTGCCGCTGCTCTCGCGTCCCTTAAGGGACCTCGTCATGGCGGAGCCAATCTTAAAGTAGTTGAAATGTTTGAAGATTTAAAACAGCATGTAACAAACTGGGAAGATGAAGGTGCCATAATAGATTATCTTAATTCACTTCTTGAAGGAAATGCCTTTGACAGACAAGGACTTATCTATGGCGTTGGACATGCAGTTTATTCTAAATCAGATCCAAGAGCTGAGATCTTCCACAGTTATGTTGAGGATCTTGCAAAATACGAAGGTCTCGAAGAAGAATTTGCTCTTTATGAAAGAGTTGCCCGACTTGCTCCTGAGATAATAGGAGAACGTCGTAAGATGTATAAAGGTGTATGTGTAAATGTAGATTTCTATTCAGGCTTTGCTTATTCCATGCTTGGACTTCCAAAGGAACTCTACACTCCACTATTTGCAATGGCAAGAATTGTAGGTTGGTCAGCTCATAGAATTGAAGAACTGGCCAACAACGGAAAGATCATCCGTCCTGCTTATAAATCCATCGCCCCTGAAAACATATATATCCCGATGGATTCACGCCAATAATAGAATAAGTCACGGGGACTATGGCTCCCCTTTCGACCTCATTAAACTAAAAAAACACCTCCTCAAAAGGACATTCTTAGTCCGCTTGAGGAGGTTGTTTTTTTATCATTTTTCCCTCATACTTCCCTTAACCCCATCAATCAATGGTTCGAGGAAATAATCCATCACAGTTCTTTTTCCTGTTATTATATCTACGGTACCTTCCATACCTAATTTAAGATTTGATACATCCTCATTTAGCATTATTTCTACCTTATAGACAGTACCTCTATCTTCTGTTTTAAGAGGAACATCCCCTATATCACTTATCACACCCGATATAACTTGATGCGTGTCTTCATAATAAGCCTGAATCTTTATATCCACCTTATCTCCAGTCTTTATTTCTGTTATATCTTCATCCGCGATATAAGCCGTAAATATATATTCTTTATTCTCAGGAATTATATAACCTATAACATCTCCCTGTTTTAATGTTTTTCCTTCATATAGATCATCCTGTAAAACGAGAGTTCCTGTTTTTGATGCCTTTACAGTCTTACTGTCAAGGGTTGTGTTTATTTCTTTGATCTTAGCATTTAAGTCCATTATATCAGAATCGAGTTCATTTATATTTTTGCTCACACTAAGGATCTGATTTTTCTTTAGAATGAGCTGATTATCCTGACTTTCTATCTCAAGTCTTGAAAGGAACAGATCATTTTCTTCAACAATCTCTTCTACTACTTTTTCTTCATTCTCTATAAGATCTTCATCCAGACAGTTCTCCTTTAATTCTTCTAAATCTATGGATGTATAATCTTCATTCTTATATTTTTCATACAAGACTTCATATACCTTTTTCTTAATCTCTGCCACTTTTAGTTTATGCTGATAATCTAAAAGTGCTTCCTCTTCCGCTTCTGATGAAAATCCGCATATAATATCTCCAGCATTTACATGACCTTCTTTACATCCAACAAAAATGATATCTCCCGAATTTAAAGAAGTAATATTAACAACAGTTTCTTCATAACTTACAGATCCCTGGGCCGTGATACTTATATCTATCTTAAAGAAACAAGCCCATATAACAGTAACTATTATAAAGCTGATTATCAAAAAAAGGATTATACTAACCACCTTATTTGCAGGTTTTTCTATTATCTCTATCATAGAAGGAAGAAAATCAAATTTAAGATTCTTCTCCCTTGTCTTTAACTGTCTTTCAATATGCTTATTCATGCATCCACCTCTCCTCTCATCTGACTATTATATAAATGAGTATAAAGGCCATTTTGACTAAGAAGTCTGTCCTGTGGACCAGCCTCCACAAGATTTCCTTTATCTATTACCAGTATCTCATCCGCTGATGCAAGTGTTGAAAGTCTATGGGCAATGATAAGAACCGTTCTCCCTTTACATATTTCCTTTAGATTATGTTGAATGATACTTTCAGATTCATAATCAAGAGCAGATGTTGCCTCATCAAAAATAAGGATTCTTGGATTATTGATTATGGCTCTCGCTATAGCTATTCGTTGCTTTTGCCCACCGGACAAAGCAACTCCTTTTTCACCTATTACAGTATTATATTCTTCCTCTAATTCCATTATAAAATCATTGGCTCCAGCAATCCTTGCAGCTTCTATAACTCTGTCAATTCCTGCATTAGGACAGTGAATAGATATATTCTCCGCAACAGTTCCATTAAACATAAAATTTTCCTGTAATACTACACCTATACGCTCTCTTAAAAGCTGCGGCCTTATAAGGGAAATATCCATCCCGTCTACAGTTATCTTTCCGCTTTGAGGTATATATAATCTCTGTATAAGCTTCGATATAGTACTCTTACCTGATCCACTACGTCCTACAAGACCATATATCTTATTTTCTTTTAATTCAAATGTTATTCCGTGAAGCACATCACTTCCATCAATCCTGTACCTGAAATGCACATTATTAAATGAAATGCGTCCTTTAATATCCGGTAATTTCTCAATTTTTTGTTTTGACTGAGCTTCTCTTGGAGAATTAAATATATCTCCTATCCGTTCAACTGATAACTTAGCCTGTTGGTATTCCTGCCAAAGCTGAACAAGTCTAAGCACTGGTCCACTAACTCTTCCAGAAAGCATTCTAAATGCTACCAGCTGTCCTATACTTAACCTTTGATCTATAACTAGCTTTGCCCCTACAGAAAGAATAAGAAGGTCAAGTATATGCTGGATAAAATTTGCTATAACGCTGGATGTATGACCAATCATAGCAGTTTTATATCCTGCCCTTACATAATCTGCCTGCAGATT
>JAFOIV010000133.1 GCA_017420535.1 Eubacterium sp. | reverse complement strand
CGTCAGACCAGAGATTTGCCTCCACCTTCCTTCAGATTCCACCTCACGATGGACACCCTTGGTCTTGGCTGTATCCTTCCCACTACTAGGGTAGATTAGGGACTTTCACCCATTAGCAACGTGCGCCGCCAGGCGCACTCAGATGCAGTTGTCAAGAAATCCTTGACAACTGATTTCTTGTCCAACTCTCCTTCTTTAAAACAATTATTTGCATGCAAGCTCACATTTTGTTTTGTTGTATCAAATAACTCTGCCATCTGAGCTTGCGAAAGCCATACCGTATCTCCATCCATCGGCACAGACAAAGTCACTTCCTTATCAGATGTTTCAAATAAAATTATCTCATTATTCTGTTCCATCTATATCCTCCCTCCTGACACTTCCCTTCTCATCCAAAATCTTTTCCATTTTTGAATAATACAATATCAATCTCAAAACATAGTCCGGCATCTTTCTTCTTCCGGCTTCCCATTCCTCTAATGTCCGAAGCGGAATATCCATATATTCAGAAAACTGTTTACGATTAAGCCCCAAATCCGCTCTAATATTCTTCAATGTTTCTATCTGGTTTTTTAATTCTTCCTTTTTATCTCCCATGATAGCCTCCTATTGTGCCACTCATTGTGTGGTTTATTTTAACATGAAAATTTGAACTTTTCAACTATATAAGAAAGCAATTTCCCATGATACAAAAAAGCGGAGATTTCTCTCCGCCTAATTCAAGTCCGCTCCCGGCGGACTTGGTGCCGGATTTGCGACCGCTTTAGCGGTCTTCCTCTGCAAATCCGTGCACATCCCGCTGGAGGCTTTATCACGGACGGGGTATTCCCCGGCCGTGATAAAAAGCCTATTATTTTATATATTCTCTTTTCATTTTTTTGTACTGAAAATCAACCCAAAAAAATTCAACTATAACAGCAACGATTATTATGATTATGGCTATCACTACATTTATTCTTGATAAAACATATCCTCCCGCAACAAATGTACACCACAACATGATTCCTAAAATAATGAAATTTCTTCCATGCTTCTGATTCCACAACTTCACGTCAATTAAATCTTCTGCTTTTGGTGGTGTCTCACCAGTATTAATTGTTACAGGATCTTTTGCACGATATTGATATATCCCTAACTAAACCTGTGTCTTAAACATTTTTGTTAGGGTTTTCTGTTACGATTTGACTTCATTTGGTTTCAGCTGTCCATATCACGTGAACTGTATCAGCTCTGGGACAAAAATGGGAACCCATTAAAGGTTCCCATTTTCTTATTCTAAAACATATGAAATAGTCATTTTAACTGATGAATATTTTACACCACCAATAAACCTAGGTCCTGAAGATGGTGATGCAATATTTCTACCTGTCATATAAACAGACCATGTTCCTCGTGCTCCATCGTTTATAAATGCCGTAGTTTTTGTAACATTACCTCGTCCCCATGTTGCTGTTTTTGTTTCCCCATCAGGATTAGTAATCGTTATTGATTGCGCTAATATTGCTCCCATTCCTCCAATATTTCTTGCATTCGAAGCATCCACTTTAATCTCTGTGACAACTGCATTTGCCGGAAGCGAATTAAAATTAAATGTAATTTCATTAGAATCACCTGTTTTCCCAGGTTGCAAAGCAATGGACATTGCTTTTGATGATGTAATTGTCCTTGATGTTGTTGAAGCAGCATTAACATTAATTGGAATAACCACCATCAACATCACAGCCAAAAACAACGCAACAAAATTCTTAATCTTTTTTCTCATAAGTAACCTCCCTTATTCTGTTCTATCTATACAACTATTCTACGCCTTTACATCAAAATTTCCAAATGTATTCTCTTCGTTTACACTCTTTTTCTTGCTTCATGAAAAGCTTCATAATAAGTCGCTCTCATTGTATCAAATACTTCTTGCTCTTCTTTCGTAGACCGTTGATGCCATCCTACATTTGGAGTATATGTTAATATTTCGTCACCATTTTCATCAAAAATATGCGCTCCTGTTCCAAGTGGTCCATCTTCAAATTTAGCTTTATAAGGTAACCCCATTAACAAACAAAGCCATTTATCTCCAGCCTCTTGAACAATCTTAGCATTTCTCGCTCTTTGTGCTGCCGATTGATTCATAAGCCTAGTCGCTTGTGCAATCGCAGCTCCTCTGTTTGGTGCGACTTTAGAAGCTTCATTTCTTACCAAATTATGATACGCTTCTCCCATATAAACTGACTTTTGCGCATCACTTCTTGCCATTTCTTTTATCCGCTCCGACATAGAATCGGTTAACTTCCACTTATTTTTTTTTCGATTAATACCTTCACTTCGTTCATATTTAACATTTATGCCATTTACAATTCTATTCATCACTATCCCCCTTTTTACAAATATTTAGTTTAAAATCCTAACTTAGTCTATATATCGGCATGTAAATTATAATCTTTATAAATATATTTCTCAACAAAGTTTATCATGACAAGATTTGATAGACGAAATGTAGACATAAACTACGGGAGTCCGCTATTTATGCGGGCTCCCGTAGTTTATATGCTACTCCATATCCCTAACTAAACCTGTGTCTTAAACATTTTTGTTAGGGTTTTCTGTTACGATTTGATTCCATTTGGTTTCAGCTGTCCATATCACACGGACTATATCAGCTAATGTTATCAAATTATTATCATGGAAGTGTTATCAAACCGGTTAAGATGCACAACTATTTTGTGGTTTTCATTCTTGTTATCCAATCCGGAAACTGCACAAACTTGGTCCTATCAGACAGGCCTCCAAATATTTGATTTGGCATACTACCATAGACTAAAACCACTTGTGGTTCTAATTCGTCCAACATTGCTATAAGACCTTCCCTGAAATACCTCTTAGATTCAGCTGTCTTTACCTGCCCATAAGTACCAACAGATACAATGCTATGCTTATCAACACCCTGAAAGGCAACCTTTTCTCCAAACAATGCATCTGTATATGTACGTTCGTCACCCCATCTTATATTAGGAATCACATATATCCCCTGCTGTGAAAGATAGTATTCTACAGCTCTATTAAGATAAATATCTGCTATTTGTACACATAATGGAGCATCGATATACAATGAACAGTCTGGCGATATGACTCCGGGATACCTTTTCAAATCATCTACAAAATCCTCAGTATCAGTAAGAATTTCCCTGAAGTTTTTATCATGTTCATAAAAACATATGAAATCACTTTTATCTGTACTGCGTTCTCTAATAGAAAATGGAATCATTCCTTTTGGAATAATTATCTCTTTTGGTGCATCTATATGAGGGATTTCAAATTTACCATCAAAAAAGGCTGTTTCGACAAGGTCGATTCTGAATCCCTCATCTACTAAATTTTCAACCTTTTTTTTCATTTTCATCCTCCCATGTAAGTATCGCCTCTGCACTTTCAATGCTTCCTGCAATATTATACTTGGCGCATTCCTCTGGGAACTTTATCATGAGATCTTTATAACACTGAATAAGTTCTCTGCTTGGAACCTTCTCTACTACATCATCAATTACTTCGCTAATCCACGAATACTCTTCCGCTGTACAGTCATTTTTTAGAAAACTAATTGTAGAAGGAATATCCTCAGTGAGAATTTCAATCTCTTTTTTCCAGCACTGCTCAACTCCATATGTCCATTCATCATTGGTTTCTTCGCGCTGTTTTATAACTTCTCTAAACTTTATAATATCCATTACTTTTTACCTCGTTTCTTTGTAGGCTGATTTGAATCTGGAAAAATATTACTCTCTATACGTTTTTTCTTATTATATCACGTCCTCGTATTATATAGTAGTAGTTTTTAGAGACCCTCTCCAAGGTCTTTATAACTATTAAGTCATAGTCTTTTCTTTACCTTTTCTATAGGTTCGACTATGATGTTTAGGATGCTGTGGATTGGTTATTCGTCCTACCACT
>JAFOIV010000132.1 GCA_017420535.1 Eubacterium sp. | reverse complement strand
TAATAATCCTTTCTCAAAAGTATCTGCTACCATCCAAGAAGTTTCGAAGATTTTTACGAATGTTCATGGCAGGTCTATTTTTTTATGATATAATAACAGCATAAGAAATGTATTGACGGAAGGAGTGAAGATTATGCCTACAATTACACCGGTATCAGATTTAAGAAATTATGGAGCTGTACTTGAAAAAGTTAAAGATGGTTCACCTGTATATCTTACAAAAAATGGTCATGGTTCATATAGTATAAGGACTATAGAAGATGAGGAGAATTTTCAAAAAGCTGATGCGATGATTCAGTTAATGTGTGAATTGAATGCTGGAATTCGTTCAGCAGAAGAGAAGGGCTGGATTTCAGAGGAAGAAGTTAGAATGCATCTAAAAAATAGGAGGAATAACAAAAGTTGAGTTATACTTTAAGATTTTCTTCTGGATCACTTGAAGATTTAGATGCAGTTTGGGATGATGTAGTTGAAGCTTCAAAAGATTATGATACAGCAGACAGATATATTGAAGATTATATTGAAATTATTAGAATTATTCCTCAAAAGATGGATTATATGAAGGTATTGTTTATTAAAAATGAAGAGGATTGGAGACGAAAACGCGAGGATTGAAAAACTTATTCCGAAAGAAAATGGTCCCGCTAATGATGGCTACATTTTGCAGAGCGGCATTGCACTTAGTGTGATGTTTGCTCTGTTTTTCTTTATATATTCACATAATCCTTGTATACTTAAACTGGAGTTATATTTGACGTGTTATGTCGTGCTTTTAAGGTTCAAAGGAGTTCTTATGATCAAAGTTAAAAACTTAAGTAAAACATATAAATCAAAAGATATTAAGGCGGTGGATGACATTTCCTTTACAGTTAATGATGGGGAGATTGTTGGTTTTATTGGGAAAAATGGAGCCGGTAAGACCACAACTATTAAGATGCTTACCGGAATACTTAAGCCGGATTCAGGTAAGGTGCTTATTAATGACATCGATATGGAAGAAGAAAGCCTTAAAGCAAAGGAGATCATAGGATATATCTCGGATAATCCTGATATGTACCTTAAACTGACAGGGCTTGAGTTCATCAATTTTATGGCTGACATATATAATGTCGATGAAGAAAAGAGGGCGGAAAGGACCAGATTTTTCGCCAGGGAATTCGGGATTGAGGATGTTTTAAATGAAAAAATGTCAGGTTATTCCCATGGTATGAGACAAAAGACCATGGTGGTTGCGGCTCTTGTACACGATCCTTATGTATGGATCTTGGATGAACCAATGGTGGGACTTGATCCGGAAGCTGCATTTAAGCTTAAGACGATGATGAGAGCTCATGCAGATAAGGGAAACAGTGTGCTTTTTTCAACCCATGTGCTGGAAGTAGCAGAGAAGCTTTGTGATAAGGTTATAATTATCAATAAAGGTAAGATGCTTTATTACGGAACATTGGATGAATTAAAAGATAAATATAAGGGAGAAACCTTAGAAGAGATATTTATGGAACTTACAGTATAGGAGGAGATAGCTATGAATTATTTTTCAAAGTACAGGCTGCTGACTAAAACTATACTGAAATCCAATGCTATGGATGATCCTAAAGATAAAGGGCGAAAGATAAAAAATATCGCTTTGAGTATATTTGCTGTGGTTTTTGTAATGATCCCGGTGGTGGTGGTCAGCGGCATTTTCACCTTCCTTGCCACAAAAAGCCTTATGGAGCAGGGAGATAAGAGTTTCATGATAACTCTTATGCTTTGCTTTATATCAATATTTACAGTGATATTCGGGATAAATGTGATTTTCAGCGAACTTTATTTTTCATCGGATATTGAAAAACTTCTGCCTCTTCCTTTACATCCGTGGGAGATAGCCGGGGCAAGGTTTACAGCGGTTTTTATAGGTGAAAGCGTTATGCAGTGTCTGCTGGTTATAGCTGGGATCACAGGTTACGGCATTGCTGCGGGATTAAATATTTTAGAGTGGATATTGGCAATATCTGGTGGATTGTTCCTTTCTCTTGCGCCTATGGCAGGATGCGCGATAATAGGGATACTCATGATGTCATTTACGAAATTTATAAAGAATAAGGATCAGGTGAGAAGGATATCACTCATATTCATGTTTCTTGTCTTTGTAGTAATGGTTGAAGCGATTTTATCCTTAAGCAGTGTAGATATAGAGGAGTTTATCTTAAATGCTTCAAAGGGCGATATAGCATTTGTTAAGATGATGAAGATCCTGTTTCCGCAGATAATCCTGTTTGGAAAATATCTAAAGACAGGAAATATTCTTTATTTTATTTCTTATGCTGCAATTTCTGTGGCATTTGTAATTGTTTTTCTTCTTATTGCTGAAAAGTTTTATATAAGATCTGTGTCTGTAATGGGAGAAGGAACTGCAAAAAAAGCAGAAAAGCTGGAGAATCAGATAAAAAAGAATAAAAAGATATTTAAGAAGAATCCACATCTGGCAACGCTTTTCCTAAAGGAACTGAGGAGTCTTGTAAGGACCCAGGTTTACTTTACCAATTGCATTTTAGCTACTTTTATCTGGCCTTTATTTGTATTTATCATAATTAAGCTGAGAAATATAGATATTTCCATTGTTTCTCTTGAAAGCTATAGAATGAGCCATAGGACCGGAAATGCTTCTTTGGAAAGTATAATGCTTTCGGCAGGATTTCTGATCGCAGTGATAATGACTGCCATGAATTCGCTTGGATCTAATTCGTTTTCAAGAGAGGGGCAGGGGATTGAATTTATTAAATATATTCCGGTGGATATGAAGATCCAGTGGAACGCGAAAGCCCTGATCAGCTTCTTCTTTAGTGCTATCGGTACAGTGCCTTTCTTTGTGGCGGGATGTATCTATACGCATTTAGGGGTACTGATGTCAGTTATTATCGTAGCGATAATGCTTGCAGCAGTTTTCTTTATAACTTATATGGGAATGTATATTGATTCAATAAATCCCAAGCTGGAATGGGAGGATGCTCTTTCATCCTTAAGAGAAAACTACAATACATTTTTTGCCATGGCAATAGCGATAATAGTTGCGGCACTGGGATTCCTGGCTATTTTTATTGCCATAAGATGCGGAATAGGTGTAAGGATTACAGCGGTGGTGGTATTGGTTTTATCTGCCATAGCAGATATATGGATCTACAAAAAATCAATGACGAAAGGAATAGAGAATCTCTATCAGATAGGTGAGATGTAATTACCTGACAGGATATATTGAGGGTATATTGAGGATGTATTGAGGGGGCATTGTATATGCTTTTCC
>JAFOIV010000131.1 GCA_017420535.1 Eubacterium sp. | reverse complement strand
TAAGATTTAGAAATAATACTGAGACCATATCCAGCAAAAACTGTTCCAGCTATATATTTTAAAGCCTTTGGAATTTTACATGCGTTATTTATATAAGTCTTAAATCCGCCCGTTATTATCGCACTCAGAAGTGATTTACCAAGTGCTGAAAAATCACCTGTAGCATATGATAATCCAATGTCACATATAGTAGCTATTGCGCCAACAGGTCCTGGTATCATTGCTGCTGTTCTGAGAATATCATGTGCCAGATTTACGTAAGGCTGTAAAATCTGTCTTGGTGAAAGGCCGAACGGATCATTATAATTTATCGGATTCCCCTGAACATATGCATACCTGTTAAGACTCTGGCTTAATGTTGCAGAACCGCTAAGTATATCCTGATTGATAAAGCGCTTGATATCAGTATTATAATATCTCTGGCGCATTTACAGCAATACGTTATTATTGTAGGTATCAAATCAACAGCTCATCTTTTGAAAGATTTTTAATAGGGCATTTTCTGTTTTTCCAGCTGTAAAAGTAACCTGTGCTGTGTTACCTGCTAACTTAAGCGATACTTCGGCATTCTGAGCGATATAAAGCTGATTTGGATTAATAGATTTGATTTTAGTCATAAGCAAAACACTCCTAACAAAATAATTTTGCTAAGAGTGCTCTCATATCAGCTTAATGGAACTAAACTGAAGATTCATTATTCAGTTTTACTTAAGTATTCCCAACTGGGGCTAAAAACGCTATTTTTTGCTCGTTACTACCGCAACTCGCTACCCTCACCCTCATAAAATGACTCTGCTTCGCAGAGAGTTATTTCGGGTTCGGGATGGTGGTTGCATTTACTTTTGTTGGCTTTGAGGGAGAGTGGGTGGTGCTAAAGTATTGACAATCATTAAATAACCATTACGGATTAGTTAAAAACTCCGCACATTTATCATGTAATTCTATACCTTCATTTATAACTTCACCTGTTGAAACACTAACGATATTACATTTTGATAATTTTCCACCGTAGCCATCTATCATTTCCATTATTCTGTAAATAACTTCACTTGTAACGTCTTTTAGTAGTTCTTCAGTACTACAATATTTATCCTCTTTACTTAATGTAACATTTATACAATAATCTTGTATATGTGCTAATTCATTGAAAAAAATATTCTGTTCCTTATTTAACATTTTATGCTCCTATTTATGGTATTTACCATTATTTAATCCATTACTCGAATTATATACTATATATACTTCACACATTCCCGATAAATCCATTATTTGATTATAACATGTTTCCAATACTTCTTTCTTGGATTTACATACATCTAAATCATCAATATAAATATCATACCACATTGCAAAAGAAATATGATTATCAATAAGTATATTAAGAACTTTATATATTAGCGTTTCTTCATACAATATGCCTTCCTGTATCTGCGATTGAGCTTCAGTTATGATTGTATCAATCTCTTTTCCAAGAAAGTCAAAAGTCCATACTTGATTATTATTTGAACTAATCCAAAAAATCCCACGGCTTAAAAAATCATCAATTTCCTTGATATGAAAACCTTTTTTTATTAAGCTTATATTTCCACCTTTGCAAATTATACACTCACTCACACACATCACCTTCTTCCTTTTTTTTCTAAAAGTCATTTTGCCTGTTCTAAGTAATTCATCAGCATAATCTATATCTGCTGCTGTTGTATTCGAGACTACTCTTTTATATGATGTATTTGTTCCATTTGTATTTAATTGCGGCTTATGTGTATGAGGAAAACCAAAACCATCCTCTGGCTCACCATAATTATGAATCTGAAACCAGTCGCCCTGTTCTCCAGAGCCAACTAAGTTATAATTTTTACTGGTGTCCATAACAGTTCCTTCTAGAGTCACTATAAAATCAGGCTTTGTATTAGGTGGTAATACACTCTCACTTCCACCCTTGACAGAGAGTCTTTGGCTTATGGTTATGTAAGCATCTGCCTCTTGCCTATCATAAATAGTGCTTGCCGATACCCCTATCGAAAAATTGAGTACCAGAAACAGACTGACGACCATCATCAGCAGACACTTTAATATTCAGATAATCAATTTCGATGGACTGATGAGGAACAAGTAATTGAGTAGAATGAAATAAGCAGTATCATTAAATCAATTGACACTGCTTATTTACAATTATTCCGTAATATTAATACTTAAATGATATAAAAAATACTTTTTTATCTTCATTTTGAAACATTTGCCATATCATCTTTTTAATATGAAATCCATTCCTCCCCATCAGACAAACTATCTATATCTTCTTTATGAATATTACATATATATTTATTATACTTAGCATTAGAAATAATACTTGAATAATTAATATTATTATTTTTGATATCGTAAACCATTATATAGTTTTCATAATCTGTCACCTCAAGCATACATAACAGTTGTTCCCCATACATAAAAAACAAATGAGAGATTTCTTCCTCAGAATCTATACAAAAATCTGTTTTTTTAATTAAATCCCAAAACTTGTTTTTAAAATTATAAAGTTTGTATGCTTTAACATTCATATCTTCATCAGGCGTTTTCATTATATCAATGTCACATGACTGATAATATAATTTATATAATTTTTCATATTTAATATGGCAGTAAATAATCAAACTATCACAATTTACTTTTATCCAATCAAGTACTTCATACCAGTTATTAGAAACAAATTCCCCATCACTATTATACATTCCAATACAAATCACTTTAACCATTTTATATCCCTCCCTTATTATTTCTTGTAGGTAATAAATCTCCTGGTGCAAATGTACCACCTTGTGCTGGTGTATTTGGATCTAAATTAGGAAGTCTAAAAAATGGTGGTTTAGTTTTACCTGGTTTAGGTGTTTCTCCAAGTTTTAAGACATGATAATGGTTACCATCATAATGACCTTCTCCTGAATGCTTAACGTGATATTCTATTTTATATGTTTTCCCTCCTGCCTCTACTGTAAAATCTATATTACCATTTGGTTTTATTTCTTTTGTTAATCCTGCATAGTTTTCTGGGAACAACTGATTTGGATCCTCTGGAAATCTTGTTCCACTTAAAATCTCACTTCCACCCTTACCATCAGGAGCACTTGTGCTTTGGTTGGTTATGTTATCTGTATCCTGTTGCTTTGTGTCTTCAGTAGTGTTTGGAGTGCCTGTTCCACAGCCATCATTATGTACCAGTATTCCGCTCTCTGATACAAAATACGTATGCCAGTCTTCTACTTCGAAGTT
>JAFOIV010000020.1 GCA_017420535.1 Eubacterium sp. | reverse complement strand
GATATCTTCTAATTCTCCATCCATATGAACCTTCTTTGCCAGCATATTATGGGCAAATGAATCCGGTCTCACATGCACTGGTGAAACCGCATTTATAAGGCTTCCGAAATCTTTTATATTATATTTTAAAGCTCTGTTATAAAAATGATAATCCTTTTCAGGGTCAAGTCCTTTAGGAGTAAATATTGCTGTTTCTGAATTTGGATGAACCAGCATCTGCATCAGCATCCCTGCTGCTTTTTTCTTATCAGGGGAAACCACAGTCCACTCAAGCTCATTTCCTGTGAAATTAGCAAGAGCTGTAATATCAGAAGCATCCTGATACTTTCTACCTCTGTAGAAATCACCAAAGAAGAATAATTCTCTCCACTGCTTATAGAATTCAATATCAGCCTTGATCTGATTTAATTCATCTGCATAAAGATCAGGGAAATTATATTCATAACCCAGAACTCCAAACGCTGCCACATTAAATCTTGTCTCTAAAGGTGTACGGCGAAGAGTCTGATGATTAGGTGTTGCAGATACATGGCTTGATATTACAGACATTGGATACCCATAACTATAATTTGTCTCAACTTCACTTCTGACAAAGGCGTCAGTATCATCACTGGCCCAGATCTGAGGGAAGTAAGAAAGAATACCCAGGTCAAATCTGTCTCCTCCCGCAGCACATCCTTCAAAGAGGATCTGTGGGAATTTCTCTGTAAGAGTCTTCATAACTCTATACATACCCAGCATATATCTATGAGCTACTTCTCCCTGTCTTTCTTTATCAAGAGAAGCAGAATATACATCTGACATATTTCTGTTCATGTCCCACTTAACATAGGAAATGTCCGCAGCCGAGAAAACCTTCGACATCTTTTCTATAATGTAATCCTGAACTTCTGTTCTTGTAAGATCAAGGAATCTTTCATTTCTTCCTTCTGAATGATCCTTTCCAGGAATAGCAAGAGACCAGTCTGGATGAGCTCTGAAAAGATCACTGTCTTCATTTATCATTTCCGGCTCAACCCATATACCGAAATCAAGCCCGAGGCGTTTAACCTTATCTGCGAGGCTCTTTAATCCGCCTGGAAGTTTCTTTGGATCCGGCTCCCAGTCACCTAAAGCTCTCTTATCATCATTTCTTCCTTTAAACCAGCCATCATCCATGACAAAGAGTTCAATTCCCTCTTCTTTTCCTGCCTTGGCAAGGCGAAGAAGTTTAGATTCGCTGATATCAAAATAGCACGCTTCCCAGCTGTTAAGAAGGATAGGTCTTACCTTATCTCTCCACTGTCCTCTTACAATATGCTTTCTAACAAATCGATGCATATTATGGCTCATTCCTGTGAATCCTTCTGCTGAATATGTCATTACAGCTTCAGGAGTCTGGAAAGTATCTTTTTTATCAAGAGTCCATTCAAATCCTTCTGGATTTATACCTGATACAAATCTGATCTTTCCGTAAGGAGAAACCTCTGCAGCACTGTAGTGATTTCCACTATAGATAAGATTAAATCCATAAACATCACCATAGTCCTCTGTAGCATTTCTTCTCGAGATCATCGTAAATGGATTTGCTCTGTTTGAAGATACTCCCACATAAGTGCTATTTACTATCTTTCCGGCTTTAAGTGGCATAACAGATTTTTTCATCTCTCTTGTCCATGCACCGGTGAAATTTGTAAAATCAAAATCTCCTGCATCAAGATCCAGCTGGTTTGACATTATACGTCTTATCTTTACAGTATTTTCGCTGTCATTTATTAATTCTGCTGATCTTGTTATAACATTCTCTTTTGGATAAACGCTGTATTTTAATACCAATGTGAGATCATAAGCTTTATCTTTAAGAGTGATAAGAAGAGTGCTAGCATTTCCTTCATCATCATAAGATGATGGCATGCCGCATATCTCTTCTTTATTTTCTTTTATCTCATATTTTTCATATAAGAAATCTGATGTAACTGAACCATCTTCATGAGTTAAACAGATAAATGGTTCTCTGGCATCACCCTTACCATAAGATGACATTTCAAGTTTAAGATCATCCAGGGTAAAATTCTGATGCTCTTTATCATAAGAAATACCATTTCCCGGCTGGAAGATATGCACTTCTTTAACACCCGCTGCATCCTCTGAAAGTCTTATCTTTCTTCCATAATAAAGATGTGCAAGATGCTTTGTTTCTATAACCTGAAATGCATATGTAGTTTTTTCTGTTTCAAGAACAAATGTATTACCAAGTTTTTTTATCATTTTAGTATCCCTATCTTTATTTTAATTATTTTGCTGAGTTTCTTGACTTAATCTCACTTTCAATCTCAACCATCTTCTCTTCTGTAAGGATAAATTTCTTTTTGAATACCAGAATAGCAACCACAAGACCTATAACCGGAAGGATAGTCATTGTCATTCTAAGTCCGGTCTTTGCCGCAGCTGCAACATTTAATGAGAAGTCAATCTTTGCATCTGCATCAGATACTTCTGTACCTGACTTAAGACTGTTAGCTGCAAGGCACATAGCGGCGATAAATGCTGCAAGTCCTGAAGCAAGTTTTACTACAAATGTCTGCATTGAAAAGATTACTGATTCATCTCTTCTGTTGTTCTTTAAATCTCCATAATCAACTGTATTTGCAAGGAAAACAGTTGTAAGTACCTGAAGAACTCCGTTAGCTGCAAATATGAAGAATGCTGGAATAAACAGCACATATACCTGCTGCATATTTGTAAATGCTATTCCTAAAAGTACTGCATATCCAATGATTGCACTGGCAAGAGTGATATAGAAGATCTTTATATTTGAGAACTTCTTACGAAGCAAAGGATAGGCAACCATCATAGCAAGAATCTGTATTGCTCCACCAAACATGTTAAAGAGTGTATAACTGTTGTACCAGCCAGTTCCACCAAAGTCATATTTGAAGAAGTAGATTACAAGATTTGATGTGAGATAAATTGATGAATTGATAAGGACAATGGCAATAACTATTGTCATAGCCTGATCATTTGAAAGAAGTGACTTGAACATCTGCTTTACAGTAGCTGTTTCCATATTTACGTCTGCTTCTTCTTTTATATTGATACAAGTTATTGTAATAAATACAACGAAAAGTATTGCAACAATAAGGGCAAAGTATTTAAATCCCTTTACTTCATCTGCACCACCGATCATCTTAACGATCATCATTGTAAATATAACAACCAGTGATGAGCCAACTCCTGCGCAGGATCTGGCTAAAGTTGTAAGCCCTTCACGTTCCTTACCAGACTTTGTAAATGCTGGTATCATTGACCAATATGGAATGTCCATCATAGTATATGTAACGCCCCATAATACATAGGTAATGGCTGCATAAGCTACAAGTCCGCCCGGTGTAAGAGATACAGGGGCTGCAAACATAAGATAAAGTATTACTGCATTTGTAAGTGTTCCAATAAATAACCAAGGTCTGAATTTACCCCATCTGGTGTTAGTTTTTGCAACTACAACTCCCATGATAGGATCATTAAACGCATCAAATATACGGGCAACCAAGAGTATAATACCCATTGCCACTGAACTTACTCCAAGTGTATCTTGAAAATAATAAAGGATATAGCTTGCAGAAAGCATATATACCATATCCTTTCCTATTGCTCCAAGGCCATAAGAAGCCTTCTCTTTAAAACCTAAATTCATAAATTCCCCTCCTGGTCACTATTTTTTAAGTCCCATAGCAAGCTTAACAACTTCATAAGCTCCGTTATAAAGTCCTAGGTTCTTGTTACGGATTATGTTGTCGCACATATCTTTTAATGTAACATTGTCATTTAAGAACAGGTCCACCATCTGAAGTGTATGTGGAATATCTCTTGTTTCAAGAGTTCCATCTCCTACCTCTGCTGAGTGGATTGCTCCCCACATCTCATGTCCTCCAACTCTCTTGATGAAAAGCTTTGGAATTGGATAGAAGGCTAATTCACTTGGTTTTGTAACCAGTACATCAGCACTTCTCATAAGAAGATTTGTGCAATAAACTGCTTCGAAAATATTAGAATGGTAGAATGCATGAACGCCTTTTACTTCTCCGGTAAGAGCGTCTTCAGCAAATTTAATGGTTCCTGCCCAATCATCAAAATGCTTTGTTGAAAGTCCTGCAAGTTCCTTAATATCTGCCACCAGGCTGTCCCAAACCTTATTGTAATCTCCAACGTTCACATAAAGAGCAGCTTTACCTGATTTAATATAAGGTATCAGCTTCTCGATTATAGCTTTAAAGATCTCACCCTGAGCTCCAGCTCCACCAATAGTAAGGAGGAATCTCATAGGTGCTTTTGATTTCTTTCTTTCGATTCTTCTTTCGCAGTCAATATCTATATTTTTAACAAGTTCGTCATCAACATAATGACCTGTATAGATAATATCCTTCTCTGGCATAGGTTTATTAACCTTATTCTTATTAAAGCCATTAAGGACACGGTATCCCTGATATGCATAATGTGTCTGGATAGTATGAACTGATCCTTCTGCAAGATGAAGTGCCATAGGCCAGTTATCAGGAATAGCATTTACTACATATTTCATACCTGCATGTATAGCAGCCTGAGCCGGCCATACATGAGTACCAATAACAGGAATATCCTTAGGTACATTTTTAAAAACCGGAGCCATAAGTTCTGCATTCTTCTGGTCTGCAGCATTGTATGAGAGCTGTCTAAATCCCTCATAATTAATAGGTTCCCAAACAAATTTATTAAACAATTTGCTCTTTTGTGAGAGTCTTGATCCAAGTGAATAAAGATCATTCTGGGCTGAAATCACCTTGGTACAGGTTGTCTCTGGATAAGAATTAAGGTCCATCCAATATGGCTGATATCCTAAAGCATTAGCACAGGATGCCATAGCCATTGATATTCTGTAATGTCCAAATCCCATACGGATATTTCCAACTATAATACCCTTTTCCAAGTCAAAACCAGCCTGGTCTTCTTTCTTAACAAGGCTTATATTTCTAACCCCAAGTGAATTTCCAATATATGGATTTTCCTCAGTATAAGCAGGATAATCACGATTGGAATCATCACCAAATTTCTTTATATACTTTTGCTTTGATCTGACAGCTTTTTTATATGTGCTGTTTTTCATCTCATTACCGAATATAATCTTTGAACGCTCAATCATCTTGCTTATCCTCCCAATTATTCTACTGGTTTGATACCTTCTACTAATATCTCTGTAACATCATTTAACGCTGTCTGATATGAAATGCCATTCTCCTTAAGAAAATCATCCTGGAAGAATCTTTCAAGAGACGCCTGGAACATAGACTTAAATAACTGAACATTTAAATTCTTTCTGATAGAACCTTCCTTGATTCCCTTATTGATAAGGTTAAGGGTAGGATCCCATCCTGTTTCTAATCTCTCTCTTACTTTTTCATATACAGAAGGGAATTTAGCCCTAATAAGCGCAAGATCTCTGAAATTAACATTTGCATATGCATCCGGAAAAACTCCCAAAAGTTTCTTCAGCTTATCAAGTGTGCTAAGACTTCCATCGCGAAGGACTTCGCTCTCACTTTCTTTAATCGAATTAAAGAGGTAATCTACCGCCATAAGAAAGATTTCTTCTTTTCCGTCAAACACTGTATAGATGGTCTTCTTACTCATCTTGAGTTCCTTTGCCAGATCATCCATTGTAAATTTAACACCCTTCTGGTTGTAAACTATAAGAGCTCCCGCAAGTACTTTCTCTCTTAATTCTCTTCCCATATTTGCACTCTCCTTTAGTGTGTTTATTTGTGGTGTATAATTAATTAGTTTCCCGACAAGAAACTGCTTTCTATTTTATCAGTTTCTATTTTTTTATAATATACCACCATTACTAACCTAACAAGAAACCATTTAAACAATTTTGGTTTCGTTTTTTTGTGCAACATGACAAAGCATTCAAAATATATTCACTTATCTTATACAATATCACAAAACTTCTAAAAACAGTTGATATATTCAGCCTAAATTTGATCGAAAAAACGCCAAAAAAAGTGTCTGGTTTCTCAATTAATCCAGACACTTTTATTTACACGTATCAAATTTAGTTTCCCGGAATGATTATTTTAATCCGAGGCTTGAAAGAACATCTGTTATCTTCTTAACAGAAACTATCTCTAATTTTTCCTTTACTTCATCCGGTATATCTTCTAGATCTTCCTCATTTCTGTCTGGTATAAATACTTTCTTTACACCGGCTCTTGTAGCAGCCATAAGTTTTTCTGTAAGTCCACCTATTGGCATTACATATCCACGAAGACTTACTTCTCCAGTCATTGCAATATGAGGATCAACTTTTTTCTTAGTGAAAAGTGATGTAAGGGCTGTTACTATTGTTATTCCCGCTGAAGGTCCGTCCTTTGGAACAGCTCCTTCCGGAACATGAATATGTATATCCAGCTTTTCTATATCCTTTGTTTCCTCAGGTAACATTCCTCTTACTATTGTAAGTGCTATCTCAACAGATTCTCTCATTACATCTCCTAATTGGCCTGTAATGATCACCTTGCCCTGTCCCTTAACTTTTTTTGTTTCAATGTAAAGGATTTCTCCCCCAGCTTCAGTCCAGGCAAGTCCTGTTACAATACCTGGAACAAAACTAGAAGGAACTTCTTCTCTTATAATTCCACGTTTTCCAAGATATTCATGCAGCATATCCGGCTTAACAGAGATCTTTTCTTCTCCCTTTACCACCTTTACCGCTGCATATCTCATAACGTCATCTATTCTCTTCTTTAGTCCTCTGACTCCCGCTTCAGCTGTATAATCAGAAATGATCTTTCTAATGGCTGTATCAGTAATATTTATCTGTTTTTTCTTAAGACCAGCCATTTTCATAGCCTTAGGAACAAGATGTTTCTTTGCTATATTAAATTTATCCACCGCTGTATATCCTGAGAAATTGATCACTTCCATTCTATTAAGAAGTGGCTCAGGTATAGTACCCAGGGAATTAGCTGTACAGATAAAGAATACATCTGATAAGTCATATGGCACATTCATATAATGATCTGTGAAGCTGAAATTCTGCTCAGGATCTAAAACTTCAAGGAGGGCACTTGCTGGATCGCCGCTAAAATCATGGACAAGTTTATCCACTTCATCCAGCACCATAACCGGATTTGAAGAGCCTGCCTGCTTAATGCCTTCCATGATACGTCCAGGCATAGCACCTATATATGTTCTTCTATGACCTCTTATCTCTGCTTCATCTCTTATACCTCCAAGAGATATCCTTACATACTTTCTTCCAAGAGCTTCAGCAATGCTCTGTCCTATACTGGTTTTTCCAGTTCCTGGAGGTCCCACAAAAAGAAGGATAGAACCTGACTGCTTTTTATTAAGCGCCATAACCGCCAGCTGCTGTATTATCCTGTCTTTTACCTTTTTTAAGCCATAATGATCTTTGTCAAGAACTTCCTCTGCCTTTGAAAGATCAATGCTTTCAGCCTCTTTTTTCTTCCAGTCAAGGGCTGTGGCAAAATCCAGATAATCATAGAGCATTCCATATTCATGGCCGTCCTGCCCCTCATGTTTCATTCTGTTAAGAACCTTCTCAGCCTCTCTACGAGCCTGCTCATTCATTCCTGATTCTTCTATCTTCTTCTGAAACATTCTCACATCAGATATATTTTCAGGATGCATCTCATCTAACTGCTTTTGAAGGATATCTATCTGTTTCTTTAAAGCACTTTCACGATAGATGCTTTCATTGGCTTTTTGCTGCTCATCTTCAGCTTCATTATGGACCTTTGCCATTTCCATAAATTCATAGGCAATATTTTCAATGTAGTCAAATCTTTCTTTTTCTGAATCAATCTCCACTATCTTATATTTTTCTTCTGGAGTGATCACAAAATAACTAGACATGGAACAGCAAAGTTCATTCATATTTTTCCAATGGATCATAAAGGATCTTGCCCAAAGTCCCCACTGATATTGCTGAATGAATTTTAAATATTCACTCTTTATCTTATCAAATCTCTCACCGGCTTCTTCATCAGAAATGTCTTTAGTCTCAGGTCTTAATTCTACTTCTGCATCAAAAATGCCATTTTCACCCTTTTTACAGTTAAGGATAGTCACTCTTTCCTTAGTTACTATCTTTATATCTCTTTCGGCATCTACAATCTCAACAACTGCCTTAACACCTATCTCGCTAATATCGCTTGCCTTTGCTTCTTTTAAATCAACATCAGACTTTAATATGGCAAAGACAATCTCCTCCCCCTCCTTAAAATCGCTTGTCTGCCATTCATCAACTATCTCTTTCTTAAAATAGAATGTTACATCAGGTAGAATGATAACATCATATAAAGGAATTAATTTCATAGTGTCTACCTCATTCAAAATAAAATCATTTCAGTCTTTTCTATATGCTTATTATAAGGCAAATATATCAAAAGTCAAAAAACATTCTCCCTTACAACGCCTTATTTCTTCATCAATTGGAATTTCTTTACATATTATTAATATTTTGGTATCATTTAGGTGTGAAAATAGCTTTATGGGACGCATTATAAAGGATGAGTTATGAAGATAAATCTTAATGAAATTTTATATGCTGTATCATCTGGTCTGGATGCTGCTGAAGGCGAATATCTTGGCGTCACAGCAGGTCATAGTAAGAGAATTGCAGCTATCTCTATCATTATGGGTAAGGCTCTTGGTCTTTCCGATAAAGACCTGATAGATCTTGCTGCATATGCAATTCTCCATGATAATGCCCTTACTGAATTTGATCAGGAACAGATTGAATATATGAATTATAACAATGGTATAAGATATTCCGACCATGATTTTCTTGTGCGCCATTGTACTATCGGTGAAATCAATACTAAACTCCTTCCATTTAGAACAAACAACCGTGATGTAATTCTTCTTCATCACGAAAATGCTGATGGATCTGGACCATTTGGACGTATTGCTGATAGAACTCCTGTTAAAGCTCAGATAATCCATCTCGCAGACATGGTTGAGACCAACTTTAATCTCACCCGCGCAGAGGATTCAAATTATTCAGATATCATATATTATGTAAGATCAAATACTTCATCACTTTTTTCAAGAGAAGTGGCAGATGCTTTTGTTGGAAGCTTCAGACAAAAGGACATGAAATTTATGAACCCTCTTAAATTAGATGGTTTCCTTCGTTCTTCCATTAAGCATTATGAAGATGAATACTTCCCACAGGAAGTTCATAACCTTGCAACACTTATGGCTCGTATCATTGACTTTAAATCTCATTACACCTGTAAGCATTCTTTAGGTGTAGCCAGAAAAGCCGAGATCATGGCCATTCATTATAATTTTGATCAGGATAAGACCATTCAGTATTACCTGGCTGGTGCACTCCACGATGTAGGAAAACTTATGATCCCTAACTACATCTTAAAGAAACCTGCAAAGCTTTCTGATGATGAATATGAGATTATGAAGCAGCATGCCTATTATACATACCTTATCCTTAAGGATTTAAAGGGCATGAAGAATGTTGCCAAATGGGCTTCTCACCATCATGAAAAACTAGATGGCAAGGGATATCCATTCGGCCTTTCAGCAAAACAGCTTTCCCTTGAAGAAAGAATGCTTTGCTGTTGTGATATCTATCAGGCCTTAACTGAAGAAAGAGCCTATAAGAAAGGGTTCCCTCATGAAAAAGCAATCGCAATCCTTCAGGAAGGCGTTGATAAAGGAGAAATTGACGGAGACATTCTTTCTGAATTAGATAAGGTATTTAAAAACTACAACGAAAAAGATGAGGATACAGTAACAGAGATCCTTAAATCTGCACCATAGAAAAAGAATGAACGGGAGATGGCCAGTTGCCCAAAAAAGGAAGGGTCCGAGCGCACTAAAAATGTGCTTTCGGGCCTTTCCTTTTTTATGCTATGGCCATGGTGCGGTACTTACTTTATACTCTCCTGCCAGTATACCGGTGTAATTTCAAAAATGCCAAGATTAGTCCTAATATTAAAAATATAGCTGGAAAGAATAAACCAGATTCCTCCTCAACAAAAATCCATTCTTTTTCATATAATATCCTCAAATTTTTCTACCATAAATTGAAAATTTCTCCAAAAAGATCAAAAACGCAGTGATATTCTCTGCCCCATCCATATAATATTTCTTTTATATCCGAAGCAATACCATCTAATTATTTCTCTTCTTTTGTTAATTCCAATAAAAAATAGGAAGTATACACATGTACTTCCTATTTTTTCATGAATTCTATAAAACTACCAGGCAATTACTTCATGTCCTGTTTCTGTAACAAGAACCTGAATCTCCCACTGAGCTGAAGGAGAACCATCTTCCGTATAGATTGTCCAGTTATTCTCTGAATCTTCAAATACATCCGGATCCCCGGCATTAATCATAGGTTCAATAGTAAACATCATTCCAGGTGCCATAAGCATATCTGTACCACGCTTTGTTGTATATCCTACCCATGGATCTTCATGGAATTCAAGTCCGACTCCATGTCCACCGATTTCTCTTACAACACTGTAACCGTTAGCCTTTGCATGGTCATTTATAACCTGTCCAATATCTCCAAGGAAGCCCCATGGCTTAACTTCTTTAAGTCCAAGTTCTACGCATTCCTTAGTTACATCTACAAGTTTCCTTAATTCAGAATCCACATCTCCTATGCAGAACATTCTTGATGAATCTGAATAATAACCATTAAGGATAGTTGAGCAGTCAACATTGATAATGTCACCATCCATAAGGATCTCATCCTTTGATGGAATACCGTGACATACAGCATCATTTATTGATGTGCATACACTCTTTGGAAATCCGCAATAATTAAGTGGAGCTGGGATAGCGCCATGCTTTTTGCAGACTTCATTAATGATATCATTTATCTCTTCTGTGCTCATTCCGGCACAGATCTTATCTGCTACCACATCCAGACATTCCACATTTACCTTTGCGCTCTCTTTAATAAGTGCAATCTGTTCTGGTGTTTTTATCAGCTTTCTTGCTGGTACAATATGTCCAGCAAGACGTGCCATGTCAATCTTTCTATCAAATTCTTCATGACATACCTTATACTTCTTGCCGCTTCCACACCAGCATGGATCATTACGTCCTATTTTTTTCTCTTTAAAACTTGCTAAATTCATAATTATATCTTCGCTTTCTCTTAAATAATCCCCTGATATTTTTCAGGATTGATCAGTTGCCTTAACCTATATGAGAGTTTTATTGCTGACTCTCCTGGGAAAGATAAGCTTCTCTTCCCGCTTCAATCGCCTTCTTAAATGATCTTGCCATAATCCTTATGTTTCCTGCAGTTGAGAGGGCTGTCTTCGCCATAACCGCTGCACATCCCATTTCCATAGCTTCACAGGCCTGTGATGGTCTTCCAATTCCCGCATCAACAATGATTGGCAGATTTATATCTCTTATCAGTACTTCTATAAAATCCTTGGTCTGAAGTCCCTTATTGGATCCGCTTGGGGAAGCCAGAGGAATCAATGCCTTAGCACCAGCATTATATAATTCTCTTGCTGTTACAATTTCAGGATACATATAAGGAAGTACTGTAAACCCTTCTTTAGTAAGTATTTCTGTTGCCTTCAGAGTTTCTGG
This sequence comes from Eubacterium sp., assembly GCA_017420535.1. Classification (GTDB taxonomy): domain Bacteria; phylum Bacillota; class Clostridia; order Lachnospirales; family Lachnospiraceae; genus Eubacterium_Q. The sequence goes on along the minus strand of JAFOIV010000020.1, from coordinate 10,638 downwards.
GGCATCCGGAAGAAAATACTTTGAATCCTGCATTATTTCAAGTTTTACAATCTTTCCAAACCCTAAATCTGCAGCATGCCTTGCCATAGTAATGGCCGAGTCCGCATCTCTTGCTCCCAAGGTATTAGGAAGTATAACCACATTTTCAGGAATAAAAGGAATAGGATTATCTTCTGTATCAATCTTAGCAATAGAAACTGATATCATTTCAACACCAGCATATTCTACCGCCGCCTTAATAAGTTCAGGAGTATAAACTGAAGTCTTTCCTGATCCTAACATAAATCTTGACTTAAGGCGAAGATCACCAATACAAAGTTCATCAGCCATTATGCCTGTCTCCTTACAACTCTATATTCATCACCATTTGTGTAATATGGACACTGAAATGATCTGTCCTGCATAAGTCTTCCAAAATCATCTTCATCCATATCTATATCGCATACGTAGCCTTCGTAATCGTCATCATATACATAATATGCACATGTATCACATGATGCAGCTTTTTTCTTTTTATTTTCCATAGCTGACCTCTATAATTTTAAAACATACCTTACTATTGTACACCATTTCTCTTTATTTTTTAATCTTTTTATAATATAAAATAGGCAAATATTTTCTTATTATGATATAATATCTTTTATTCTTAGAAAATGAAGGCATTAATATGAAAATTGGTATTTTTGATTCTGGAATAGGTGGTCTCTCGGTTCTTCATGAAGCATACCATATGTTAAAAGACACTGAATACATATTTTATGCAGATACCGACCATGTTCCTTATGGTTCAAGAACTCCAGAAGAGATCCGACAATTCTCTGATGATATTGTTAAATTTTTAATAGATAAATCCTGTGACGCTATAATCATAGCCTGCAATACTGCAACAAGCTGTTCCGCAAAGTATCTAAGGTCAAAATATTCCCTTCCTATAATAGGTATGGAACCTGCTGTAAAACCAGCCGTAGAAACAAATGATTCCCGCAGGATACTCGTTATGGCAACCCCTGTCACATTAAGAGAAACCAAATTAAAGAGACTTATAGACAGAGTTGATGAAGACCATATAGTAGATCTTCTTCCTATGCCACAATTAGTTAATTTCGCAGAAAATGAAACCTTTGACGAAGCAACAGTCTTAAGTTATTTAGATAAACAATTTTTCAACCGTTCATCCAAAGACTATTCGTCATTAGTTTTAGGCTGCACCCATTTTAATTATTTTAAGCCATACTATCGAAAATATTTCGATGAAACAACTTCTTTTATAGACGGAAACAAAGGAACCATAAAACATCTTTCCGATGTTTTAAAGATTGATCTTAATGATAAAGATTCAGTTGTAGATTTTAAAGATGTTGACGACATGCTTCTCTCCGGAAATACAACCTATTATTTCTCCGGAAGAAAAGCTACTGCTGAGGAATCAGAGCACCTCCTCCGCCTCCACAAACGCCTGGAGTCCGTAAGAAATATCTAAATACAGGCGTGAGTCGGCGATACACAGCCAAAATATAATCAGAACGCATCACAAAGTCAGCGATACACAGCCAAAATATAATAAAGACGCGAAAGGCCCCCTTCAAAGGACATGTTTAGTCCGCTGGAGGGGGCTCTTTCGCGTCTATTCTATTTTGGCGTCCGTTCGCCATCTATTTTGGCGTCCGTTTGTCTATTCTATTTTGGCCTCAAAATCTCTAATTACCGAAAGAGTCGGCAGGCTGTTTCCCTCATAATCAAACAGTGCCTGATTAGCCCATTCATTTCCACCAGGACCCTTCTCCCCAGTATACTCTAAAGCTGCATCACTTGCCCATCCACATCCTGGAACCGGGATCCAGGCAGGTTCCCAATAATAAAAACCTCTTGCACCTTTTATTGAAACAATAAGATTCATCACATCTTTCATAAACTCTGCCTGACCATCTTTTGTCATTGGATAAGGAACCTTTGCCACAAGTTCTTCCCTTGTTGCATAGCCCTTTCTTTCCTCAACTTTAAGGCCTTCATAGCTGGAATAATCTTCCATTGAAAAGCCGGTAGATACTTCATCTATTATCATTTCTTTTCCATATCTAGCGGAAAGCTGCAGCATGTTAGCTTTAAGGTCTTCTAAGGTACCATGCCAGAATGGATAATAAGAAAGGCCTATAACATCAAAGTCTTCCCCCTGTCTCTTAAAATATTCATCAAACCATTCCTTATACATAGGTGCATTTCCACCGTTATCAAGATGGATCATAGTGATTATATCTTTATCCACTTCCTTTACAGCTCTAAGTCCTGCACTGACATATCTTTTTATCTGATCAAAATTAGGCTTTAAACCTGTTGGCCATAAAAGACCGTTGGTAATCTCATTTCCTACCTGGACCATATCTGGAAGAAGGCCTTTTTCTTTAAGGTCAAGAAGAACCTTTTTAGTATAACTAAAAACAGCTTCTTCAAGCTGGTCTTCATTATAACCCTTCCAGGCCTTTGGCAAAATCTGCTTTCCTGGATCAGCCCAGAAATCACTGTAATGAAAATCCAGCAGGGTACTCATTCCAGCATCTTTTGCACGTTTTGAAATAATTACCGCCTTCTCATAGTCATTTGTTCCTGCCCCATAGGGATTTTTATTCTCATCATAAGGGTCATTCCAAAGACGGATCCTTATGGAATTGGTTCCATATTCCTTTAAGATCTTAAAAAGATCCTCTTCTTTTCCATCCTTAAAGTATCTGGCGCCACATGCCTCTTCTTCTATTATAGTGGAAACATCCATACCCTTAATAAAATTCTTTATCTTCATTTAAAACCTCCTTATAGCATTATAGGGACGTGCATGGCACGTCCCTTATTCTATTAATAATTATGGAGTAAATATTAATCAAAAAATTTAGGATCTGTGATACGAGTATGCATAAGCTTATAACGGAATCTTACGATCTCATTATCTCTTAACACATCCTCTTCAGTACCTTCATACTGACATCTTAAGCAGTAATACTGCTTCTTATCCTTATCATAAAACATATCGATATCCAGGTCTCGGAGGAAACATGATGGACATCTGAAATTTAATTTGCCTTTGCTAGATTGAGCCATGTTGAATATACCTCCTTATCAGAAATCTTCTTCTCAAATCCGAGAGTAAACATTGGGCTGAAGGCATATCCTTCACGGATAAATCCCTTAGCATCCTTAACATCAGTAGTAAGTGTAACTTCTGTATCAATGGCGTTAACAACAGCCTTAGCTTCCTTTGCACCATCAACAAATGCTTCTCTACACTTATATTCATATTCAATCTTTTCAGTCTTTTCACCATCTGTTACAGAAAGAAGGATTCCTGTCATATCTTCAGGATATTCAGTTGTTCCGTAGCAGGCTGTGATATATTCCTTAATGATAACTTCTGCATCAGGATCTGTCATTGAAAGGATATTTCTCTCAACTTTTATTGATGAAGATCCCTCAAGGAAATGTATCTTTGTCTGAAGTTTAACTGTAAGATCATTAAATTCAATATCTACAGGGTCTAAAGTAAGGATCCTATCCTTTCCTTCCTGGCTAAATGTTGCATGGCTTCTGCAAAGGGCAAGATCAACCTCTTCCCCATTGTGGCAAACCTTTGCACTTCTTAATGTTCCTTCTCCGGCATAGTGTGTGAAGTATCCCGCTCTGTATTTTTCCTGAATAAGGAATGGATATGAAGCATCCTGTACATGCTTTGTTCCGATTCCTACAGGCCATTCTAACTTAGCTGCATATGGACGAAGGTCAACTATTGCACCACCCTGTTCCATATTTACGCAGGCTCTCATATATGGGTCTGTGTACCAGAAGAGCTGCTTATCTGAACCATAAAGTATGTCTTTCCAAAGAGCACATTCTGGTTCTTCGTAAGTCTTATTTTCTCTATAGAAGTCAGCAAATTCAGCCATTGTCATATCAACTAATTTGCCTTCCTTCTTTAACTGACCATAGTAACCCATACCTTCTTCATAGGACTTCTTAAGAAGTTCATATGGAGCTTCCCAACGTCCCATCTTATTTAACCAGCCTGGTCCAACAAACATCATGTTATATGCATAACCATTGTTATATTTAGCAAGATGTCTGAACTGATCGATAAGGTTAAAGAGATAAGGGAATTCCCAGGTCTTTGTGTCATAGATCATTCCACGAAGTACGTTCTGTGGATGAGTTCCGAAGTTAGAACCATTCCCGTCATAACATGCTATAAGGTCTCTTGAAAGATGTGGGATAGCTACGATTCCGCTATCTTCAGCTTCATTTGCAGCAGGTGCGTGTGTATTCTGCTTTGATGGGATCCATGGAGCCCATGGGCCGCCGTCAAAAAGTGTATACCATGAATTATTGCATGTGTGATAAGCCTTAGGGCCTTCTTCCCAGCAGGTCGCAATTGCGCATTTTACTGATGGATACTCTGCCTTGATATAGTTTGTAAGGTCAGCATCCATGTAGTAAGAGCCTGTTGATTCTGGATAGAAGCCGAACTTCTCATAGAATTTTTCAAATACGTCTTTTACAATTTTCTTCTTATCTTCCATAGAGAACATCCAGATACAGAAGTCCTTAGTCTTATACTTATCTCTGAACTGCTCACAAGGAAGTCCTAAAAGTGAAAGTGAGATCTCATCTCCATATGTATCATGATCATGTTTTGCGATCTCTATTGCCTCATCGTTAAACAGGCTGGCATAAGTCATCTGAATTGTAACTTTAAGACCATTATCATGAGCTGTCTTCTGCTGGAATTTAAAGATATCAAGTGACTCATTTAAGATCTTCTTATCAGCAATATCCTCTTCTTTGCCCTGTCCTGTAACTGTGGCTGAATACTCCGGCATAAGTTCCGGTCTGTGAATGATATTTACAACAAATGTATTTTCCATTTTTATCCTCTCCAGTTACTTTTAAAAATTTGAATAGTTTTCTTTAGTAAAGCTTCGCAAAATTTTGAGTTTACTGATCCCGTCGACAAAAGACTTTCTTCTCTCATTCTTGCGCAATCGGTTGTTCTGTTATAAATATAACAAATTGCTCTACCAATGTCAATTAAGTTTTCATTGTTTTCTATATGAAATTTCTGTGATATAAACTAAAGAGTTCCAAAAAATAATAAAACCAAATCTGCCTAAAACCCTCTGTTTCCATAAAAAAATCCCCCTTACCATTAGGTTAGTACAATTAAGTAAGGAGGAATTTTTTCTATTTCGTTTTTATTTATTTAAGATAGATAATACTTCTTGCTGGAAGAGTGATCTTTGTACCATTTAATTCAACTTCCGAACCATCAAGAGTTAAGCTATCAACAACCTTAAGGTTTTCAAGCTCTGTTCCTTGAAGATCCATTTCAAATGGAACATCATCTGTATTATAGATTACTGCAATCTTCTTATCATCCCATGTGCGGATTATCGCAGCCTGATCATCCTTAGTAAGCTTTTCAACAATAGTTGTCTTACCTCTTGCTATCTCAGGATTCTCATTTCTTATCTTAAGTGCTTTCTTATAATAATTAAACAATGACTTCTCATCTTCAGTCTGCTTATCAACACCATCAACAGTCTGTTCAACCTTATCAGCCCCTGTTGGTGCATTGGTGATTCCTGTTGTATCATCCTTTGACCAAAGCATAGGAAGACGCTTATTCTCATCCTTTTGACCAGAACTTGCCATTCCGATTTCTTCTCCATAATATACAAATGGACTTCCACCCATAGAAAGAAGAAGGCCTCCTGCATATTTCATGTCATCAGTTTTTCCATTAAGATTATTTGCAACTCTAGGCTGGTCGTGATTTGAGAGAAATGGTGCATCGATAAAATCAGGGTTTTCCTTGCTATAAGTTTCCTCTGACTTAACCATTGTATTTACAAATTTCTCTGCACTGTATTTACCTCTTCCTGCTTTAACGATCGGTCCTTCACCGCCTGATACAGCAAAGTTAAACATACTAGGAGTTAAGCTTGCGTAATAAGCTGCAATAGTACTCTGATCTGACCAGATTTCAGATACCATATAAAAGTTTGGATTCTTTTCTTTACAATAAGTAAAAAGATCATTTAATATCTTGGTATTTGATGCAACATCGCCTTCTTCAAAATGAAGCGCAGCATCCATTCTAAATCCATCAACCCCATGCTCCATCCAGAAATCAGCGATTTCCTTTATCTCAGCCATAAGAGTTTCATTTTTAAGATTTAAATCCGGCATCTCTGACCAGAATGAACCTTCATAATACCACTCAGTACCAGGAACCTTATAATAAGTTCCATTTACCTTTTCTTTTGAAAAATTGTAATAACCAAAGTATTTGCATTCCTCAACCGATGGTTCTCCATCTCCGATTCCCTTAAGATATTCGCAAGCTGTCTTAAACCATTCATGCTGTGATGAAGTATGATTGATGACTAAATCTATGATAACACGGATTCCTCTCTTATGAGCCTCTTCCATAAGCTCATCAAAGTCCTCCATTGTGCCATATTCTCTATCAATTGACTTATAATCAACAACATCATATTTATGATATGTTGTTGACTGTGTCACAGGCATAAACCAAATTCCATTTATACCAAGATCAGCAAGGTAATCCAGTTTCTCTGTAACACCTTTAAGATCTCCTATATGATCTCCATCTGAATCATAAAAAGATCTTACAAAGATTTCATAATAATTTCTGTAATTGTCATCTACGGCTTCAACTTTAACCATCTCTTTTGCGAGTTCTGAACTTGTTGAAGCCTCTGTTGATGTAGTAACTGAATCTGTGCTAGTTGCATTTTCAGTGCTTGTATTAGCCTTTGAACATCCACTGATTCCTAATACAAAAGCAAATGACATTGCTACTGCTAATAATTTCTTCTTAAACATAATTCCCCTTTTCGAAAAAAATTAAATGTTGATAAGTTCATCTTTACCCGCTAAATTTTTATAAAAAATGGCCGGCCAAATCGGCCGGCCACTTGTTATGTCAAACCCTGTTTTAAAATAATTAACCTTTAACAGCACCACCTGTAACACCTTCAACATAGTATCTCTGAAGAGCCATGAAGAGGATTGTTACTGGAACAGCGATTAAAACACCGCCGGCGCAGAATCTTGTGAAATAACCCTGATAGTCATTTGTCTTAACCCATCTGTACATAGCAACTGCAACGTTGTATGACTTATCGTTACCGAATGCAATGTATGATGCGAAGATATAATCGTTCCAAGGAGCCATGAAAGCTGTAAGAGCTGTATAGATAAGGATAGGCTTTGAAAGTGGAAGGATCATCTTGATCATGACCTGTGAACTTGTAGCACCATCAATTCTTGCAGCTTCATCAATCTCCTTAGGGATTGTATCAAAGAAACCTTTACATACATAATATCCCATACCTGAACTTGCAACTGATACAAGAATGAGTCCAGGGATAGCACCAGACTGTGTAAGTCCGAACTGCTTTAAGAGGAAGTAAAGGCAGATCATTGTAAGGAATCCTGGGAACATACCAAGTACAAGCCAGAATCTCATAAGTAAAGTTCTTCCTTTAAATCTTGATCTTGAAAGAACATAACTTACGCAAACAATGATGATTGTCTGTAAAACTGCTACACAGAAAGCAATGATTACTGTGTTTTTATACCAAAGTAAGAAGTTTGTTTCGCCTGTGAAAAGCGCTTTATAACTGTCAAGAGAGAACTTCTTTGGGATTATGTAGTCAACCATACCACCGCCCATTTCATGATATGAACGGAAAGACTGCATTACTATTCCAAAGAATGGGAAAAGCCAAATGATACTGATAAGGATGAGAGCTATATAAGCAGCAACATTTCCTGCTTTTCTCTTTCCTGACATTGATCTTGTTTTATTTTCTTTGCTCATTACTGGAATCCCTCCTCATCTTTAACTGATGGTAACATGTTATAAACAACAAGAGATATAACAGCTGTTACAACGAATACCATGATACCAATAACCGCAGCCATTCTGTAGTTTGTATCATTTACTGTTGTCTTATAGAGCCATGTTACAAGAAGGTCTGTCTGACCTGCATTACCTGCAAACTTGATGTTCTGTGGTCCACCACCTGTAAGAAGGTAGATAACATTAAAGTTGTTCAGGTTACTTGTATATGTTGTAAGAAGGAATGGTCCTGTTACGAATAACATATATGGAAGTGTGATATATCTGAACATCTGCCATGCATTTGCACCGTCAATACGTGATGACTCATAAAGGTCTGCAGGAATATTCATAAGAAGACCTGTTGCAATAAGCATCATGTAAGGAATACCGATCCAGATATTGATAACTACAACTGTGATCTTTGCAAGTGTAGGATTGGTCCAGAATGGTATAGCCTTATGTATCCATCCCCACTTCATTAAAAGTCCGTTTATAAGTCCATCTGCTGCAAACATCTTTGAAACATAAAGAAGTGAGATGAACTGTGGGATGGCGATTGTAAGAACAAGGATTGTTCTCCAAAACTTCTTAAATTTAATTCCCTTTTTATTAATGAGCATAGCAACTGCGATACCGATGAAATAATCGATAAATGTTGCAAAGAATGCCCAAATGAGTGTCCATAATAATACTTTAAAGAATGTTGAACCAAAGCCGTCACCACCAAATGAAACAAGTTCCTTAAAGTTTTTGAGACCTGTCCATGTGAAAAGGTTTGTAGGAGACTGATGGTTCTTATCATAGTTTGTGAATGCAACACAGATCATGAAAATGATAGGAAGCACTGTAAATACAAAAATACCAGCTACTGGAAGTGTAAGAAGTGTCTTATCGAAATTCTGATCAAGAAGTGATGCAAGCACCTTTTTATTCTTAGGCAAAGCCTTTCCGGCTTTGAGAATTTTCTCTTCGTTATAATTTTCTTTTACATTTAATCTCCAAACAAAGATAAATGCAATAATAGCGACAATTGTTAAGATACCAAAAAGAAGAATCATGAAACTGTTATCCCCATAAACAGTCTTTCTACGAATCTTCTGAGTTTTGACAGTACCAAGAGTATCAATCTTATTTAAATACCCGATACCAATTGTGAATAAATAATAGAAAAATAAAACTTCTGCTGCAAGGAAAGCGATTCCTTTAACAATCTGGCCTCTTATGAACTGACCAAATCCCATGATAAGGAAAGAAATTTTTGTTGCAAAATCTCCCTTTACGAAAGTCACACCTATTTCTTTAATATCATTACCTAATGCCTTGAAAAAAGCACCTACCGGACTAACCTTTGCAGAAGAATTAGCCTTAACGTTTGACATAACGTTCTTCCTCCGCTTTAACTACAATTTCTAAACAAACATTTTCCTTAAAAAAGCGGGCCGGTAATATATTTTACCGGTCCGCATTAATCATTATATGATTCCGTGAACCATATTAAATTCTTTAATATATTTGATCTTACTGACCAGCGTATGACTTACATGTGTTCTGGAAGTCTGTAAGAGCCTTAAGAAGATCAGCATCACTTGTGCTAGCTGAAAGTGTATCTGAAATTACGCTATCACCAAGACCTGTTGCAAGTGACCAGTAATCATTAGGATACTGTCCCTGTGGGATATCAAATGCAGTCTGAGCAGCAAGAGCTGCAAGAGCTTCATTAGCTGAAACCTTTTCACTAGCCTGAGCATTCTTGTTTGATGGGCCCCAACCTACTTCATCAAATCTAGCAAGCTGTACTTCTTCTGAAGAAAGGAAGAATGCAAGATCATCACAGATCTGAAGCTTATCTGCATCTTCCTGTGGCTTAACACCAAGAAGCTTGTTTCCTGAGAAACCTGAAAGCTGGTATGTATTTCCATCAGATCCCTGGAATGTTGGAAGCTTAGCTGTAGCATAGTTATCTCCGAAGAGTTCCTTAGCTGCGCTTGCATCCCATGTACCATCAACGATTGCACCAACGTTTGTTGCATTTGAAAGTGATGAACCATTCTGGAATGCTGATGATGACTTAAGTTCGATCATCTTCTTAAGAGCTACAACACCCTTATCTGAAGCGTAGTCAACATTACATCCTGTGAAGTTACCTTCTTTGTCTGTATCATATGTAAGTGTGCATCCTGTTCCGAAGAAGAATGCTGTCTGATACCAACCTGAGTTGATTTCGAAGTAGAAGTTCTTTCCTGCTGCTTCGCAATCCTTAACAATACCTTCAAGAGTTGAAGGATCCTTAACTACTGACTTATCATAGTATAAGAAATAACCATTATCTGATGTGATTGGGTAAGCATACATAGCTCCACCAACTGTTGCAGACTTAACAGCACCGTCATCGTTTGCTGAAGATACTTCTGCGATATAATCTGGATTTACTTCTTCAAGAGCACCAGCTGTAACAAGACGTGTTAACTGATCCTGTGCGAATCCGTAGATATCTGCTGCTGCCTTAACGTCTGTGATAACGTTTGAAGCTGCATCGCCTTCACCTACTGCTTCAACAGTAAATGTAACACCCTTGTACTGTGGGTTCTTTTCCTGGAATTTTGCAATCTGCTGCTCTGTGAATCCAACGATATTATCAGCAACCCAAACCTTTACAGTTTTTCCGTCATAAGTAGATGCATCTGTGTTCTTCTCTTCTGCATCACCTGTTGCCTCTGATGTAACCT
>JAFOIV010000019.1 GCA_017420535.1 Eubacterium sp. | reverse complement strand
GCATTCATATCTTTCTTCTTCTTTGCCTTATCGATGTATCCAAGTAAGGCTGGAACAAGAACTGCTGCAAGGATTGCTAAGATAACAAGAACTACGATGAGTTCTACGAGTGTAAAACCTTTATTATTTTTCTTCATAACTTTCTCCTCCTTATTATAAATAATTTTGACCGGTTTTTGCTCTCTCATTTATTTGATAAATGAATTATATCAAACCGAAAATCTTCAAAGCAAGCCAGTTTTGACCGATTTTTTAACAAATTGTTAACTTCGACTTATTGCACACTTTTTACCAAAACCATTTATGCATCATTCACATATTCTTCCCCGTGTTTTGACCGTTTTTGAATCACTTGATCATCCAAAACGGTCATTTGGTGACATGTGTATAAAGTATGAAATGCTTTTTGTTAAAATATGTGAACAATCAGTCACAAAGTCCCTTTTTTCTAATCGTAATAGCTTACTTTTACAAGTTCATCTACGGTTGTTATACCCTCTTCAACCAGGTTAAGAGCACTCTGTTTTAAAGTATCCATATGAAGTTCATTTATAGCATAAGTTTTTATATCATCAGCAGTTTTACCCTGCTGGATCATAGCTCTTATATGCTTATCGATTGGAAGAATCTCATGGATAGAGATTCGGCCTTTATAACCGGTATTATTACACTGTGGGCATCCCACCTTATGTTTAACCCTAGGGAGCCTGTGGCCTACTATACGTTCTTCTGAATCTGTCATCTCTCCCCATTCACCGCAGAAAGGACAAACCTTTCTTACAAGTCTCTGGGCTACTATTCCAACCAGGGAATTGGCCAACATGAAGGATTCAACTCCCATATCCATAAGTCTTACTACTGATGAGGCTGCATCATTTGTATGAAGTGTAGAAAGAACCAGATGTCCTGTGATAGCTGCTCTAACTGCAATGGAAGCAGTTTCTGAATCACGAGTTTCACCTAACATGATTATATCCGGGTCCTGTCGTAACAGAGCGCGAAGTCCCACTTCAAAAGTTAGTCCCGCCATGTTATTTACCTGCATCTGATTTATGCGGGCGATATTTTTTTCTACAGGATCTTCGATAGTGGAAATATTTACATTTCCCTTGGCCAGCTTATCCAATATCATATAAAGTGTTGTGGATTTACCTGAACCGGTAGGTCCTGTAACATAAATGATTCCGTTTGGAGATTTTAACATTCCATCCATAAGCTGGAAGTTTTTATCCGTCATACCAAATGATCCAGAATGATCGATGGTAGCCGCACTGGCAAGAAGTCTTAGAACTGCTTTTTCTCCAAATACCGTCGGGATAACTGAAACACGGACATTTATATATGTTCCATCTATCATAGTCTTAAAATGACCATCCTGAGGTATACGACGTTCTGCAATATCCAGATCGCCAAGGATTTTAATACGGGCTATAAGAGATGCATGAATGTTCTTTTGAAGTGTCATAAAGTCAACTATGACGCCATCCATTCTCATTCTTACAGAAGTAAATTGTTCAAATGGTTCAATGTGAATATCAGATACATTTGAGTTATAAGCTCTTACCACCAGAGAATCCAGCAGTTTGATGATAGGTGTATCATCGTCTGAATCTTCCACATTTACAATCTCAACATCCTGAACCGTACTTTCTTTTGAAGCTCTGGCAGCAGATTTACGGGCCGATACTTCTGAGTAATAATAACTTATCGCATCTAAAAGAGGCTTCTTCTCAGTAAGTACAAGCTCAATGTCCATTCCTGCTATCTGTCTTACGTCCTCAATTCCATAGAAATTAAGAGGATCATTTGTAAGTACCCCAAGGGTTTCATCGCTTATCTTAAATGCCAGCATGCAATATTTAACTGCAAGCGGCTGAGGGATTATCTCAACAGCATTTATATCAATAGATAAGTCCCCGATATTACATACAGAAATGTCGAGACGCTTACCTAAAGCTACCAGCATCTGTTTTTCAGTAATGATATTTAATTCAATAAGCGCACCACCAAGTCTTACGCCCTGGTGTTCCTTCTGATAGGCAACTGCCCTGTCAATATCAGCGTCTGTAACATAGCCAAACTCTTTAAGTACGTCACCTATTCGAATATTTTGATTTTTTCTTAGCTCCATACCTTACTCCTCATCTTTTGGCTGCTCACACATATAAAGTTCAATATCAACAGTAAGAGTACGAATATTTACTATTTCGCCCTCCTTTGTAACTGTCACTGTTGTTTCCGGCAATTGTCCTGTGGTATCAGTGATCAGATTTCCCTGCTGATCCATTACTGTAATTTCAGCTGGAGTCATAGATCTAATCTCCCCCCAGGAGTACTGCTTTATAAATATTCTCTTGTCATAATTTATAAGTTCATTTAAAAAAGCTTGAAGATCTTCAGTCGATCCCCCCACAGTCATCTTAACTTCAACAGAATATACTCCAGTATTAGTATTCTTGCTATCAGGCTCTGTATCTGATGAATCTTCATCCATAGCTGCATCGATCTCATCTAATTCAGACGTAGTTGAATTCTTCTTACTTGCGGCCGCTTCCTCCTCCTGCTGTTTTTCCTTTTCAGTCTTTTCATAGGCTTCAGCATATTTCAGCGTTTCATAAAGAGTAGAATACTGATATGCATCCAGCTGTCTTGGACCATTTGGCATTACGATATCCATATCATATGAATATAGTTTATGTCCCAGGGCCATTCCTGTAAGCATTCTATCCACCTCATCACTGGTGAACATATCAAAGAATTCTTTTCTCTTCTCTTTGATCTTTTCCTCAGTATCTCCACTGGTCATTTCCAACATCGGAAGCTGAGCCACCTTAAGCTTATTTATTGACTGGTTTTCCTTCTCGTCTTCTATTTCCGATTTGATCTCAGTCATAGATTTTAATGCTGGTCTCACTCCGTAATAAAGGCCAAGAGCAACTATTGCGAAAATGATCACGAACACAATCAATTTTTGATCTTTATCTGACATAATCCGCTCCCTCCTTTATTCCTCACCATCAGAGGATTCATTTTCCTCTGCAGGCGCATCTATCTGTGTATTCTTCTCTATATGTCTTCCTGCACTTTCAGCCAATGTACAACTTACATGTATATCCCAAAGATTAGTAGAAGCATCATAAGAATAACCTGTATAATTTACACTGTTGAAAACATCTTTCTTATTTAAGATCTTAATATACTGATTGATAAGATCTACATCCGCTGCCCTGGCAGTAACTGTAAGGACTCCCTGCTCAGCATCAAAATCTCCTATAGTTATCTCGGCATATCCTTTAGCAGCATCCTTTATTATCTGGATTACTTCTTCTGTTGCAATAGGATAAGAATCTATCTTCTGAGTTATAATGTCCATAGAATTAAATTCTTCTTCCAGCCTGTCATTTTGTCTTGATAATTCATCATATCTAAGGACATCCATTTCAACCATCTGATTGTAATCCTGCAATTCATTAAGTTCTGCTTTGGCAATAAACCTTAAAGTCCAGGAAACAGCAATTCCAATCAGCATCAAAACAAATACCGCAATGCATATCATTGCTCTTATCTTAAGTTTGCTTGTTTGGGCATCATCCTTCTTTTTCGAATTCATTCGAAGAAGTAGATTTGACTCTTTTCCAAAGTCATAGAAACCTGCTATAGGGAAAAGGAAATTTGCTGCCTCTTTATCCTGCACACCTTTACCTATCCCTGGTTGAAATGCTTCTGCAGGTGTATTGATTCCCTGACTTCTTATCAACTCCTGATATGAAGGTATCTGACTCGCATCTCCTCCCGCAAGGAACACCTTTTCAAACTGTTCCTTTAATCCTCTTGTCTGGAGGAACTGAGAGATCTGGCTGAGAGATTTTGCACACTCATCAAGATGTTCCCGGGTTCCAGGGGCATTGAAGCATCTTACACTGTTATAATAATAGAATTCTCCCTCTACAAAGATTACATTGGCAAGAAGATTATCATTTGCCAGCTGCAGGATAAAAGTCTTTGCCTGTTTTAATGCAGTTTCTCTGGCAAGACCTATGATGCTTCCTTCACCTGAAAATATGCCTTTTAATTCAATTTCTAATTCTTTAAATATCTGTTCATAATCACGAAGAAGTTCTGCCGGAGTAGATTCAGCATAAACTTTCTCCATCTTTTCTTTTACATTTATCCCTAAACTGGTATATCCATATACCTGTTCTGACTCTTCATCACGCCCCATATCAGCAAATTCTCGCTGTATGAAATTAAGAGCCTTCTCTTTATTCATTTTAGGAAGATCAATCTGTTTTCCTGCAATCTTATTAGAGTTAACAACCAGATATACATCTTTCTTCGGGATATTGTTCTTATTCCAGAACTCTTTTAAGAACTCTGCAAAGTTCTTGGTATTCATTACTATACCGTTTATTATTGTTCCTTCAGGAGCCAGGACAGTATAGACATTGCTGAGCCCTGCTTTCTTTCCCCTGCTTCCAACAGCTATCTGAATCTGTTGGTTTGATAAATATACACTTACGCTCAAATCCATCCCCTCCTAACTCATATTTGAAATTGACTGATATGATGAGTAGATTGGCTGAATAACTGCCAACATGATAAATCCTACAACCACCGCCATGATTACGATCATAAGCGGTTCTATCATTGCAACCAGTTTTTCTATGGCTATCTCTGAATCATAATCCATCTGATCTGCTATAGATATCAGCATAGAATCAAGCTGTCCAGTCTCTTCACCTACCATAATGGATGAAGGAAGCTTTTTAACGAAACCATCTATCTCTTCTATAGCTTCGCTTAAATTTCCGCCAGCTCTTATCTTTGCTATCATATCGTCAAACTGACTTTCAATATATACATTTCCTATTGTAGTCTTAGCAACGTTAAGACACGCAATGATCGGCATACCTGCTGAGTAAAGACTTGAAAGCGTTCTTGCAAATCGTGCTGTATAAACAATCTTTCTAAGTTTTCCAATCTTTGGAAGATGAATCTCAACTTTAGCCTTCCACATCTTGACTGCAGGAATAGAGCCGATGACTACCCACAAAACATAAAGCATTATTCCGTAGAAAATCAGCACGTACCATTTACTTGCAACGAAATTACTGATTCCCAGCAATATCGTAGTTGCCACTGGCAGCGAATCCATTGTGGCAAAAAGAGAACTAAACTGAGGGATAACAAATCCCATAATGATTGCCACAACCGCAATGATAAGGAACACCAGAATCTTTGGATAAGTCATGGAACTTGAGATCTTCTGATTAAGTCTGTATTCCTTAGAATAATAATCCGCCATATTAGCAGCAGTCTTATCCATGTTTCCACTTTGTTCCGCACTTCGCATCATGTTAACAAAGAGAGTTGGAAATGTGTCCCCTTCATTTTCTATAGCATTAGAAAATGGAGTTCCTGATCTGATCTGCTTCAGTATATCTTTAAATAACTTTCTCTCATTTTCCTTGATGGACTCGTCGTCTGCAATGATACTCATGGTTCTTACCAGTGAAACACCAGCCCCAAGTAATTTGCTCAAATTTCTTGCAAAATCAGACAGACGATCCCCCTTCATCCTCTTTCCGCCTCTGCTTTTTGTCGCCAGTTTTGCATCTATCAGGAGCTTGCTTTCAGCTTTCAATTTTTCATGAAGGTCAACTTCATTATTTGCCTGCATAACGCCGGAAATCATCTTTCCTTTTTCGTCCCGGGCTTTATATCTGAAACTCTCCATACCTTTCCTCCTAACTATAAATTAAGATCAACAGTTTTAACCTACACCCCGTAATTTATCAATAGCTATAAATATCGCAACCGTAAGAATCCCAGTAATAATAAAGATTCCTAAGGCCTTTAATTTTATTCCCGCATATAGGGTTGATATAACTGCAGATATGCCTCCAAGACATTCAACAAATGTATATCTGAAAGAAACCTTCTCTTTGCAATATCTGCATCTTCCTTTTAGACTCACCCAGGAAATAATCGGTATCATATCCATAAATGAGAGTTGATGTCCGCAACTGGTACATCTAGACCTGTCTTTTACCAATATCATTTTTCTTGGAAGTCTATAAATTATCACATTCAGAAATGAAAAAACGCTGGCTCCTATGGCAAACATTATCATTTCTATTATTATCCTTGCTCCTATTATAGAAATAGTTATTATGTCCATACTTACTTTTTTTCTTCTTTAAAATCCATCAGACGCCACATATAATATACCGTCCACTCTGTTTCCTTCCCTGTATCATAATAATAAACTCTGTAACGCCCTTTGCTGTATAAAAGTCCGGTTATTTCCTTCTTCTTTTTATCATAGGAAAGAAGACTTATATCCCCATCAACGCTTGGCATAAGTTTTTCCACTGACTCCTTAACCCCTTGGGAAAGACCATTTATCGATTCCGGACTATAAATGGATTTACCCTCTCCATAATATTCAATCTCCGTGGTTCTTAGTGCCAGCTTTGCATTTTTTGCTTCTCTAAGAATTTCCCTTCCTTTAATATCTAATCTTACAAGCACAAAAACGACTGTGGCAAGTACCGCTACAACAACAACGGTCACAACAATCTTTAACGTTTTAACCAAAGTCCTTTTTGCTCTTTCCTGACCAGCTTTTACATCCTTACTCTTATCCATAAGCTACCCCCTAATAATCCCCTTAATTACTCTGGTAAACTGTAACACTTCACATATTTAGTTGAAACATAATCCCCATAATCTGTCCTACTGATCACTAAAGTGATCTTATATACATTATCAGGATATCCATCTCCTGCTTTTTCTATCTTCAAAGTTTTTATATTAAATCCATGATAGGCATTCTCTGCAAATCCCCACACATAAGGATTGATGGCTTCCCTATCTCCATTTGAATTAACATTTGTTGTAGGCACCCCCGTGCTTTCAACTGTAGGATATACCACCTGAAGCCTTTGACTTACTAATTTCACCTTAACTTTAGTTCTTGTCCTGTCATAAAAATCCGCCTCTGAAAGATTGCCCTCTGCATCTAACGTTATGATCGGCTCTTCAATTTCACCATTAGCACTTTCCAAAAGGCCTCCCACCTTCGTAAGCACCATGTCAGACACCTCAACACTTTTTCCTGTAAAGTTAATATCATTAAACAGCATAATAGCTGAGGAAATAACCTGAGTAACTGATACCATAAAAATGGATAGCAGCGCGAATACTACAACCATTTCCACCAAAGTTGTACCTTTATTATCAGTCATTTTTTTATGAAGTTTTTCATTTATGAATTCAAATTTCATAAAAATCACCTCTGGTCATTAATTACTCACTGCTTTAAATTTCCAATCATTCAGTTTCTTCAAATCTGAATATATTTAACTTATAGCCTGTGGCTCCTTCATTCACTTCTTCGTAAGATACGATTTTTATATTACTTACCATCATATTTCCTGCCGAAAGAGCATTTCCTGCCCCTGATGCTCCAGCTCCTTCAGTAGTGTCTAATACAAGAGTCCCAGTCACAGCAGCCGATTCATTCTTCACCAATTCACTTGGGTCGATGGGCTTTTTATACATTGCCGCTTCGAAGACCTCAACCTGCCTTTTCATATCAACAGATTTAAGATACATTTTACTAGAAAATTGAATAACCTGATAAAGAGCCGCAAGTATTATAGTTACCAGCAGAAATGCTACTAAGACTTCAACCATAGTCGAGCCTCTATTATTCATTTTTTTCTTTTTCATAGCACCACCGCCTTAATACATCTTGGATTTAAGTGTCCATTTCCAGGTCTGATTTGATCCGCTGCCTTTTATAGATAACTTATAAATGGACTCAACTGTATACATCTGTTCTCCGTAGGTCGCCATTGTCTTAACATGAAGAATCGCTCCATTAGCACTGCTTCCTGTTCTTACCCAATATATACAAACCTTTATCTGGCAAGCCTTGTCCACTCCTGTAAGATCAAAATATCTAAAAGCCCTATCTTCTGTGTGGGTCGATTGCTCTGATACACTAAGGGCCGTCCTCATACCATCAACATCATTTTCTGTGTAATAAGAAGGCCATTTTGATTCATCCAGATTTCCTCTTATGTAACGCCATACGTCACTTGCTCCATTACCACTAGATGGAACCACTACAGTTATCTTATTCTCTAGCACATCTGCAAAGGATTTGGCTGCTTCCGCCGTCTGCATGTATTTTTTCTTATTATTTGTTGTCGCCAGCAGCTGGTATGCAACAATAAGAAGAAGGAAACAGATGGCCATGACAACCGTAAGACAAACGACTGCATATACGAGAGCCGCGCCATTATTGCCCGGCTTTTTCATTTTTGATAGTCTTATCCTCATTGCCATGACCTCCTTTCCCTGTATTTATTCATTATTTTCCATTGACCATTAGTTATGCAAATAATCATCTCTTGATGGCAACTGTTCTAAAGATGGCTGAACCGATAATGAAACTCCTGAATTCTTGATATTCTCAAGGAATTTAATATAATTCTTATCCTGAGACTCAAATTCCATTCCATAACATCCAATCTCTTTGGTCCAGACATTATTAGATACTGGACTTGGATCCTGATCTAAGTCTTTTATTCCTGTTCTGGCGCCCTTAACTCTTACGTAATAAGTATCGTCATCCTCTTTATATGATGTAAGAACATTTTCCGGATTCAACTCAGCCACCCAGATTGCGTCCGAAAAATCAATTTCAGGAATATCTTCAGGAATCTCACTGTTCATTGGTTCACTTACAGTCTTATCAGCCGGTGTCCACCAGAGAGCCCTTATCGACACCTTATTATTACGAGTTGATACATTTGTAGTAATGCCTCTTAATTCAACATTAATCATTACTATCTTAGATATGTCAATCGCATCCCCCTTAACATTATTTGTTTCTGAGAGATTAAGTGTTGCTATCTTATAAGGTTCATTTGAATTAAGAGTGCACTCTCTATAATAATACCTATTTTTGACATTTCCGTTACCGTCAACTGCCTTAACCTGAATCTGATATTCATACTTAAGATTAATATCTGCGTCATTAGTTGGAGTTGCTTCAAGGTCCTGAAGCAAATCAGCCCAGTAACTTGAATAATAATAATTTACATTTCCGCCGTTTGCTGCATAATCTATATAATCATAAATATAGAAAGTATGAGCATAATCTATAAATGCATCTATATCTCCTCCAAAATAATTATTGATAGCCTGCTTATAT
>JAFOIV010000130.1 GCA_017420535.1 Eubacterium sp. | reverse complement strand
ATTTATCAACAGATAATTCCCTGCATTTCTTTCCTTTAACTGAAACAGGAAAAGAAACATCACAAAAAAGGCTATAAAAAAGCCTTTTTCCTTAAATGCCATAAACTGTTCAATTGCTTCATAATTAGCAGAATCTAAAGCAATACCCAGTAGTTTTTTATAAGCCTTTGCAATTTTCTTATTGTTTTTATCTGTGAATGAATCTTCTTTTTGGAATATGCTTATCCCCTCTAATTCAGTTGAATTATCAAGGATTTTATTTATATATTCAGCATAATTATTAGTATAATCTCTCTGCCTTACGCTATATGAATCTTCCAATATATCTAATGGACGATTAACATATAAAAACGTAAGGAGAGAAATTATTATTATCCCCACAAAAACTATTATTATTTTTTTATCCGCAAGTAACTGTTTAACCTTCATTAGTCCTTAAAAAATGATATCATATCTGTGTCCGTCAGTTTCTTACAATCTTTACCATCAAGTGATATTTCATACTGATATGCTTCCTCCGCATCCTCTGCATCCTCCGCATATCCTTCCCAGGATAAATAAAGCTTATCATTCTTTACAAACATCGTTCCATAGAAATTATCCAGATCAAATTTTTTATCTGTAATCTTTACTTCCTCTTTGCTTGATATATCATATCTCATGAGATTATCCTTTGTATCGAAGTAAAAAACATAATTTCCATATACTGTAAAAGAAGCATTTTCATTATTTAAAAACTCTGTCACCTGACAGCTGTCTATATCAAATTTATACAGTTTAATCTGTGAATTTTTCCATTCGTCGTCTTCAGAAAATCCACTCTCAAAATATAAATTATTTCCAATTCCTTTTAATCCATATAAGCATGGATAATCTCCATCCTGCTCATAAAGCAGCTCAGGGTTTTCCTCGGAATCAAGCTTTACTCTATATAAATATGACTTTTCATTTCCAGGATAATATGTTGAATAATAAACATATCCCCTATGAATTGCTATTTCTGGATAATAGTTTGATACAGTATAGCCATTCTCATTTTCTGTTGTTTCAGTGTCCTGCTTATATAAATTGCAACTTTTTTCTCTTTTACTTCCATCTAATGAGATTTTTTCAAGCTCATGATATCCATTGGAAGTTTTAAGAACATATAAATTATCATTATAAAAACTTATATATGGAGCATGATATTCTTTATATGAAAAAAAAGCATCACACTGTTCATTATTATGATCACAGTCACTTTTTGCACAGACTGGAATATCCTTATTTGTCTTATAATCATGAAACATAAGGATCCTATCCATTTCTTGTTGCTTCAACCTATAATATCCATCTTTAGAATAAGCAATCAGAGGCGCTGTCGCATACTGGTGATCTGTTTCAAAACAATATTCACTGGATGTTGATGTTTGCAGATCTGCTGCATCCTTTTTTGATTACCGCATCCTGTAGTAAAAATAAACATCAAGACACATAATATAATGATCATTTTTTTCATAAAACTAATTTACCTTTACTGCTCCAATATATTTACCTGCTACATATACATACACAGTAGGACGATCGCCATAATAATTACCTCTTATAAAATTATATCCTCCGTGTGCATACATATTGCCCTCTCCATATGCAGGTTTATATACATATGTTTGTGTTTCAATATATCTTAAATCTGAAGTTTGTCTATGTTTCTCATACCCCTTAAAATACATAGCCGCATTATTCCTATATTCACTACAAGTTCCTGTTGCACAGGAATTAGAGCTAAAATAAGCCCCTATACTTGGAACACCTGCTTTGGCTTCTACGCGTGTAACCCCAAAGCAAAAAGAGCCTAAAACTGTAGCTAATAATAATGATAATACTTTTTTCTTCATGTGATTATAAATCCCTTCATTTTTAATAAAATTCGGGCATCCCCCTGCGCAGTATTAAGATTCCCTATCATTATTATTGTTATTGCAATAAATGTCAAGCATTTTATACAATTTTCTCGAACAACATCCTCTCGGGTCATTTAGTATTTTGCAATCTTGTTTTTTCAAGATTTTCATGCACCTATCCTTTTATACTTTTTTACACTATATTTACCAATTGTTTTATTTTTGTTAATTTCCTGTTCATATTTCCAAGTTATCTTATATATAAAGTTTTTTCGTAACTCTCTCATTTATTTATTGTTTATTGTAAAGAAAAACCTCGTCGGTAATGGCGGGGTTTTTCTTTTTGTCAAAAAGGACCATGGCGCGCATAAAAAAGGAACCCGCCATAGCGGATTCCCCAAATTATGTAGAATATATATTAGTCAGCAAATGGAATTACAGCTCCATCATACTTCTCATTAATAAACTTTGTTATCTCATCTGACTTAAGTACTTCAACTAAAGCCTTGATCTTCTCATTATTTTCATTTCCTTCCTTAACAGCAATTATATTTACATATGTTTTTGCTGCGTCAGAATCAGACTTTTCATAGCTGATAGAATCCTTTGCTGCTGAAAGACCAGCCTCAAGTGCATAGTTACCATTAAGTACTACAAAGCTAACTTCATTTATAACTCTTGCAACCTGAGCTGCTTCGAGCTCTTCAAATTTAATATTCTTTGGATTTTCTTTAATGTCATTTACTGTAGCTGTAAGGCCTACACCATCATTTAATGTGATGATACCATTGTCCTGAAGGAGGAGAAGTGCTCTAGCTTCATTGGTTGTATCATTTGGAATAGCAATTGTATCTCCCTCAGCAAGTTCGCTTAAATCCTTCTTTGTTCCTGGATAAATTCCAAATGGTTCATAGTGAATTCCACCTGCATTTACCAAATGTGTACCCTGCTCCTTATTAAATGACTCAAGATATGGAATATGCTGGAAATAATTTGCATCGAATTCCCCTGACTCAACTACAAGATTTGGCTGTACATAATCATCAAACACTGTAACTTCAAGCTTATAACCTTTTGCTTCAAGAAGTGGCTTTGCTTCTTCAAGGATTTCAGCGTGAGGTGTTGCAGATGCCGCAACGGTTATAGTCTCTAATTCTTTTGTTGCTTCTGCAGTTGTTGAAACATTGTCTGCCTTTGCAGATTCATTTTCAACCTTCTTGTTGCTGCCACAAGCTGTAAATGCTGTTAATACAAATGTTCCTGCTACTAATAATGATGTAATCTTCTTTAATTTCATATTTTCTTTCCTCTTTTCTATTTTCTATTTTTTTCTTTTGTCTGTTAACTGTGCAATCTTCATTCCAGTATTTTGGAAAATCTGAAAAAGTACAACGATCAAGGCTACTGTTATTATCATTATGCCTGTCTGCCATCGGTAATAACCATATCTTACTGCTATGTCTCCCAAGCCGCCGCCGCCAACGGTGCCCGCCATAGCTGAATATCCAAGGATTGTTCCTGTACAGATTGTGGCTCCTACTATCAGAGAAGGCCTTGCTTCAGGAAGGAGCACCTTAAATATAATCTGAAGGTTAGAAGCACCCATGGATCTTGCCGCTTCTATAACTCCCTTATCTACCTCTTTAAGAGATGATTCAACAATTCTTGCTATATATGGAGCTGCGCATATTGTAAGTGGTACTATAACGGCAGTTGGTCCATAACTTTTTCCAACTATCATTCTTGTTAATGGAATAAGAAGGATCAACAGTATTAAAAACGGCACGCTTCTTACCAGATTCGATATAAGATCCAACACTCTATAAATATATCTATTAGGCTTTATCCCTTCATTGGATGAACAATTCAAAGCCACCCCCATAGGAAGTCCTATCAGATAACCACATAAGGTAGATAATATAGTCATATAGAGGGTGTCTCTAATACCAAGAAGAAGCATTTTTACTATCTGTTCGTTTAACACCACTGATCACCTCCTTTGCTTTGTCTAAGCAAATGACATTTTCATTTTCATTTTCTTTTGTTTCCTTATTGATAAGATTCCTTGCTGCTTCTGTTCTAGGATTTGAAAAAATGTCTTTTACAAATCCTTCTTCAACGATTCGTCCCTCATCAATAATGGCCAGTCTGTTACAAATGTTTTTTACTACATCCATGGAGTGGGTTATCACTACCATGGTAATCCCTAAATCTTTGTTGATTTCCTTAAGGAGATCTAAAATCTGAGCTGTAGTCTTTGGATCAAGAGCACTAGTTGCTTCATCTAATAAAAGAATCTTAGGATTTGTAGCCAGAGCTCTTGCAATGGCTACTCTCTGACACTGTCCACCAGACAGTTGCGATGGATACGCCTTTTCCTTATCGGAAAGGTTAACCCTTGCCAGGAGTTCCCTGGCTTTCTCTCTAGCATCCTTTTTCTTTAAGCCTTTTAGGATAAGCGGAAAACTTACATTATCAATTACTGATTTTTGCTGCAGGAGGTTGAAGCTTTGAAATATCATTCCAATATTACTTCTTTTTTTTCGTAAGTCTTTATCACTAAGCGTTCCTAAATCTTCTTTATCAACTATCACGCTTCCTTTGCTTGGCCTCTCAAGAAAATTAAGGCATCTTACGAGAGTACTTTTACCTGCCCCTGACATTCCGATTATTCCATATATATCCCCTTCTTCAATTGAGAGGTTAATGTCATTTAGTGCATTGACTGTATTGCCTTCAATCTCAAATGTCTTATACAGATTCTTAGTTTCAATTATCGCCATTTACTTTTTTCCTCTTCGTAAGTGTTTTCTTTGATGTACCATATCTTAATCTTTAATCTCATATAAAACAAATATATAAAAAATATGGCCAGTCATAGGTTTATCCTATAACCAGCCATTTTGTCTTTGGTCTTATTAATGTTTCAGATAGAAGATCGCCAGCTGCGTTCTATCCCTTATCTCTAATTTCTCTAATATGACTGAGATATAATTTCTCACTGTTCCAAGAGAAAGGAAAAGCTTGTCTGCTATTTCCTGATTTGACAGCCCTTCTGCCACTAGTTGGATCACTGCGTATTCCTTATCGGTGATACCCGCTGCACTATAATCAAAAGAATTATTTTTGCTCTGCATTATATCCGGTATTCTTTCAACCACCGCTCCACCAAATACAGTCTGTCCAGACACCGCTGCCCTAAGACTTTCTGGAAGTGCCTTATAATCCTGCTTTAACAGATATCCCCTTACTCCTGTTTTTAGCGCCTGCACTATATATTCTTCGTCAGAAAATGTAGTAAGGAGCAGTATCACAGCCTCTTTATGTTTAGTCAAAACCTCTTTTGCCGCCTCAAGCCCGTTCATATTAGGCATTCTGATATCCATAAGTATTATATCCGGCTTCATTTCTTCATAAAGAGGAAGCGCCTCACTTCCATCATGCCCCTCAGCAACAACTTCAAACTCAGTATCCGACTGAAGGATCATCTTAAGAGACATGGTAATAAGTTCATCGTCATCTATTATAATTATTCTTTTCTTTTCCATTTAATCCTCACCTTTATCTTATTGGCACTCGGGCAAACAAGGTAAATCCCTTATCTGTATAGATATTAAGATTTCCTCCAAGTTCTTCAACCCTGTCTTTAATATTGATAAGCCCTATACCACTGTCTTTTCTATCTTCGCTCTGCAGATTTAAAATGATTCTTTGTGCCTCATCCTCATCTATCCTGCCATTGTCATATATTTTAATTTCTGTATAGCCCAGGACCTGATGCAGTAGAATCCCAACTTCATTTCCATTGCTGTGATGTCTGATATTTGCCACTGCTTCACGAAGTATACCAATAAGAGCAAGTTTTACTTCATTTGAAAGTTTCATCTCTGAATCAATATCAAGACTTACCTTAAAATCAGGTATCTCTTTTATTATCTCTTCTACAGATTTACTTATATCTATCGAATCATCATGAAGATCATGGACACTCTGCCTCATTTCCTTCATGGCATCATTTAATGTTTTATCCAGCATTTCCAGCTGCATGGCTATATTTTCATCACTGTTTACTACCTTTATCGCCCCAAGAAGAAGTATCCCACGGCTCAGCATATGCCCTACATGATCATGAATATCTCTTGCAATCCTGTTTCTTTCAGTAAGGATAGCCACGTGCTCTCTTTCCTCAGTTTCAGCAATCAGGCTTCTTTGCTTGCTCTGAAATATCATTTCTTTTTTTCTAGCTTTATCTTCTGACATATGAAGCCTATTTCTAAAACTCTCGATCATATTAGAAATCTTAAATATTATAAAACTGCTTATAAAGAAAAATATCGATGCTATCAGTCTGTAATAAATATGGTCTGTCTTACTAACGGCAAGTTCTATCCAGTAGATAACAAATGTAAGAAAGTAACCTTCTTTCTTTTTTAAATATCCCAGCTCCAATATAATCAGAAAAAAGATGGACATGACGACATTTTGTGTCGTCACGCCATCTACATTTTGTAAGAATATTAATTCAAATGCTATTAAAATCGGTGTTATAAGATCATAATACATACTTTTCCTTTTTACGAACTACTACAAGTCCCCCCAGCATAAGAACTACTGCAAATAAGATCTGCATAAGAAGTGCCACTGTAAATCCATTTTCCCAGATTGTTCCTAATTTATTTGCATCTATCACTTCAGTTCCTTCCACGTACCAATAAAGCGGTAAAAACTTCGCTATCTTAAGCACTGATTTTGCCATAAAAGCTCTTTCAACAAATACTCCGCAGACGAAACTCATTCCAAGGCATGTCATATTGGCCAGCATATCGATGATTCCCTTTTCTTTTGTAAAAGCAGAGAGAAAATATGCCAGTGAAACTCCCGTTAAAACCAGTGCAGCCTCATTAAGTGAATAATACCATATTTTACTTAAATCCGCACCCTTACCAGCAAAAATACTTGATGAAATAACCATGATAGCACCAATTGCAAATCCGAAAGTTAAGATAGAAAGGATCACTTCTACATCTTTTCTTGTATTTGATATCTGGCTTACTATAAGTCTTGCCTTAACATCCTTATCCTTAAATACTTCAAGGATTGCTGCAACGCCAATGCAGAGCAGCATAAGACTTGAATATGCATTAAAAGTAAAGAGCCCTGATAATACTGATTTTCCACTCTTCTTTTCACTCTTTACCATATCTACTTCAGAATCATTTTTTAGGATATTTTCTTTTGCCATATCGGCAGCTTCTTCTTCACTGTATCCTGCCTCAAGAAATGTTTCTACATCTGCAAGATACATACTTATCCTTCTTGACATAAGTACTGATGAAGCTGATGTTTCAAGGGAAAGGTACTCTGCATCTATCCTGCTGCCATTTACTAAAGAATCACCAAATCCTTCAGGGATAACGATAGCATACGCGTAAATATCAAAACGAACGCTGTCATTCAGCTTTTTCATATCTTCCTCTGAATAAACCATAACCTCTGTTAAAATGTCACTTTCCTTAAGACATTCTATAAGTGTACGGCTTATAACAGAATCATCCTTGTCACAGTAAGCAACTTTAATCTGACTTAATTCAAATTTTTTCTCATTGGAAGCACTTCCGCTCCTTGCAATGATAGTTCCAAAAACCGCAAATACTATGATATAGCTTATGAGACTTGGCAGTTTTCTGATTATTGTTTTTATCATCGCCTTATAAACTACCATAATTTCTCCTCCTTAATAAAAGTGAACTAACTATTACTGATATTATCACCATCGCTACCATGATAAATATATCCTGATAAAACCTGCTGTCTGCTCCGTAATTTCCTAATCTGTAAAGGCAGTCTGTATAAACTGCTGCTGGATTTATCTTATTTAAGATAGGTACATTTTTCTCAACTATCTCTTTCATATTTTCTATCATAAGACCTGATAAGAATGAGCAGAGCATTGAAAAGATAATAGGTATCCCGACTAAAAGTGCTTCACTCTTAAAAAATGATGCTATCAATGCTCCACAGGATATTCCTACTGCAGAAGCAAGAAATGCTATAAGTATGGCATATCCCACCGGCATTCCAAGACTTATCTTAAGTACAAATTCAATATAAAGGATAAGTACTGCTCCAGCTAATCCCTGCAATACAGTACAGGCCAGCATTCCTGCAAAGAGCGCTGTCATTTTGTTTGCAGGTGAACATTCAAACCTCTTTCCTCTTTCTGAAAGGTTGGCACAGAATCCCTGGATCATAGAAGTACACATCCATGAACCAAAGAGAGCTGCCATTGCAAGGAGGGCGTAATAGTAATTTGTAAAAGGAGAAAGATTATTCTTAAATGTCTTTCTTGTTACATAATCATTTTTCATGCTGTCTGCATATTTTTTTGAAGCAGCTTCTATATTTTCAGGATGATCCTTCATTATCTTATCAAACACTTCTTTACCATTGTTATAAGATTTAAGAATCTCATTTAATAATGTAGAACTCATACCGTTTTTTGTTACGCTGAGAGTTATCTTTGAGTCATTTTCTAAGATCTCTTCCTGAAAGAATCCTTCGATCTCTTTATTTTTTAAAGTTTTCTCTGCCTCTTCTTTTGACATTTTCTGGATACTTATCAGCTTTTCATCCCCTTCAGCTATCTCTTCTAACATTAAGTAAAAGGAAGTATCATTTTGGGCATCACTTACGTAAGCTACTTTCATTACTTCAAAGTCGTCAGGGTTTTCATTATTTTTTATGAAATTTCCAAAACCTAAAGAAAATGCTGATACAAGGATTATAGGGAAGAGAAAGTTCCAGCCTATGCACCATTTTTGTTTTAATAGATCTTTTAATTGATATATAAATAAGTGTCCAAACATTAATCCCTCAGCTCCTTTCCTGTTACTTCAAGGAATACATCATTTAAAGTTGGAAGTTCAGTGATTATACGGCCGAAAGCTATATGCTTTTCTTCAAGATAATTAAGGATATGAATAAGATTATGCTCGCCGCCGTCACATTTAATTACTAATTCACTTCCGACTTCTTTTGCTTCATAGATATGGTTAATATCAAGAAGGCCCAAAAGAATTTCTTTTGCTATGTAACTTTCTTCTCCTTTTTTCTTAGGAAGGCCTATCTTTATAACCTCTCTATTCTTAAGAGATGCTTTAAGTTCTGCTGATGTACCGCTTACCACATTCTTTCCGTGATCCATGATAACGATGCGGCTGCAGAGTTCTTCAACTTCTTCCATATAATGAGATGTATAGATAACTGTTGTACCATTTTCATTCATCTTTCTTATTCCCTCTAAGATGGCATTTCTACTTTGAGGATCAACTGCAACCGTTGGCTCATCGAAAATGACAAGTTCCGGCTTATGCGCTATTCCGCAGGCAATATTAAGTCTTCTTAAAAGACCACCTGATAATTTCTTTGGTCTGTATTTTCTAAAATCCTTAAGTCCTGTAAATTCTAAAGCTTCTTCCACATCCTTTTTTCTTTCTTTTTTATCTTTTATATAAAGACCGCAGAAGAAATCGATATTTTCTTCAACTGTAAGTGTATCTACAACTGCCACATTCTGCATTACGACACCGATACGTTTCTTTATATCGTAGGAATCTCCCTTGATCTTTTCTCCGAAGACTTTTATATCTCCCTTATCATATTTAAGAAGAGAAAGAAGGCAGTTAATAGTTGTAGTCTTTCCTGAACCGTTTGGTCCAAGAAGTCCGAGAATCTCTCCTTTATATACATCCAGCGAGAAATAATCCACCGCCAGCTTTTCACCATATCTTTTTACTAACTGATTTATTGAAACAACTTTTTCCTTCATACTTTTCTCCTTTTCCATATTTATCTTTATTTCGTTGCCTTTAAATGGCTACATAAATAAAGGTAACTTTTTTCACACAATTTCCATTTGGGATTTCTTGCTTTATGATCCTATTTTATCATCCTCATGGATAAATACATGTGCTATCCGTCATTAATGCAATATGACATTTGTCACTTCTTCAACAGGTAAGATCACATAAATCTTAGACACGTAAATTTTTATCCAAATCTTAGGTCGTAAAATCTCCCTCAGATTGACTCTTACAATTCTTTAGGATAATATGTTCTAGGTAACATTTATAATTAAAAGTTATAACGACGGGGTATTTATCATGATATATAAAAATGTTCTCGAAGCCATGGGACACACACCTTTAATTGAATTAAGCAACATGACTCCTGAGAATTCAGCCAGAGTTCTTGTAAAATATGAAGGCTTAAATGTCGGCGGCTCCATCAAGACAAGAACCGCTTACAATATGATAATCGACGCTGAAAATAAAGGTCTTATAAATAAAGACTCTATAATCGTTGAACCTACCAGCGGCAACCAGGGCATCGGCCTCAGCCTCGTAGGAGCCGTAAGAGGTTATAGAACTATAATCATAATGCCTGACTCTGTAAGTGAAGAGCGTCGCAAGTTAGTTAAACATTATGGTGCAGAGGTTATCCTTATCCACGATGATGGAGATATAGGAAAATGTATCGATGAATGTCTGAATACCGCTATGGAAATGCAGAAGAAGGATAAAAACGTCTTCGTTCCTCAACAGTTCATAAATCCTGCCAATAATGAAGCTCAAAGTAAATTTACCGCTAAAGAGATTCTTGATGATGCAGACGGAATAATTGATGGTTTTTGTTCCGGAGTGGGCACTGGAGGCACAATCTCTGGCATCGGCCAGGTCCTTAAAGCTGCTTATCCTGATATAACTATCTGGGCCGTAGAACCAGAAAATGCCGCCATTCTTTCCGGCGGCAGCATAGCTACCCATTTACAGATGGGCATCGGAGACGGAATAGTACCCGATAACTTAGATCAATCCATTTACTCAGATATATGTATAATAACTGACGATGAAGCAATAAGAACAGCTAAAGATCTAGCAAGAAAAGAAGGTCTTATGTGCGGTATCTCCAGCGGAACAAATGTATGTGCCGCCCTTAAATTAGCTAAAAAACTCGGCAAAGGAAAGACTGTTGTAACTATCCTTCCTGATACTGCAGAGAGATATTTCAGCACTCCACTTTTTGATGAGTAATATCTATAGAAACTCACCACTTCTAAAATAAAAAATCCAGGCTGTAACAAATACAACCTGGATTTTTGTTATTCCTTAAGGCTTTCATATACAATTTCTTAATTAGCAGAAACATACCGTCTCAAACCTTTATTCCATAGAACATAAGTGACCACACTGATAATTATAAGAAAAACAGCATAGTAAGCGCATCCTTGCATATACTTATTGCCATTAATAATCTCTATCGGAAGATTAACTGCAGAAAAGAATGGCACAACATAAGACAAAACCCAAACCACAACGTTGGGGTATATCCCCCTAGGACGTGATACTAATTCAAATAAGTATTCTGGTATTCCTGTAATTTTACTTGACTTTTCAACCCAGAATGAGAGCATTACAATATTCTGATTGATTAAAAAAAGAAACCATACGCCCATTAATACGCCTATAACATAACCCAAAATTGATAATCCTGTTAAATTTAATCCACGCATGAAATAACACTGGCATGCAATAGACACTAATAGTCCTATCGCACTTGCAATATCTATTCGCTGAAAAGAATAATAGAAAAAGGAATTTACAGGACGAATCAACGCATAATCTAGTCCTCCTTCTATTATAGTCTCTTCTAGCATCTCGTGTGATGCAACAAAGAGGAATTGATAGCCCATTTGAATAATATTTGCCGTCGTGATGAGAATCATATAATCTGTTCTTGTTAGTCCCATGATGCTATCCGTATATTGAAAGTATACTACCCCAGCCAGCAATTCTATTCCATAAAACATTATACCAAAAAGAACCGTTAAACTTGCGGTCATTCGATATATCATAAATTCTTCTATACTTTGCTTAAACAACTCTTTATAAATACGAACTTTCATTATGCCCCCATCCCTTCATAATATCGAAATGCCCGCTTTAATAAAGTGTTATATAAAGCAAACAAGACTGTTATTCCAACAATCATTCCAATATTGATCTTCGCGATCAGTAATCCATCCAATCGTCCCATAATCACTTCTGATAATGTACTTCCTACCAATCCAAAAGGATTATATTTTATAACTCGTCCGATGTTGTTAGGAAAGAATTCCAACGGAAATAATAGTCCCGCTAACAACATATATAATCCACGCATAATTGGCTTTAATGGCCACATTTGAATCATTCTAAAACCAAGTAACGATATAAGAGAAAGAACTAAAATCCATAAAACATAGCATAATACAATATAAGCAAGCTTTATAAACAATAATATCAGTGAAGTGCCTTGATTCACGTGAAAATAGATTACAACCGCAAGCAAAACCGGTATACTAATAAAACTTGCACCGAGTGTTTCAAATAATCCCTCATACAGTATATTGATGGGCCGATACAAATATGTTGTTAATCTGCCTGTTTTGACAAGCTGACCTATTTTGAAGCATAAATCAAATGTAAATATTAAGCTTGTTGTATTTGTTAATAGCAAGTAAACTATCAAGTCTCTATAGCTATATCCTTGCACGCTCAATGTTTGAGAACCTTCAAAAATTGCACGCCATAAAAAAGTTGATATTATCACTCGAAATAAAACGACCGCCACACCAAAAACAAAGTCTGTGCGATAAACAGTAGTCACCATAAATCTATTCCGTGCTGCATACCAGTATTTTCCCATAATACTTATCACCTCAACAAAATATGCTCTGAAGTATTTCCTCTAACTCCATTTTTTCTTCACCTATACTAATAACATTAGCCAAGGAAATATTTTTAAGAACAGCTTCTTCAGATTCTACAAAAACCTTATACTTGTTTTCACTTAATTTTTCCATGACTAACCCAGATGCATCAAGATCTGGTCTCGTTCCATCTGTCTCTATTACATAGGTTCGATCTACCTTGTAATTTTCTTTCAACTGTTCTAATGATGTATCTGAAATAATTTTTCCACTTTTTATTAAAATCACTCGATTTGCAAGATTCTCTATATCCTGAATATAATGACTTGTAAAAATAATCGTCGTTTTCTTGTTTTTATTAATATGATTCAAAAAGTCGTATACAAACTTTTGACTAACAATATCCATTCCCAAAGTAGGTTCATCCAAAAATAGAACATCGGGATTATGTATCAAAGAACAGATTAATTCGCACTTTACTCGCTCTCCCAAGGAAAGCTTTCTTACCGGAACTCTCAGCTTGTCCAATACATTTAATCTGATTGCAAGTTCATTTAGGCGCTCATCAAAGTCTGCTCTAGGAATTTCATAAATTTCTCTCAGGAGATAAAGTGTATCTATTGGAGGCAAATCCCAATTCAACTGACTTTTTTGGCCTAAAACTACTCCAATCTTCTTTAAAAATCTATACTCTCGCTTATATGGAATCGAATCACTGCATTTTATTTCACCTCCGTCTGGACAGATTATTCCAATAAGCATTTTTATTAATGTTGTTTTACCTGCCCCATTCGGTCCCAGCAAACCAACTAATTCACCTTTTTTTATTGAGAGTGACACACTATCTATTGCAGTCCGCTTCTCAACTTTTCTAAAGAAAAAATCAGCCAGCGCACCTCTTACACCCTCTTTTTTTTCAAAATAACTATATGCATAAGATACATCCTTGCACCTGATTACTTCATTATTCATCTCACTTAACAACTCCCTTTGGTATTACTGGTATTCCATCTCCTACAAGATAGAACTTATCCACAAATTCAGGCATTATGACCTGCATGCAATATATTCCTGCGTATGAAAACAGACATTTAGTATAATATACTATTCCTGCCTTATGCAACTTTTCTCTTACATCTAGAATCACATTGGCAAATGTAATTTCTTCCTTCTTTTTTATAGGAAATTCTATATATTTATAATTCATATAATTCAAATTGAGAATACTACTATAGAGAGGTAAATTTTTGAATGCTGCTTGTGCCATTTTGTCCTCTTCATCAGTTTCTTTGCATTGCAAATGGTAGCTCTGCAAGCACTCTAACAACGCACGCTCACATGCATATTCTTCTGATATAGATGCCCCTGCCCCTTTTAATGGCACATTTCCCGTTCTTTTTGCAAATACGAGATAGCAAGCTATACCATCAATCGCAGGTTCTACTTTTACAATTGTAATTTTCTCTTTAATCTCAGCTTCAACTTTTTCAAATATCTCTTTTAATCTTTCTGGAAGGCTCAAGGGATCAATAAATATTGCTTTTTTCTTTTCTAGAAAAACCCTTCGGTAATGTTGTGCTATCGATGTCCTCTCTACTATTTCATTAATAGCATGAAGAACTGCTTCCTCTTTTGAAACCCCCATTGCGCAACCACTGTTTGTCATATATTTATAAATAGGTTGCAACCTTTTGTTTTCCCATGCGGTCTTACTATAGACATTCCATAGAATGGTAGGATAAAGAAACTCACCACCTTTTTCATCACAAAACATACTTACCGCTATTTCAGTTTCTCCATCTACTTTATCGTTTAAATATATAAGCGGATATTCCAGATTCCGCGATGTGTAGTGAAGATCACATATTTTTCGCATATAATCTTCACTACTTGATTGCCTATATATATAATGTTCAAGCCCTTCAAACAATGCACTTGCAAGAGACTGTTTTCCGATACCCTTTCCATTTCCCTGAAGTTTTCCCTCACATAATGATACGGTATAAGTTGATATATATTCCGTTGCTTTAATTTCAGTAACTATATATTTAATATTTAAAAATTTATAACACTCAATCGCTTTATTTATTGCCGATTCTGTATCAATTACACGTTCTATATTTTTCATTCTAAAAATCCCAATTAGGTGCACCTTATTGGACTCCAATTATTAGTTTAGTTTACATCCATGATGAATTGCATTTCTGTGTCAGATGATGGCATTATGCTCTCTTTTGCAGACTCTATCATTTGCTCAAGTGCAATTGTTGCCATTTCAGATTCCTCAGTACGCTCTATATATGTAAGATGGATTTCTGAACGCTTGTTTCCCATATTAAACTCCTCCTTTCTATGCATTATTGTATTCAAGCCTCGAATATAGAAATACTATCCCTTATTGCAAAATAAAAGAATGACGTTATCGGAAAATTTTCCAATAACGTCATTTTCATAAATTCTTTTTTTTTGTTTTAATTATAAATTGCGGAGGAAAAAAATATGAAAACAAAATCTATCATTCTACTATGCTGTCTATTTATAGCATGGACATGCAGTACAAGCGGAGCACAGCCTATTGATACAACCTATCCTGATTCCTTACCATTTTTCAACATTAATTGCTCTAAGTAATTCACTATATTAGCATCTCCTAGGAATCGGGCAATCGCGAGGAGGATTTCTGCATATTCTTCGACATCCTCCTCGCCGGCTCCATGTACCATATTGTAGACATGCTCAAGTAATGCAGACGTCAAATAAAACGGTTCCTTTAGGCTCACAATCATTTTGATAATATCTGATGAAACTCTAAATGCAGCTTTGTAGTCTTCTACGTCCGACCGAATACGGCACAGATTTAAAAGCACACCCATACGTTCCAATACTCGAGTCTCCATTTTCTCATTTTGACCAGCAAAATCTATACATACCTTTTCTAAAAAATCTCTTGTTTCTTTATACTTTTTTTGCCGTTCCATAATTGCAGCTATTGTATTTATAAATACCACATTGGGCATAGAATATTTATATACACGTTTTCCAATATTCTTTAATTTCACCTCTTTTGTAAACTCTTGCATAACCTCATTCAAGAGTTGCTCCATTTTCTGGGCATCGGTTACTTTTCTTTGTTTCAGAACACACTGATATGCAGAAAGGAATCGCCGATTTGCCACATTATCCTCTGCGCATTCCTCAAAGCATTCTATCGCGAGTGCAGCACCTACCACATCATTTGCATTAACCAACTGTATAATTTTTTTTGATAAACGAAACACATCTATTTGCGACGTTTCTATATCCATTGTTATATATCGGTCATCAATCCCAATCCTTTGGGATATTTTTTTATAGTTCCTCCATAACGGCTTTACTTGTCCACTCTCGATACGGGAATAATTCTCCACTTCCAATATCCCCTCTGCTACTTCACTCTGCGTTTTCCCGTTTGCTAATCTTCCCCCGCGGATATAATCTTTTTGATATTCCACACCGGAATCCGTCCAACAAGGGACCCAAAATCGATATTCCGATTCCACACCATACTTTTGATATAACGCCTTAAATGCGCAAATCACATCGTGATAAGCCACTTCATCCACTCGCCGTAATACATCTGTTGCATGAAACAACGTCTGCTTTTTTCTTATCCAATCTACAACCCATTTTTCAAATCCAACGTTACGCCCCTCCTGTGTATGATCAAAGTAGATGCAAAAAGCTAACATCATCAAGTTTCCAATGTTTTTATTATGAGCAGCTCTTTTTTTCATATATTCAATAGTTTTTTCAATATAAGGTGCCATATTCATTTTGTTCTGAAATTGAATCTGCATCATCAATAAATATAAAAATAGCTCAAAAGAACTCGCTCTTATCCCCTCCAAATTATGGCACGCCAAGTCCACGTTAGTGTACTTGAGACTTCTGGAAAAACATTCTAACGCAAGCTCATACTCCTTCTGCCTACAATAATTCATTCCCTTTATATAGTCTCGATATTGTAACATTAACCTTGTGTTTAATGTATCACATTCCGGTTCT
>JAFOIV010000018.1 GCA_017420535.1 Eubacterium sp. | reverse complement strand
TCCCATTCATTTATGAAGTAAGACCCCTTGAAGACTACGAGGTTGATAGGCACTGAGTGTAAGGGCCGTAAGGCTTTCAGCTGAGGTGTACTAATAGGTCGAGGGCTTATCCTAATAGAGATTAAAATAGAATGCTTCTTAAGTTTGAAAATATGGATTAAACTTGCTGTATGAGGTTTTGAAAGAACATATGAAGAGAGGATCTGTAAAAAGATTCTCTTTTTTTTATCCAAAATATAAAAGATGCAAACGGACGCCAAAATATAAAAGATGCTCAAGTAATCGCACCAGCGGGCTAAAAATGCCCTTTGGCACGATTCTTTCGTATCTTTTTTTATATTTTGGCTAGGGATGGATACTTCATTCCGTAAAAAAACTACATTTTTATATTCCATTTTTCCCTGCACAATGGCTTACTTTTTTATCTATCTTTAGCATGTTAAATTCAAAGATAAAGCTTTTTACTGATATACATGATAAGCAGTATTTAGTCTGTTACCAACCGTTACCATTCCGATTATATTCTTTTAGTATGACACAACCGGTGGAACGAAAATAAGATTGGTAAGTCGATAGTTACCATACTCCGTCGTAATTTCTATTCTGGTCAGATTAGTAATGCTTAAATCCTTGCGGCAAAGTATTTCTATCAAGAAGAACGATCTTTTGATATTCACTCTTTTCGCCGTTTAAGTATCTCAAAAACGCCTCAATAAAGTACATAAGCGACTTTCCATCACCGCCAAGGTGGTGAATCAGAAAATCCGATTGCTTATCCATTTATATTAAAAAATAATCTCTATACAGTGCTATTCTCTTTCACATAAAGAACGGAATAATGAAAAAGAAGCCATATAGGTATCAAAATCCCTGTCATACATTTGAACTTTTCGATCGGGCAAAGGTATGTATATTCCATGATTCATATGCATGTTAAGAGTCAGCGGCTGAGTTCTGTCACCATAACTATCGCGAAGCGGAAGTAGCTTTTTCGCAACATCGATCGTCGTACTGTCTCTAAATATGCATCTGAAACCAGGGGATTAAAATCCGCGATATTCAGGTTCTCATCCAGATGAATCGTATAATGAATCTCAGCTTTTTCAGCAATTTTGACCAGGGCTTCAATATACTCCAGCCTGTCCACCTGGTACTCCAAACTGCATCTTCATCCTCCTATACGTAGCCCAGTACTCCACGTACTGATACCTCACCGCTTGTTACAGTTATCATTTTTTTATCTTTTGATTCTACAATTAGACCTCCATTATGATCGATTCCCCTTGAGATATAAGGGTTATCTGGAAATGGAATATTGTCAGAAGAAAGGATAACTTCCTTATCTTTAGATATTAAAAGAGAATTATATTCATCTATTATGAATGAAAGATCTTTTATTTCTACAAACTTATTATAATAATCGATAAAATACCTGACGGTGTTAGTGATAAGCTCTTCCCTGGATACGTCTTTTTCAGAAGCTAATTTAATAGAAGTGGCCTTATCTTTTATTTCCTCTGGAAATGAAGTAGAATTTGCGTTTATTCCAATACCTACGATAATATAGTTGGCACTTCCCATGGAGATCATTTCTGTTAAAATGCCGCAGACCTTTTTACTTTGGAAGATAACATCATTTGGCCATTTTATAAGGCAGGATAATGAGGTTACATCATTAATAGCTTTTACTACCGCAAGGGCTGATAAGAGAGTTACAGAGGAATAACCTGTAAGACTTTCGGGAGCTTTTAAAAGAATGGACATAGCGATATTTTGACCTGGCTCGGATTTCCAGATGCGGCCCATTCTTCCTTTTCCCTGGGTTTGATCATCTGTAGTAACCAGAAGAGGAAGAGATATATCATTATCTTCTAATACAAGCTTTTTAGCATAATTATTTGTGGAATCCACTTCTTTTAAATATTTTATAGAATTAAGTGAGTCGGGAATTAAGTCGTTAAGAATTGAAATATCCATATTATGCCTCGTTATTGTCTTCTTCTTTTAATATCTGGTATTCTGTGGTTTTTTCTGTAAGATACTGATAGATAGTATCACAAACCTGTTTCTTATAGGAAAATGGAATTATGAAATTTTCTTTTCCGATAGTGATATTTATTATGGAATAAAGGTTTGCATCTTCAGGAGTGATAAGGCTTACGTCTGTAAAATCAGAATAGTTGTAAGTTGATACACCTCTCCAATGTTTAACTTCCATATTTGTATCGTTAAAGGTATAAGTGATATCGTACTGATCTTTCTTAAATGAATGCATGAAAAGAGCTATGCCATAGCAAAAAATAAAGAAAGAGAGTATGGTGGCGACCACATGCTTTTTGCCATATCCCATGAAGAATAGGGACATTTGTAAGATTCCGAAGGCAATGAGAAATAGCCCAAGAAGTCTAAAGGTATGACGAGTTGTTTTCTTTTTTCTAACGGTATATGTATACATATTTTTTCCCTTTGTCATTAAATAGATTATAGAAACAATTATAAAAATATTGGATTGTTTAATCAAGATAAGAAAAGAGTATTTAATCAGGGAATTTAATCTGTTTTTAGAGGGGCATATATGTTATAATATTGCCGATTTCGTGTATTGTAAGATACATTTTACATTAATCCGGGTAAAGTACCGGAAAATCTTTAGTAATTGCGGAGGAAAAAACATGGACAAAATTCAGATGACTACACCACTCGTTGAGATGGATGGAGATGAGATGACAAGAATTATCTGGAAGTATATTAAGGATGAACTCATTATTCCTTTTGTAGATCTTAAGACAGAGTATTATGATCTTGGACTTGAGAACAGAAATGCTACAGACGACCAGGTAACTGTTGATTCAGCGAACGCAACAATGAAGTATGGTGTTGCAGTTAAGTGCGCTACAATCACACCGAATGCTGCCCGTGTTAAGGAATATAATCTTAAAGAAATGTGGAAGAGCCCTAACGGAACGATCAGAGCAATGCTTGATGGTACTGTATTCCGTGCACCTATTCAGGTTAAGGGTATTGAACCATGCGTAAAGAACTGGAAGAAGCCTATTACAATCGCACGTCATGCATATGGTGATGTTTATAAGGCTTCAGAAATGAAGATTCCAGGACCAGGAAAGCTTGAACTTGTTTATACTGCAGCTGATGGTCATGAAGAGAGAGTACTCGTACATGACTATAAGGAAGCTGGTGTTGCTCAGGGTATGCATAACCTTGATGCTTCTATTGCAAGTTTTGCTAGAAGCTGCTTTACATATGCACTTGATACAAAGCAGGATCTCTGGTTTGCAACTAAGGATACAATCTCTAAGAAGTATGACCATACATTTAAGGACATTTTCCAGGAGATTTATGATAATGAATATAAGGAGAAGTTCGAAGCAGCAGGAATCGAGTATTTCTATACACTTATCGATGATGCTGTAGCTCGTGTAATGAAGTCAGAAGGTGGATTCATCTGGGCTTGTAAGAACTACGATGGTGATGTAATGAGTGATATGCTTTCATCAGCATTTGGTTCACTTGCAATGATGACATCAGTGCTTGTTTCACCTAAGGGATATTATGAATATGAGGCTGCTCATGGAACAGTTCAGAGACATTATTACAAATATCTCAAGGGAGAAGAGACATCAACAAATCCGGTAGCAACAATCTTTGCTTGGACAGGAGCTTTAAGAAAGAGAGGCGAACTTGATAACAACGCTGAACTTTCTAAGTTTGCTGACAGACTTGAAAAGGCTACAATCGATACAATCGAAAATGGCGAAATGACAGGGGATCTTAAGCTTATAACAGAGCTTACAAATGCAAAGAAGCTCAATACAGAAGACTTCATCAAAGCTATTAGAAGAACACTTGAAGCAAATGAGTAATGCAGTAGTAACTTTAAAAAAAGGTGAGGGACGCACTTTAAAAAGAGGCGGCTCATGGATCTTTGATAATGAGATCGAATCAGTCATGGGAAGTTATGAAGATGGAGACATTGTAATAGTACGTGACTTTGATGGATATCCAATGGGAAGAGGATTCATTAATTCAGCATCAACTATAAGAGTCAGAATGATGACAAGAAATGCTGATCAGGAAATTGATGATGAATTCTTAAGACAAAGAGTAAAGGACGCATGGGAGTATCGTAAAAATGTTATCGATACTTCCAGCTGTCGTCTTATATTTGGTGAAGCTGATTTCTTCCCGGGACTTGTAATAGATAAATATAGTGATGTTCTTGTAGTGGAGTCTCTTGCTCTTGGTATTGATAAATTAAAGAATAAGATCATTGATCTATTAAAAGAAGAACTTCTTTCAGACGGAATAAAGATCCGTGGAGTATATGAAAGAAGTGATGCCAAGGTAAGACTTAAAGAGGGCATGGAAAGAGTCAAAGGTTTCATTGGTGAGGAATTTGATACTGATGTAACTATTGAAGAAAATGGTGTTAAATATCAGGTTGATGTTAAAGATGGACAAAAGACCGGATTTTTCCTTGATCAGAAGCTGAACAGAATGTCTATCCAGAAGCTGGCAAAGGGAAAGAGAGTTTTAGACTGTTTTACACACACAGGATCATTTGCACTTAATGCAGCTCTTGGTGGAGCATCTAGTGTAATAGGCGTTGATGCATCAGATCTGGCTATAAATCAGGCTCGCATAAATGCAAAGCTTAATGGAGTAGAGGACAGAGTAGAATTCAGAGTGGATGATGTTTTAGATATGCTTCCTAGAATGGTTGAAGAAAAAGAATTATTTGACCTTGTTATTCTTGATCCACCTGCTTTTACAAAGTCCAGATCGACTATTAAACAGGCAGCTAAAGGTTATAGAGCCATTAACACTTCAGGACTTAAACTTGTAAAAAATGGCGGCTACTTTGCTACATGTACATGTTCTCATTTTATGGATTATGAGAATTTTACAAAGATCATAGCTGAAGCAGCTCGTGCTGCACATAAGAGACTGAGACAGATCGAGTTTAAGACTCAGGCACCGGATCATCCGATCCTTTGGGCAGAGGACGAGAATTCTTATTATCTTAAGTTCTACATTTTCCAGGTGTGTGAGGAAAAATAAATAAAATGATATTGAAACAATAGACCCAGCTTGCATAGATTTAGAGAGGTGTATAAATGATCTTCAGAAATTCATTAGAAGATGATTTGAAGGTCTTTGATTTTAATTCAAAATCAGAGCCGGAGAAGAAACCAGGTGAAAAGACATACGTTTTATTTAAGTCAGATAAAGATGAGGTTTCAAAGGATGATCCAATAATGGTCTTATCAGATCCAGATAAGCTTATGAAGCATCATGAGATTGGAACATTTACGAATCCGGTAAAATATACTGCTTTTAGATTTGATAAAGATGGTGACAGATATGAGACTGAGATCCTTAGAATGGATGACAGGTTTGAGAAGCTT
Organism: Eubacterium sp.; assembly: GCA_017420535.1. GTDB lineage: Bacteria > Bacillota > Clostridia > Lachnospirales > Lachnospiraceae > Eubacterium_Q. Next base: position 11,885 of record JAFOIV010000018.1, on the reverse strand, counting down.
TATGAGTGGCTGGCCAATAGCAGTACCACACTTAAACTGTCAGGTCGTCATACAGATGAGGGTTATGCAATTTATAGAATGCATGCGGTTTCAATGACAGGGGAATTACGAAGCGAAACAGATGGATTCGTACAGCTTGTTATTCAGAGACTTCTTTCAAGTGATATTGAAGAGGAAGAAACAGATTTAGATGATGATGACGCTGTGGAGGAAGATGAGAATCTCATCCTTACAGATATAAATTCTATGCAGGACTTTGTGGTATGCGCTGGAAGAGTACTTCCTTCCAATATCAGAAAATGGGCTGTGAGAAATATGACAGTTCAAAAAAGTACTGCAATAAGTCCTGATGAAAGAAGACATGCGCAGCGTGCCCTTTCCATGATGCTTAACATACAGTGGAAAGGTTCTTATTTTGAAGCCATTGATCCTGTTCAGGCAAGACGCATTTTAGATGAAGAACTTTTCGGAATGGATAAAGTAAAGCAGAGGATAATTGAGACTATAATACAGATCAATCGTACTCATACCCTTCCTGCTTATGGACTACTTTTAGCTGGACCTGCAGGGGTAGGTAAATCTCAGCTGGCTTATGCAGTTGCGAAGATTCTTAAGCTGCCATGGACATCCCTTGATATGAGTACTATTCATGATATTGAAGCTCTTACAGGAAGCCCAAGAGTTTATGCTAATGCTAAGCCGGGACTTATCATGGAGGCATTTTCAAGAGCTGGGGCATCAAATCTGGTATTTATCATAAATGAGTTAGATAAGGCAGATTCAAAGACTGCTGCAGGAAATCCTGCGGATGCCCTGCTGACATTGCTTGATAATATTGGATATACAGATAATTATATTGAATGTATGATTCCAACTAGCGGAGTTTATCCTATTGCCACAGCAAATGAGAAAAACAGGATTTCAGATCCTATCATGAGTAGATTTGCAGTTCTCGATATTCCTGATTATACGCCGGATGAAAAGAAGATAATTTTCCAGAGATTTTCACTTCCTAAGGTATTAAAGAGAATGAGTATGACTCAGGACGAATGTATAATAGGAGATGATGCTCTTTCACTTATCATTGAAAAATGTGAAGGAACAACAGGCTGCCGTGACCTTGAACAGTCAGCGGAACATTTTGCTGCAAATGCTTTATATCAGATAGAGACAACAGGTAGAACTTCTGTTAAGTTCGACCGTGACATGGCAAAATCCATACTTGAATTATAAGACTTGAATTATAATAGATAGAAGTTTATTATGGGGTTAAATATTGGGTGTTTAGGAGGCTATTATAATGATAACGAGAGTTGATTCTAATTTTTTATATAGCAATATGAAGACAGATATAATAGAAAGAGAAGGACAGTATCTGATCGAGATTGAGCTTCCGGGTTACAGAAAAGAAGATATAGAAGCCAGTCTTGAAAATGGATATCTTACGATTACAGCTCACAGACATCTTGAGATAGAGCCAGAAGGTCAGGAAACACATTATCTTGTAAGAGAAAGATCTACAGGAGATATCAGAAGAAGTTTCCAGATTGGAGAAGATGTAAAGCAGCAGGATATTTCAGCGGCTCTTAAGGATGGAGTCTTAAAAGTAATAATTGCTTGTAAGGAAGAAAAAGTTGAGGGTGAACGTCGTAAGATGATCCCTATACATTAGTATTTTATGATCATTAAAAAACCTCCGCAAAAGGATTTTAAGTCCGATTGCGGAGGCTTTTTCTTCTAATTATTATCTATCTTCTAATGGCACATATGTTATAGGTGAAGCTACTGACATATATGCAGGACGAATGATCTTATTTGTACAAACAAGCTCTTCTATTCTATGAGCTGACCATCCAGCGATTCTTGCAATGGCAAAAAGTGGAGTGAAGAATTCATCTGGAATTCCTAACATGCTATAAGCAAATCCGCTGTAGAAATCAATATTTGGACATACAGGTTTATACATCTTTCTTTCAGATTTCATAAGATCAGGAGCAAGACGGGCTACAGCCTGATAAAGGTGAGCTTCATCCATCTTTCCTTTTTCTTCAGCAAGCTGCATAGTATATGTTTCAAGGATCTTAGCTCTTGGATCAGAAAGAGTATAGATCGCATGACCTATACCGTAAATGAGTCCGGACTTATCATATGCTTCCTTACGAAGAATCTTAAGGAGATATGCGCTTATTTCATCATCATCATTCCAGTCTTTAACATTTCTCTTAATTTCATCAAACATCTTCTTAACTTTGATATTTGCTCCGCCGTGTTTTGGTCCCTTAAGGGAGCAGAGAGAAGCTGCAACTGAAGAATAAGTATCAGTTCCTGATGAAGTAACAACGTGAGTTGTAAAAGTTGAATTATTTCCGCCACCATGTTCAGCGTGAAGCACCAGGGCAATATCTAAAATGCGGGCTTCCAGTGGAGTAAAGGATTTATCCTGTCTTAATACACGAAGTATATTCTCTGCAGTTGAAAGCTCAGGCTTTGGATTGTGAATATACAGTCCACGGTTAAGCATATAATGTCTGTAAGAAAGATAAGAATATGCTGCAATAAGTGGAACTGAAGAAATAAGGCTGATGCTCTGTCTAAGTACATTTGTGATACTGAGATCATCAGCGTTTTTATCATATGAATTAAGGGCAAGGATAGAACGAGCAGTAGCATTCATTATATCCTTGTTTGGTGACTTAAGGATCACATCCTCAACAAAATCTTCTGGAAGTTTTCTATTATAAGAAATAAGTCTTGTAAATTGTTCAAGTTCTTCTGTACCAGGAAGCTTACCAAATAAAAGAAGATATACTGTTTCCTCATATCCGAAACGATCTTCGCTGATAAATCCATTTACAAGATCATTTACACTGATACCTCTATAAAGAAGTTCACCTTCGATAGGAACGATATTTCCGTCAACCTCTCTAGTTCCATTAACAGTTGATATTTCAGTAAGGCCTGTCAGAACTCCCTTGCCGTTTGCCTCACGCAGTCCTCTTTTAACATGATAATAATCATAAAGTTCAGGACTGATGAAGTTATTCTCAGAACAAAGCTGAGAAAGTTTATGGATTTCTCTGGCTGCATCTCCGGCACTCAAGTAGGACATTGTGAGTCTCCCTTCTTTGAAATCAAAAAGCAAATAACTGAACGGGTATCAAATTAAAATATAGATTAAATTACAGGATTAAGCTATGAAAAGACTTGTGCTATAGGATGAAATAGTAAGTGTTTCACAAAGAGCACAGAACTTATCTGCGAGGCAGACTATAGCTGCTTCCTTACAATTTGGTATACGTGTGATATTGAGAGGGAACATATGTCTGAAAATGATATTCTCCTCAATTTTATTGATTTGAAAATCACGTCTTGCATTTCTAAGAGAAATGGCTGCGTGGAAATAACCATGAAGTCCATGACCAGCATTTTTCTCGTGCCAGTCATAAAGGAAATAATCATGAAGAAGAGCACCTCTTACGAGACTCTTAAGATTTATGTTTTTGACATTATATTTTAACGCAATCACTATGCTGATATAAGCAACTGCCATGGAATGCTCATAACAGCTAATGGTTCCATGTTGAATAAAATTTCTTTCAAACTTAAACGTATCAGAATTAAGAATATCTTGACCATATTTTTCGAGTAAACTGATAACTTTTTCATTTTCTCCTATTGGTAACATCTCATATACCTCTTAAAAAATACTCTTAAACTTTCTCTCAAATTTTTTCAACCGTTGTTCATTATATCACGTTGGTATAAAAAAAGGTAGTAGATTATTAGCCATTATTTTGTTATAATCTGTGTAACTTATTGTCTTTTAAACTGAGGGGGTTATAAAATGGCAAACAATGGTCTGATAGTACAATTTTTTGATTGTAAACTTCCGAATGATGGTAAATTATGGAAGGAATTAGCAGCAGATGCGGCTAAACTTAAGACAGATGGTGTTACAGCTGTCTGGCTTCCGCCTGCTTATAAAGGAGCAGCTGGTAAAGACGACGCGGGATATGATGTATATGATCTTTATGACCTGGGAGAATTTAATCAAAAGGGTTCAGTAAGGACTAAGTACGGAACAAAGAAAGAATATATCGATGCGATTGAGGAACTTCATAAGAAGGGAATCAATGTATATGCTGATTTAGTTTTAAATCATAAGCTTGGTGCTGATAAGATAGAGACTATTTCGGCTCAGGAATTTAATGACCACAGCCGTTATCAGATGATAGGTGATAACAAGACAATTTGCGGATTTACAGGCTTTACTTTCCCTGCACGTAAGGGAAAGTATTCCGATTTTGAATGGAATTGGAAGCATTTTAATGGAATAAACTGGGACCAGGACAAAATGAAAGCCAGACTTCTTAAAACCGATAAAGAAGCAGACTTTGATTATGTTATGGGAGATGATATCGACTTTAATAATAGAGATGTATATGAGGAACTTGTCAGATGGGCATCCTGGTATGTAAAGACTACAAACGTTGATGGATTCAGGGTTGATGCAGTAAAGGACATACCATCATCTTTCTATAGAGATTTCTTATTCAGAGTAAGAGAGATGACTAAGAAAGAACTTTTCTCAGTTGGAGAATATATGCACTGGGATCAGGAAGTTCTTAATAACTATTTACATCAGATAGATTCTGGTTCATCTCTTTTAGATACCCCACTTCATTATAATTTCCATAACTGTTCAAAGGCACATGGAGATTATGATTTAAGAAGAATATTTGATGGAACTCTGGTACAGACCAATCCAGTAAAGGCTGTAACATTTGTAGATGATCATAATACAGAAATAGGTCAGGTATATGAATCCTGGGTAGAAGATTGGTTTAAACCATCAGCTTATGCTATTATACTTCTTCGTGAAGCAGGTTACCCATCAGTTTTCTATGGAGACTATAAGGGAATTTCTTCAGATAAATACAAGGGATTCAAGTCAGTGCTTGATAAACTTATGAAATTAAGAAAGAATAAAGCATATGGCGCGCAGCATGATTATATCGACAATCGTGACTGCATAGGCTGGACAAGAGAAGGAGACGCAGAACATAAGGATTCCGGACTTGCCGTAGTTATTTCAGATGGTAAGGGCGGAACAAAGAGAATGTACATAGGAAAACATTTTGCCGGTGCTCATTTCTCAGATGCTCTTGGAAATGCCAAATATAATATTAAGATCGACAACGAAGGTTGGGGAGATTTTTACGTAAATAGAAGTGCTGTTGCTGTCTGGGTACGTAAAGAACCAAAACAGTCAAACAAATAGGAGTAACAGATTTAAATGGAAAAAACAATTAGGACAGAATCTGTTGATGAGTTTTTTGATGCACTCATGCAACTTAAATGTAAGGAAGAGTTTTACAACTTTTTTGAGGATGTCTGCACAACAAATGAAGTTGTGTCAATTGCTCAGCGACTTGAAGTTGCTAAGATGCTTTTTGAAGAAAAGACTTATATAGAGATAGCAAAAAAAACGGGAGCTTCCACAGCTACGATCAGTAGAGTTAATCGTTCATTAAATTATGGTAATGGAAGTTATGAAGTTCTTTTTGAAAGATTAGGAATTAAGAAAGATAAGGAGAATTAGTAAACAAATGGACCCGAGTTCGGTGGCACAATTAGTTATACTCATAATACTTTTAATACTGTCAGGATTATTTTCTTCTGCAGAAACAGCTCTTACAACAGTTGGTATCAACAAATTAAGAGCTGAATTAGAAGATGACAATATAAAGAAGAGAAAGAAAAAGAAGGTTGAAAGAGTGCTTCGTCTTAAGGAAGATTCCTCGAAGCTTCTTTCTGCCATATTAATAGGAAATAATTTAGTAAATCTTTCTGCATCAGCTCTTGCGACTATCTTTGTCACAAACATGTTTGGAAGCAGATATATAGGCGTGGCAACAGGTATAATAACAATCCTCGTCCTTATTTTTGGTGAGATCACTCCTAAAAATCTGGCAACGTTATATAACCTGCCTCTTTCACTGATATATTCAGGACCAGTTGAGTTCCTGATGATTATTTTTACTCCAATAATTTTTATCCTGAATATAATATCAAGAGGAATTTTCCGTCTGTTTGGAATTGACCCGGACAAAAATCCGGATCAGATGACAGAGGGTGAACTTCGTGCGGTTGTTGATGCCAGCCATGAAGAAGGAGTTATCGAGCAGGAAGAAAAGAAGATGATCACTAATGTGGTAGACTTTGGAGATGCCATTTCCAAAGATATAATGGTGCCACGTGCTGACATGGTATGTGCAGATATTAATTCTTCTTTAGAAGATATACTGGTAATGTTAAAAGAAGAGACTTATTCACGTATTCCTATATTTGAAGAGTCAAAGGATCATATTGTCGGTATATTATATATGAAAGATCTGATGCTTTTCATTTCCAAGTATGGAATGAATGCCAAGCTGGATATAAAGAATCTTATGAGAAAGCCTGTATTTGTATATGAATACCAGCGTACAGCCCAGATCTTTGCTGATATGAAAACCTCTAGTGTATCTATGTGTATTGTGCTGGATGAATATGGTATTACCGCTGGTGTTATTACCATGGAAGACCTTATAGAGGAGATAGTTGGAGACATAAGAGATGAATATGATGAGGAGGAAGAAGACCTTATCAGAGAAGTTTCACCAGGTTATTTTGATGTAGCTGGAGCGGTAAAGCTTGATGATCTGAATGAAGCCGCGGGTATTAGCCTTGAGTCAGAAAACTATGATTCTCTTGGAGGGTATATAATAGAACTGCTGGATAGACTGCCTAATGAAGGGGATGAGGTTTCCGATGGAAATATCCGTTTCAGAGTTACCAAGACAGAACATAATCGAGTAGAGAGAGTAGAACTCTTTATTCCTAAAAAACTTTACATATAGTTACTATTACTATATTATATGGAGACAGACTATGGATAAACAGCTGCTGGAGATAAAAAGGCAGATCAGAAAATGGATCAAACTGGATTACATAGTTCCAGAGGATATACCTGAGATAGAGCTCTACATGGATCAGGTGACTCATTTTATGGACAGACATCTTTCAGGAAATAAAAGAACGAAAGAAGATAAAACTCTGACCAAAACAATGATCAATAATTATACAAAGAATAAATTATTGCCTCCTCCGGTTAAAAAGAAGTATTCAAAAGAGCATATAATAATACTCATTTATATCTATTACTTAAAGAATGTCATTTCCATAGGGGATATAGAAAAACTGTTATTTCCTATGACAGACAGGTTCTTTGACAGTAAAAAACTAACAGAGATATATGAGCAGATATATGAAATAGAAAAAGTGGAATATTTTAATATTGAAAGCAGCACAGCGAGAGCAGCGGCTATCACAGAGAAAATGTTCCCTAAGAGTGAAGATGAATATCTCAACAAGATGGCCTTTATCTATCTGCTGAGTTATGATATATTCAGCAAGAAACGTCTGATTGAAAAACTTATAGACGAATTGCCACAGGTTAAAAAAGCTGAAGAAGAAAAGAAAACTGCCATAAAGGCAGAAAAAAATAATAAACAGATAAGGAAACATTAAAATGATCAGTGCAAACAACGTATCCCTCAGATTTGGCAAGAAAGCCCTTTTTGAGGATGTAAACATCACATTTACACCAGGTAACTGTTATGGACTTATAGGTGCTAATGGTGCTGGTAAGTCAACATTCTTAAAGATTCTTTCTGGAAAACTTGAAACCACCAGCGGCGACATTACTATGGACCCAGGTGAAAGACTTTCAGTTCTCGAGCAGGATCACTTTAAATATGACGACTTTAACGTTATAGATACAGTAATCATGGGCAATAAGAGACTGTATGAGATCATGAAAGAGAAGGATGAGATCTATGCTAAAGAAGACTTTACAGAAGAAGATGGCGTAAGAGCATCTGAGCTGGAAGCTGAATTTGCAGAACTTGATGGTTGGAATGCTGAATCAGACGCATCAACACTTCTTAACGGTCTCGGAGTAGATACAGAATATCACTATAGCCAGATGGGTACTCTTGAAGATAATATCAAGGTTAAGGTTCTCCTTGCTCAGGCTCTTTTTGGAAACCCTGATAACCTTCTTTTGGACGAGCCTACAAACCATCTTGATCTTGATGCCATTGAATGGCTTGAGAATTTCCTTATTGATTTTGAAAATACAGTTATAGTTGTCAGCCATGACAGATATTTCCTTAACAAAGTTTGTACACATATAGCAGATCTTGATTATGGCAAGATCCAGATTTATACAGGTAACTATGACTTCTGGTATGAATCAAGCCAGCTCATTCTTCGTCAGAAGAAAGAAGCAAACAAGAAGAAAGAAGAGCAGATCAAGGAACTTAAAGAATTCATTTCCAAGTTCGCAGCTAATGCTTCAAAGTCAAAGCAGGCTACATCAAGAAAGAAAGCCCTTGAAAAGATCGAGCTTGAAGAGATCAAACCTTCAAGCCGTAAATATCCATATATCGATTTCAGACCAAATCGTGAGATTGGTAATGAAGTTCTTACAGTTAAGAATATCTCTAAGACAGTAGATGGAGTTAAGCTTCTTGATAATGTATCATTTACTGTTGGTAGAGAAGATAAGATAGCCTTTGTAGGACCTAATACAAATGCTACAACTATGCTTTTTAAGATCCTTGCAGGAGAAGAAGAACCTGATGAAGGTGAATATAAGTGGGGTGTAACCACATCCCAGGGCTATTTCCCTAAGGATAATACTAAAGAATTCGACAATGACCTTATCATTGTTGACTGGCTTACACAGTTCTCAGAAGTTAAGGACGCTACTTATGTACGTGGCTTCCTTGGCCGTATGCTCTTTGCTGGTGATGATGGAATTAAGAAAGTTAAGGTATTATCAGGTGGTGAGAAAGTAAGATGTCTGCTTTCAAAGATGCAGATCATGGGATCTAACTGCCTTATCTTAGATGAGCCTACAAACCATCTGGATATGGAAAGTATCACATCACTTAACAATGCCCTTATCAAATTCCCAGGTGTTGTTCTTTTTGCATGTCAGGACCATCAGTTTGTTCAGACTACGGCAAATCGTATCATTGAGCTTACTGCAACAGGTTTTATTGATAAACAGACAACATATGATGAATATCTTGCTAGTGACGAACTTGCACGTAAGAGAATGATCATGAACATGGATCAGAGCGAAGATTGATGATAATGCTAAGAAATCGCGTAGAATAAGTGCGTTTCACATATAGAATTTTATTCGAATATCAATAATATGTCATTAAGCCATTATGGTGTGCAGATTTTTTGTACCTCCATAATGGCTTTTTTTTGCCTTCGTTATTTTTTATAAATAATCGGGTAAAGTTGCACATAAGAACATACAATGAACACAAAAGATATAAAAAATATACAAAAAACGTTACCGGAAAATACTGGAAAGGGGTCATTATCGTGCAAAAGACACAATAAAATAAAAAAATTTTTAGGCATACTAAACTAGCCAAAAAGCTAGAGTTTACAATAATGATAACGTTTTCGGTTTTTGTAAAGGATGCACAAAAAAAGAGCCTTAAAATAAAAAAATACTTGCAATATTTACGAATACGGTTTAATATACAGTTATCGCAACGGTAATGCGAACACACAATTTTCATGAATCCTTCAAATGAAGGACAAAAACATGAAGGTTCCAAAGGATTAAACTTGGAATTTTTTGAACCTCAGAATGCAGAGGTTTGGAATTTCGGATTCTTGATTATGCAAAATGACGATTCAAATAATTTACGATTAAGATCTTAAGGAACCACCACACACAATTAAAGGAGGGTTTTTTTGTGAGAAAATTTAACAGAGTACTTGCAGCTTCTTTAACACTTGCTATGGGTCTTTCACTTGTAGCATGCGGAGGCTCAGAGAAGTCAACAACAGCTCCAGCTGAGAATGACACAAAGACAACAGAGGCACCTGCATCAGATGATGCTAAGAAAGATGATTCAACATCTACATCAAAGAATGATCCTTCAGTAGCTCCTGATACAACAGGATGGGATGCATCAAAGAAGATTTATGCTTATTCATGGGATGATGACTTCCAGAAGAAGCTTAATGTTATTCTTGATGAGTATCCACAGTACAAGGATTACGTTGAGTATGTAAACCTTGGTAGTGCTTCAGAGAAGTCACTTGAGCAGATTGACACAGCTATCAAGTCAGACAAGTATCCATCACTTATCCCTGGCGACGTTGGATCAGCTAAGTATTGGATCGAGGATGATGAAAAGACAGCTAACCTTTATGATGACGCTTTCGGCTTCACAGAAGAGATGGTTGATCGTGATTACGCTTATGCTAAGCAGTATGCTACATACAATGGACAGCTTAAGGGTGTAACATGGCAGTCAACAGCTGGTTCAGTATTCTATAACAAAGCAATCGCAAAAGAAGTATTTGGTGCTGATGATCCTGAAACAGTACAGGCTAAGCTCGCTGACTGGGATACATTCTTCAAGACAGCTGAAGAGCTTAAGGCTAAGGGATACAAGATTACAAATGGTCCTGATGAAATCTACTATGCAATTATCAATGCACACAAGGATCCATGGGTAGTAGTTGCTGAAGATGGAACAGAAACACTTAAGCTTGACGATTCAGTAAAGACATTCATTGAAAATTATAAGAAACTCTATGATGGAGAATATACAAACGGCGGCACAATGTGGGACAACGATTGGGCTGGTAACCAGAAGGATGGCGGAAATGTACTTTGCTACTTCGCTTGCCCTTGGATGATCGGTGTTATGCAGGGTAACGGTGCTTCAAACGGAAGCTTCGGTGCTGTTGTAGGTCCTCAGTCATATTACTGGGGCGGTACATATGTATCAATCGGTAAGGATACTCCAAACCCAGCTCTTGCAGCATTCATCTGCTATGAACTTGCTTGCGATGATGATATGGGCGTAAAGATCACAAATAAGACTGGTGATGCAGTAGCTAACAAGAAAGCTAATGAGAGACTTGTAAATGGTGAAATCGCTGAAGATAACAACGGTGTTGCATTCCTCGGTGGACAGAACCCATATGCTACATGGGCTGCAGCTGGTGAGAACATTGACCAGTCAGCTTGCACATACTTCGATAAGAACTATGAAGTTATGATCAAGGCAGCTGCTCAGGGTTATGCTACAGGTACATATGCTACAGTAGATGACGCTCTTAACTACATCTATTCACAGTCAGAAACAGAGCTTGGTATTTCAAAAGCTAAATAATTCCAATAGGGATTTAAAGTAAATAGTAATAAAAGTACACGCGTCAGCAAGCAATTGTTGATGCGTGTATTAGGATAGAGACCTTTTATGGGAGGAGGCTACATGTTGAAAAAAAGGAAGAACGTAGAACGTGGAAAATACGGAGTGATGTTTGTCCTTCCATTTTTTATCGTATTCGCAATTTTTCAGTTATATCCATTAATCTATACATTTTATAATTCATTCATCTATAGTGCTAAAAATGGTAGACACATGGTTGAGTCAAAGGGCTTAGGAAACTTTACCAACTATGTATTTGGCTCTAAGGGTGGTGGAGAAATTTGGAAAGCACTTGGAGTTACAGTGGTTCTTTGGCTTCTTAACTTCATTCCACAGATCTTACTTTCACTTGTACTTGCTGCCTGGTTTACAGATATTAAGTACAAGATTAAAGGCGGCGGAATATGCAAGGTTATCATGTATATGCCTAACATTATTACAGCTGCTACAATCGCGGTTCTTTTCTACAGTTTATTCTCTGTAAGTGGACCAATCACACAAATTGCCCGACATTTAGGCTGGGTAGGAAAAGATGGATACTTATATAAAGGATGGGCGTCACTTTTCATAGTTGCCTTC
>JAFOIV010000129.1 GCA_017420535.1 Eubacterium sp. | reverse complement strand
TGCTTCTTGATTTAGTGTATTAACATGCCAAACCGGTACATTCTTATCAAAAGTCAAATATTGACTATATGGATGCAACTGTTCTTTATGTAAGTAATCTGCATAATCCGGATTGATTTTTGTAAATAAGACCCCCTGAAAATCTGATGCTTTTTTATAATTAAGCCCCTCAGCTTCAAGTTCTAACGAAAGCTGTGATAAGATGTTATTATTCATACTTTTTTCAATCATTCTCCCCTGTTTATTTAACTAGCATAATGCTCCAGCTAATATATTTATATATATTATGCGCTTAATTGTACAATTTCAACAACAACATAGTAAATTATTTATTTTTTTAGTTGTAATTATTCATATTTCTGGCATCCAATCCTGGCATTCCAATTCCAGACATTCTTCTTGATGCAGCTTCTATAACATCCGTGTTATCAATCACTCTGCTATTCTGATTAACAATAACTACAAGTCCAACTAATACGTATTTATTAAATAAACCACCAAGTATAATGGCACACCCTACCAATATGTATATTGTTCCTTGGTTACTTAATATTAGTCCTAAGAAACCCATTATGATACCATTTGAAGCACTAAATGCATATCTATCTGTAGCAACTGCTGCAATCAAATAAAATAAACCATATATCAGCGGTATTCCTCCGAAAATATAGGATAATATTGCGATTCCTTTTGAAGTTGCCAGTGCACCTTTTTCAAATTTTTCTTTATTCATTTAAATCTTCCTCCTTCAACAATATGAGTTAATTATGCTGTGATTATCTCACTTCTACTGTGTCATAAATGACACAGTTATATTTATTTTTTATCTTTTATCTTTAATTGCAAAAATAAATGCTTACTAAACTAATATATTTTTCATCTTAAAATTACTTCCATATGCTTTCTTTAAAACAGGTTATGTTATAATGCTAAATACATACCCTATGATATGGAGGTTGCATTTAAATGCTTTTTGTTCAATCTTTAAATACATATTATGAGAAACATGAACGTTCTTCAGAATACGCAAGGCTTAGAACTGCTGACCTATTTCGAAAAATCGATTGCGATAAAATAAAGGAATGTGAAGTGTTGGCTCAGCTTCTTAGACTTAAATATGATGCTGGTAGTAAAGTATCACCTGCACAGACTTATTCTGAAGAATATAAATACTATAGAGAAAATATATTCACTGAAGGTACAAAGGATAGATACCGTAATTATAATTCTTTACTGTCATTTATCCGTATTTTTAAGGAAGATGATAATTATAGAATAATGTTTTGCGATGAAAATGTTGAATGGTGCCCAACGAAACATTATGGACACAACGAAGCATTTAATAATGAGAAATCGATATTTTATCATAAAAACTGCCTTAATGAGACCGCCTTTATACTTCATAAAAACAAATATGGAAGGATCATTTTCAACAATCGATATGTTAACCCCGACAGCCAGCAGTGGTATTATGGATGGCATATTTATAACATTATCTATTGTGATATATCTGAATGCAGCGAAAAAATGTTTTTTGAGAAGCACCCTGACCATGAATATAAGGAACTTCTTGATCTTAAATAGCCTGTTATAGTATCAAGCAAACTTTTGCTCACTTTATTACATACCAAAATGTCCATTCATCAACATTTTAGAAGGTTAAAATGTCCACGCATCAACATTTTGGAAGGTTAGAATGTATCTTTCATCAACATTTTAGAAAGAAATGGACCATAGAATGGACCATAGTCCCGGGGGCTATGGTCCATTTTTATGTAAACCTTAATTGCTGGATCCGCTACTTGATGAACTTCTGGATGCTTCCCTGTCACGGATCATATGCTGAAGTGCTACAAGAATCGCAACAACCTTTTCCTCATGCTCTCTCTTATAAATATCGATGCAATACTTATCATGAAGAGAAAGCATCTTCTGTCCAATAACAGCAATAATATTGCCGTATTCATCGTAAAGCTCAAAATTAAGTCCCAGGATATTTCCTTTAAGGCACCATCCAAGTCCTTCAATATTAGTCACATCTTTGATAATGTGAAATATCTCATTGGAAAGCTGAAACTCCTGTCCATTAGCCATAGTGATGTAATGACGTTCGTGAAATGAAAGAAGTTTTCTCTCAATATGAGCCACTTGTTTCCCTGCGGCAGTAAATAGATCAGTCTTATCATGTAATGAAATCACTTTTGATCTGGCCTGATAAACCACTCTCTCACTGGAATCGGTTATATCTATATGATGATGCAGACTTAAGATCTTTGTACTTGTAAATAGTGAGTATTCCGGAACACCGAAATTATTTACATTATTTACATTTGGATCTTCACCTGCATTATGAAACCTATGAACCTTTGAAAAAACACCCATATTTTTCCCTTTCTATCTTATATTTTACGCCATAAATAATATCATCTGCATCTCATGAATCCACAGCATCCCAGCTCTGATAATTCTGAAAACCCCAGTGACTTATAAAATGCAATAGTCTTTGGAGTATTGTCAGTAGCTAATTCTATCTGTCGAACATTCTGATATCTCTCCATAACAGCTTTAAGCAAGGCTGTTCCAACGCCTTGCCTTTGCTTATCCGGAAAGACCAGGATATCCTGAACAAATACAATGGTAGAGCCATCGCCGACAGCTCTGATTATTCCTAAAAGCTCCTCTCCTTCATATGCTGCCATCACCAGCAATGAATTTTCGAAACCGCTTCGAAGAACTGCCATATCGTCTGTATACGCCGTCCATCCGACCTCTGAATAAAGCTGCAGAATTTCTTCCTCATTATACTTCTTATATTCTTTGAGTTCCATACATAACCTCTTATTTTTCTATTGCAATAATAAGACTACATCAATTGACCTCCTGATTGTAGAAGAGACTAAATTTTATAAAAAAGCTTAAAAATATAGCGGCTTCCGGTTCATCACAGAGGCCGCTTGTATTGGGTTTATTAATTTAACTGAATATCCTTTGCATAAGAGTATGATATAATTTCTCCCCTCTTTGTAGAACTATATCCTTTCTCTTTATGCGAATAATTCGAAATATCAACAGAGCCAAAATCTTTAAACTTAACATATATACGTTCAAGGACGTCCAGTTCTTCTTCGGATAAAACACCATCCGGAAAATCACATTCAGAGATTACCTGATGCTTTTCATACCCATTATCATAGACCACTTCAATGTGCGCAATATGATCTGCAGTCATCCTACCTAGAAGTATATCAAAATTCTCAGGCACTGGACCGTACGGCAAATGTGCGTACTTCAGTCCAGATATTGAAATCCCATTCTCTTTATAAAAAATCATATCTGAATAATTTAAAAGTTTCATCAGTTTTGTTTTTAACAATTCTGAACTTTTATGCGAAAAAAACAAAACCATTGCGCACAATTTTTCATAATCAAAACCCTTGAACCCATTTTCCTCACAAGGTTTTTTTGAGAAATATAATTCCAAGAATCTTCTTCCAACACGGGACTCTGTATCTTGTTCAATTTTTTCGACAGTATCAAGCAACTTAGCCTTCTGTCTTTCATCAAGGGCGATTTCATTTTCTGTCAGATATGTTCTCATATTCTCAGGCTCACGTAAAAACAGCAAAAGGCTATTATGAGCTTTGTCCTGTACAGATCCATTCTCATATCTGCATATAGTTTTATCTCCCCAGTTCAATAGTTTTGCAAAGCTTCTCTGACTAAGTCCATACTGTTCTCTTATCTTTTTAATTTCATCCGGAAGAAGAAGTTTATGCTTTCTACGATACTCATTATATGCATTGACAAGTGTTGCTGAATCCAGTTCTTCACAGAACAGTTCCTCTCCACATTCAGCACAAACCAATATCTGTGCATCAATTGTAATATCTTCACCACATACTTTGAATGTTTCTTGGCGAGTTATTATTCTAGTTTCGACTTCTTTTCCACATGCGTCACAATACTCCATCATTGCTTTCACCTCCTCTTACCTAACTATAATCATCCTCATGGAAACTTAGGCATTTGAGAACATCTTTTCCATTTCTATTTTGAATTTTAAGCTTAACATAGAATTGTTCACCGTCTACATCTTTCTTAAACTCCCATATGTCTCCCGGCTGAGCCGAATCAAAATCCTGTTTAGGTCCTTTATAATAATCTCCGACTACCAGCCCCATAATTTCACTTTTAGCATCGGCGATAGTTAAACCGTGATCAGAAAGCGCCTGCATATTTTTAGCTCTAGGTACAAAGACATACTTTCCAGCCGCCATTAAATTTTTTGCTTTTGCAAGGAATGCTGATACATCGGATGCACTAGCTTGTTTTGTACTCACTTAACCACCTCCGTATACTATATATTATAAACATATTTTTCACCTTGTCAACAAAAATGCGGTCATATGACCGCATTTTCAAAAATATTCTTCTACAATTCAATCCAGCTACTTCCTGATTTCAGCAAAGTAAAGGTAAATGGTAAACTGCACGCTTAAGACCTTTTTGAATTAACAAGACTCTCAAACTTTATCTGTTCCTCATTAAGCCCTTGATTTACAGTCAGAAGTACTATGGCGTTTTTATTGACAATGCAGCAATGCTATGCTGTAATTGTAAGAACATAAATCGGAATTTAATAAGGAGGTGACAGAATGATACCACAAAAATTGAACCCAGAAGATGAGATTCGCATTATCGCTCCGTCAAGCAGTTTGACGAGGGTTCGTCCTGATATTTATGACAGCGCATTCACTTTTCTGAAGGACAAGGGCTTCAATGTAACCTTTTCCAAAAATTGCAGAGAAACTAATATGTTTTTATCTTCGTCTATTCGCTCTCGTGTCGATGATATACATGAAGCATTTGCAGATAAAAACGTCAAGGCAGTAATGGCTTGTATCGGTGGATTTAATGCAAATGAAATATTGCCGTATCTTGATTATGAGCTGATAAGAGCAAATCCGAAGATACTTTGCGGATATTCGGATATAACAGCTTTACTTAATGCCGTTTATGCAAAAACGGGCTTGGTGACATATCATGCACCCCACCTTGCGGCACTCGGATTTCTTAACGAGCGTGAATATACGGAAAAATACTTTTCGGAATGTATAATGAGTGACGCTTCTTTCGCCGTCACACCGTCAGTAGCTTCGCAAAGTTATACAGTCATTCAGAAAGGAAAATGTGAGGGCGAGATAATAGGAGGAAATCTTTGTACGTTGAATCTATTACAGGGTACGCCTTATATGCCTGAGATTGAAAATAGAGTATTGTTCCTTGAAGATGATAATATCATGGGCGATTACTTCATGTGCGAATTTGACCGTAATCTGCAATCGCTTCTTCAAATCAGCGGAGCAGACACGATAAGAGGAATCGTGTTTGGCAGATTTGATGAAAGCTGCAAAATGACCGAAGACATTGTAAAAGCAATCGTCAAGGACAAAGTATCTCCTGACATTCCAATTGTATTTGGTGTAGATTTCGGTCATGTATTTCCGATGTTCTCTTTTCCTATCGGTGGAAGAGTTCGTTTATCGGTAAATAATAGCATTGACCTTAAAATCATAGAGCATTAAAATCAGGCGGCTATAGATCAATTACTATAGCCGCCTATTCGTATTATCTATGTATATAGAGTCTGGTCATCTCTGGCTCCCCATCGCCCTGAGCCATACAATAGAATTCCCAGCCATATCTCTCGTAAAATCCTGTGTGATCTGTTACAAGATAAACCGGTGTTATTCCCTTAGACTTTAAATCTTCTACTACCATATTAAGTAAATTTCCGGCAATACCCCGGCAGCGATATTCTTCTTCTGTAAAAACTGCGCAGACGTTAGGACTTAAATCTTTCCTGTCATGAAAATCATTTTCAATAACTCCCATCCCACTTACAATTTTATCCCCGTCCAAAGCTATATACCACCCATATTCAGTCTCGCCACTAAGATATGCATCCATACACTCTAAATATGCCTCCTTAGGCACTCCCCACTTACTACTGAACCACGCAGCAGCTTCATCTTTAATTTCTTTTCTTTCTCTTAATGTAAGATATTTTATTTCACTCATTTTTTAATTCTCCTCTATTTCTACAAAAATATACCCGAAACGCTCACTTAAAAGATTTAGATTTATCCTCACAACACCATGCTATAATATATATTCTATTCTAACAACCTTAAATATTATTATAATAAAAGTTGAGATAAAATTAAAAATCCCCAGGATAACATATCCCAGGGATAAAAATTCAAATTTCTTTTTTCTTTTCCTGACCAACAATACGCCAAATACTTTTTTCTGATAAACAAAATCTTTCAGAAAGTTCCATAATCTTATCTCCTGACAGATAAGCCTTATATATCGAAGCATTTCTCTCGCAAAGTCTCATTTTTGTCTGGTTTTTCTCACCCCAGCCGCATCTTTTTTCTCTGCGTGGAATATAAATATTTGTTCCATCTGTATATTGCTGGATCAGCTCTATTAATTCAATCGGAAGGACTTCTTCCGCTTTTAAATAGCCCATTTAAGCGCCTCCTAAAATACATTTTCTTTTAGGGCACATCGGCTATTACGAAATCAAATTATATTATTAAATCGCACTAGCCAATGCTATGCGCAAAAATCAGGTGTTGTCATTCAACATATCCTCCTTCAAAAATCTAATAAAAAACGTCACCTCATACGAAGTGACGTTCTTAAATCTTATGAGCCACGCGGGACTCGAACCCGCGACAACTTGATTAAAAGTCAAGTGCTCTACCACCTGAGCTAGTAGCCCATATTAAATTATGTGTCCTCTGTACGAGGAAGCTGGGCTAGTTGGATTCGGACCAACGAATGCAGGAGTCAAAGTCCTGTGCCTTACCGCTTGGCTATAGCCCAATGTATAAGTAAGTTTAGGAACTGCATTTTTTACCCTTAGGGTGGGTAGAGGGGCTCGAACCCTCGGCCTCCAGAGCCACAATCTGGCGCGCTAGCCAACTGCGCCATACCCACCATGTAATCACAAGATTACGATGATCATAAAAAATTATAATCAAAAATGTGCCCGAAGGGATTCGAACCCCCGACCCACGGCTTAGAAGGCCGTTGCTCTATCCAGCTGAGCTACGGACACATGATTGGATAATCACTTTTGTGCGATTTCTCACACAAAAAGCGGGTGATGGGAATCGAACCCACGTATTCAGCTTGGAAGGCTGATGTTCTACCATTGAACTACACCCGCATAATCAATATGCTGTTGTCACATACGTTAATATGTTTTTGTTTAGGATGTTAAACCCAAGTCGGGGTGACAGGATTCGAACCTGCGACCTCCTGATCCCAAATCAGGCGCTCTAGCCAAGCTGAGCCACACCCCGTTCTTTCTCAACGACGCGATACTTATTATATCAAGTACCGAACACCTTGTCAAGAACTTTTTTCAAATCTTTTTCAAAAAGTTTTTTGAAAGATTTGAAGTAGCGGGAGGGGGATTCGAACCCTCGACACTGCGGGTATGAACCGCATGCTCTAGCCAACTGAGCTATCCCGCCATAAGGCATTGTACTGTGCTTCTAAATCGATGGGACCTACAGGGCTCGAACCTGTGACCCTCTGCTTGTAAGGCAGATGCTCTCCCAGCTGAGCTAAGATCCCATTGCTTTTCAGCACTTTTCCTATTATATAGATGAGCCCCCTAATTGTCAACAAAAAAATACAACTTTTTTAAAAAAATTTTTAGTATCCTCTGCAACCCGCATTTATACGTCATTTCTGGGTCAAAAAAGTTTTCACTGTTTCTAGATTATTCCCATACTTCTAAGCAGATAGATCCAAAAAGTAAGCGAAACGGATGAAAATAATGTGGTAAACATAATAGCATTTGAAGTAAGAATACAATCATTATCCATCTCCTTTGCCATTACATAGGCACTAACCGTCGTAGGTGAAGCCAGCATGATAAGAATTGCCACCATCTCACTTGACGCAAATTTCATTTTAACGGCAATTGGAAGGAAAACCATAGGAAGCACTACCAATTTTACTAAAGATGCCCCTACAGCCGGTTTAAGGCGCGATAGAGCCTCTTTCTTATTAAATCCTCCACCAATGGCTATTAGGGCCATAGGAGTCGCTGTACGGCCTATATAATCGATCACTCTGGATGGCATCACAGGGATTTTTATTTTAAGCCATGCAAACGGAATTCCAAGGACGATCCCTATAATAATAGGATTTTTTAGTATATTCACCAAGGCCTTCTTTATGGTCTTCTTTCTATCTCTGGCAGCCGCATCTTTCTCCTTCTTATCTTCCTCTACCACACCTCTGTTTGCCTCTTCTTTTACTGCACCATCCCCTCTTACAGACGATTTCTTACCCATTTCAGATAAGTTCTTACCCATTTCAGACGAGAAGGTTAGAATTATAACCGAAAGTATATTAAACAGCGGCACTGCTGAAACAATCATCAGCGGCGCCATACCAGCATTGCCACAGATATTTTCCACAAATGCCACTCCAAGTATTGCTGCGCTTCCTCTTGAAGCCGCCTGGGCGAAAGCTCCAACCATGCTTTTATCCTTTAGGAAAAGAAATGCAAAAAGCCAAACAATAAGGAACATGGCTATAGTGCATAGCATACAAAAAAGCACAAAATTCCCCTTTGCCTGGCTTAGGATATCCGATGTCGCAATGTCATTAAAGAGGAGAACCGGCAATGCGACACGGAATACATATTTATTTGTTACTGATACAAAGTTATCATTTATAAGTTTCAGGCTCTTTAAAACGTAGCCTAAAAGGATCACTATAAAGATTGGCAGAGTTACATTTACACTGAAGATAAAATTATTCATAAAATCAGTCCCTTTGTTAGTACTATTTACTCTTCTTTATCTTCTGCCTCCTTTAAAGGAAGTATAACCTCAGCTGTATAATAGTCTCCATCTATGATGATATTAAGTTCACCATCATGAAGTTTTATAAGATTTTCACTTATTGAAAGTCCCAGTCCTGATCCTTCGGTATATCTGGATTTATCTCCTCTTACGAATCTTTCCTTCAATTCTTCCGGAGATATATTAAGCTGATCCCGACTTATATTCTTAATCCTGAAAATGGCACTATTATCAACAACTTTTAAACTGATATATACTCTTGTTGAAGATAAAGCATATTTATATGCATTGACGAAAAGATTACCGAACGCTCTGAATAACCTTCTTCCGTCCCCATTTATTATAACAGGAGTTTCCGGAATATCTACTACAAGTGTAAGATTTGAATCTACAAATTTCTGCTCGTATTCACCACATAACTGATTAAGGAACTCTGAAAGATCAAAATCCATCTTCTCAAGCTGTATGGCACCTGTACTTACCTTTGAAGCTTCAATAAGGTCAAGGGTAAGATTCTTAAGTCTAAGAGACTTATTCTCAAGGATCTCGATATACTTTTTAGCATTCTCATTTTCTATATTTTCTCTCTTAAGCAGATCTATATAGCTGATTATAGACGTAAGAGGGGTTTTTATATCGTGAGATACATTTGTGATAAGTTCAGCCTTAAGTCTTTCATCCTTAGTGGAAATATCAACCTTATTTCTTAGAACCTCACCAATCTTATTAACAGATTCACCAAGAGCCTTTGAATCACCTGAATATTCAGATGTATCGATGAATACATCAAAATCACCCTGATCAAGCTTATCAAATTCAGTTAAAATCTTATTTATCTGGACAGAATACTTTAAGTACCTTGCCATAGCAATAACATCAAATACTAATGCTATACATATAATAAGCCAGATATCATCCTTATCAATAAATAAGATAGAGAAAAAGGCTGCTATATTAACTATAAATAATATTCCTGCCTTTACTGCTGCCCATCTCTTACCTCTGGTCTTTAAAGGAAAATAGTCAATAGATTTGGACACTTTTCTAAAAAAGCTTGCTATCAAAGTATTTCTAAAGAAAATCTTTAACTTTATCCTTCTTACGATTGAAATATAGATCCATATGAAAATGGCATACATAAGGCCCGCAGCAAAACAGATGCTGATAAGAAGCGGCGTATTGTCATTTTCAATCTTTAGTGATCTTATATACTGGACAGCCACTGTTTTTAAGAAAAAGTATCCAGCCACCATCATAAGAAGCACAAAAACAAAGAATTCAAGCGGAATATTATCCCCCGGTGCAATTTCTACTTTTGCATTTCCATCTTTATCAAAAGTTCTGCCTGCAAGAATCGTCATTGCAATGATACATATCAAAAATACAACAACTCCAAGGGTTATAACCGCCAGAGGATTAGCTATATATTTACAGAATTCAAATGTAAACTGTAATTCTTCAAGATTAAAAGGTGTATAATACTGTCCAACTCTAAGGGAATTTGGTCTTATTCCGATAATGAAAGATATTTCATCATTGTTTTCATTAGCTTCCAATTCCGTAATATCATCCTTATAAAGTGCATTCAGCTGCTTTATATCGCCTTTATTATCATATGTAAATGTAGTTATCTTACCATTGTCAAAACTTACATAGAAATCACATTTAGTCTTTATGATCTTCTGTCTTTCATTCTTATAATTACTCTTGTCAACGGTCTGTCCATCCCAGCTGCGCCCTCTTCCATAATTAATATATACATATGGAGCGCTCATAAGAGAATCAAAAGAGACATTACTATTACCCTTTAAACTTTCCAACTGTGTGCTCGAAAGAGTCGAAATATAAGCAAACATCTCATTTTCAAAAAATGGAGCAGTAAGTATTCTGTTTTTTATCTCCTGCTTTTCTATAAGTTCTGCCGGTGTAATATTTCTCATCTGATACTCTGTATATACAAAATCATATGGAATATACAGTTTGTCATAATACTCTATAGAATCAATATCACAGAATCCAAGATAATTATTTATATATTCTCTGGAATCCTTAAAGAATATAAAGTATTTCTTCGAATCATATATATAGAATCTATCACCATCTTTAAGTTTTACACCATAATTCTCTTCTATTTCAGAGATTACTTCTTTTTGTACATCAGAATACTCAGTTCCGGATTTATACTCAGTTCCACAAGTATATAATAGATCCAGATAATCCGAAGGTTTCATCACGATAAAACCGCTCAGATCAGAAAAAGAATCATATGCATAATTAAATCTTGAATCAACATAGTGATACATACCTCTCTTATCAGAGAAGCCTGTATTCATAAATATCTCATCTAATAAAGAATAATAATTCTTACCAATACTCTTTGCATAATCCGAAACATCAATTTCCAAATAAACTCCAGTATCATAATTGATCGTTTCAATCTTTCCATATTTAGGAATTGAAGCATAATCATCCCTTGTATTAAGGTCGCTTACAAACCCCTTTACAGCTTCTCCCAAATACTCTTTAACATAATCAGTTTCTCTGTAGTCATTTACTACTTCCAGATTGCCATCCTGAAAGAACCTGTATCTTCCATAAGCTGAGATATAAGCACATCCCATCATCATTACAGCAATAAAACTAAGTATAAAGAATATTATGTTTAAAACTTTTACTTTTGCTTTCTTAGATTCCACTTAATACACTACTCCATCTTTTCAATCTTATAACCCTGACCCCAGACAACTTTCAGATATCTTGGGCTCTTAGGATCAATTTCTAATTTTTCACGAATGTGCCTTATATGAACAGCTATTACATTATCCGAACCAATGGCTTCTTCATTCCATACAGCTTCATAGAGTCTTGAGGTAGAGAATATCCTTCCTGCATTTTCTGCCAGGAACTTAATGATATTATATTCAATAGGTGTCAGTCTTATCTCTCTTCCATCACAGACCACTTCCTTGGTACTGTCATTAATGATAAGGCCACCATTTACGATTATCTCATCCTTATCGTCTTTTTCCTCAGGGGCCGCACCAAGCTCTGTATATCTTCTTAACTGAGATTTAACTCTTGCAACAAGTTCAAGTGGATTAAAGGGTTTTGTAACATAATCATCAGCTCCGATATTAAGTCCAAGGATCTTATCATTATCTTCTGACTTAGCTGAAAGAAGGATTACAGGAACATGTGACTTTTCTCTTAATTTAAGAGTTGCCTCAATGCCATTTAAAACAGGCATCATGATATCCATCACAACAAGATGGATCTCTTCTCCCTCCATCTTGTCTAAAGCTTCCTGTCCGTTATATGCCTTAATTACTTTATGTCCCTCGCTTCTAAGATAAATCTCAATAGCGTCAGCTATTTCTCTGTCATCATCGCATACAAGAATATTTGCCATTTTGGTTCTCCTCATAAAACTGTTAAAATTATATTTAATAATTATAACGTACTCATATAATAATTCATAATAATTAATATAATATATGTAAAGTTATTAATAATTTCTTAAATAAAAAACCGCGATGGAATGTCCATCGCGGATATTTTAAAAGATTCTTAAAGTGTAGATTAAGCTTCTGCAGTTACTGCTTCAGGCTTTACATCCTCTGTAATCTCATCCTGATCATCATCTTCAAAGAAATCATCATCAAAATCATCATCGAATTCATCAAAATCATCAAGATAATCTGGTGTGAGATACTTGTAAACTGCTACAGCAATACCAACAATAAGTGTGATAATACCTACAATAATTGCTACTGAGATAATCGCATTCTTTGCTCCCTCAACAGCACCTTCTTCTCTAAGTTCTTCTTTCTTCATAAAGTAACGACCCACCTTTCGCTAAAGATCTAAATGTGATTTGATTATATCACAGATTTTCATCATGTTCCACAGAAAAAAGATATTTTATTGTTAAATTTTCCTTAATCTGGCAAGGGATGCAAACATTTTCTTCTCTCCGGCGGACTCGAAATCTACTGTGACTTCATAATCATTTCCGCCCTGAATGAGTTCTGTAACAACTCCTTTACCAAACTTAATATGCTTAACAGTATCTCCAACTGTATAATCCAGATCAACTTTCTCTGGCATTCCTTTAGATAGTCCATAAATATGAGGCTTTTCTAATTTTTTACCTGTATATTCTGTTCTCTTAGGCTTTCTAAAAGATGTCGGTCTGTCATACTGATAGTCATCGTAATACGTGTTACTGCTTCCATAGGAATCTCTATTACCAAAAGACCCCCTTGATGATCCAAAACCATATCCTCCTGCTGTATCCCTCTCATAGGAATCATCTCTATCTTCCATAGAAAGACCCC
>JAFOIV010000128.1 GCA_017420535.1 Eubacterium sp. | reverse complement strand
CCGTATGCCTGCTGGAACTGCTGCTGTGGCTGCTGTCCGTATGCCTGCTGGAACTGCTGCTGTGGCTGCTGTCCGTATGCCTGCTGGAACTGCTGCTGTGGCTGCTGTCCGTATGCCTGCTGGAACTGCTGCTGTGGCTGCTGTCCGTATGCCTGCTGGAACTGCTGCTGTGACTGCTGTCCATATTCCTGCTGTTGCTGCTGTGTGTTTTCTTCCATTCTACTTCCTCCCATAGGTAAAAATACAAATGTCATACTTACCTTAATATGACATCTTCCTTTATTAAAATATCATATTTATATATAGGTGTCAAAAATACTATCTGAAAACATAAGAATCTTAAAAACCTTTGAAATGAAAAATGCAACAAAAAAAGGCCAAAAACCTTGATTAACAAAGTCCTCAGCCCTCCTGCAGTGGGCCGCCGGGGGCTCGAACCCCGCACACCCTGATTAAGAGTCAGGTGCTCTACCAAATGAGCTAGCGGCCCAGAAAACAAATAATTTTCTGTAAAAAACTTATTTATTTTTTCTTTTGTTTCGTGCCCTTCGTCAGAGCACTTTTGTATAATATCACTGTGTATTGATTAATGCAACTATTTTTTTAAACTTTTTTTCACTTTGGCTAAATTACCATAGTTACATATATTTTCACACCCGAAACTATACATATTGCACATAGTTTTAGCATATAAAACAACCGCTTGCACCCCTTATATGTAGGCACAAGCGGTTATTAAAGATTTAAGGTCTGAACCTTACCATATTTATAGGATTACCCATTTCAGAAAACTTCTTTTCATATTCTGTCATGACATTTCCTTCATTATATTCACTGTGATGAAGATCTCTTGACATAGCATCTATCTTCCATCCAGATTCTTCAATTGATTCCAGAGAAAAATCAAAAAGCATCACATTATCTGTTTTAAACTGTATAGCGCCATCTTTAGTAAGAATGTTTTTATATCTGCTAAGGAATCTATCTGATGTGAGTCTACGCTTAGCATGTCTATCCTTTGGCCATGGATCTGAAAAATTAAGATATATATATGATACTTCTTCATTTCCAAAGACTTCTTCGATTTCTTCAGCATCCATTCTTATAAAGAAGAGATTCTTCATATCCTCTTCTAATTCTCTTTTTTCAATTGCACGTACAAGAACGCTGGAATATTTCTCAATGCCTATATAATTGATATTTGGATTTCTACGAGCCATTTCCGTAATAAACATTCCCTTGCCCATACCAATCTCTATATTAATAGGATTATCATTTCCAAATACCTTATTCCACTGACCTCTATGATTCTTCTCATCGTGAATTACAAACTCGCTATCAGCAATTGTATCTCTTGATCCTTTTACATTTCTAAGTCTCATCTTTATTATTACTCCATTAATTTATTTTTCATCATTTACAGATTATGATTATATCATATTACTTTTTTTATTCTACTTCATATTTCTTTATTTTTTTAGTTTCTTCTATTATAATATCACATGTGTTTTGTGATAAAATTCTTACACTTATTAAATTGCTAACTCATGGAGTTTATATATATATGAACAAAAAAATAATATCTATTTTACTGGTTTTATGTTTCTTCATATCTCCACTTTCCAGCATGACTGTACATGCTGAGGATTCAGACAGGCGCCATGCTGCTGACATTCCTGGTAATGAAGATAAACAAAGCGATGCCGGCTACGTTCCAAGTGATGCACCAAATGTATCCTGCCAATCAGGAATCATTATGGATATAGATACTGGAAATATATTATATGAAAAAAATTCTGAAAAGAAATCCTATCCCGCCAGCACCACAAAACTTATGACAGCTTTGTTATGCCTTGAAGAAAAGTCTATTTATGACACAGTTAAAGTTTCTTCATCAGCGCTTAATGATATTCCCGAAAATGCCACAACTATGAATTTAGTTGCTGGGGAAACCATTTCCTATGAAGAATTATTATACGGACTTCTTCTGGTATCAGCTAATGAGTCAGCTAATGTCATAGCTGAAAATGTTTCTGGAAATATCCCTGGTTTTGCTGACAAAATGAATGCTAAAGCTTCAGAATTAGGATGCACCAATACACATTTTTGCAATGCCAATGGTCTTCATAATAATGACCACTACACAACTGCTTATGACATGGCCATTATTGCAGCTAATGTTTATCAGAATTCCGATTTTAGAAACATAATAAAGACCACCTATCATGTTGTTCCAAAAACAGATCTGTCTCCTGCAAGAGAGCTTTGGACTTCAAATCAGTCTTTATATGATTCAAATGATATCTATTATAAATACTGTACCGGTGGAAAAACCGGTTATACCGAAGAAGCAGGTGAATGCCTTGTATCATTTGCAGAAAGAAATGGCATAAGACTCGTTTGTGTTCTTTACAACTGTGATGAAGACATGAGATTTAAAGAAGTTAAAGAACTTTTTGAATTTGCCTTCAACAATTATACATTTATCAAACCATTAGAAAATTTTGATATGAACACCGCCATAGCATCAGATAGTGATTCATATCTTATGACTAATTATAACAATATGCTGATACATGAGATGCCGGTATATTCCTTTGATGCTACTATCGGTCTCACAGTTAGAACTGATATTACATCCGATAAATTTGAAGTTACACCTGTAATCAACCAAAATGCAAACAGTAGCGTTGCCGGATACATATCAGTTATGTATAATAATAAAGAATTGCTAAGAACCGACTTTATCAGAAAGTGTAATCTACGTAAATTTGTTGACAACAACTCTTCTAAAGAGAGCCAAACAGTAAAGATTAAGAAACATTTTAAAGCTCTTTTTGATGAAAATGGATTAATAATCATTTTATCACTGGTTCTTGTGATCTTACTTATAGTTCTTCTTATTCTCTATAAGACCTTTAGAAGAATAAAAAGACCTAACGTACATCACTATTCAGGCAGAAATCATATCAAGAATAATGAGCGGGATAAAAATATAAAAAACAGCGATAAAAAGGCTGAAGGAAAGGAGCTAAAGGATGGCACAAAATGATGTGATTGCAGTATTAAATAATATGCTGGATTATTTTAACGAACTTCATAAGTCAGACGAAACCTCACTTCAGGCCCATAAAACTGAGCTTTTTGAATTAAATGTTCGTCTCGATGAATTAAACAGGACTAAAAATGTATACTCAATGAATTCTTCTTATAGAAAGAATGTTTTTAGTCCAATCATTAAGGACGCCGAAGATACAGAAAAACAATCCGAAATTGAAAATGAAATTGAGAATTTAAATACAGCTAAGGCTGCTCTCGATGATAAAATATTAAATGAAGAGATCTCATTAAAATCCATTGAAAGTAAGATTGAAAATTTAGAAAATGCAAAGAAATCTTTAGAGAATTTCGAACAACAGGAATCTGAATCTGATAAACGCGAAATTGAAGCATTAAAATATGAATGCCTTAAAGTCGAAGCAGAAGCTAAACTCAGCGCCAGGACAGAATTAATGAAGCATGGTCAAAACATTCTTATGCTTGACGCTTTTGAAAAATCATTTTATTCTACTATACTGGATAACAGAGTAATAAAGGAATTATCTTCTAATAATCATAAATTAGAAATGCTAAGATACCTTATCACTACAAATCCAGAAAAGGCTAAGGAAGAAATCGACAGATTAATAGAATCCGATACAAAGATATCCGAAACTCTCGGTTCTCTTCTTAGAAAGATGCATTATGATTTTGATGATTCAAAACCTATCGCTCTTCAGATTGACAGCCTTATCATGAAATTCAGAGATAAACATCCTGAATATGTATTAGAATCAAATGTATTATGCGACGATGATCAAAAGCTTTCATATATTAAAGCTTTATCTCTCGTTAATTTACTTGAGATATTCCTCGATAATATAGCTAAACATTCTGATGCAACTCAGATAAATATCTATATCGAGATTGATAAAGATAATATTAATGCAACCATTAAAGACAATGGAAATGGCATTAATAACGATTATCTTAATAAATATCCTTGGTATTCTAGTTTACATAAAGCATATGAGATGGTATATCTTCTTAATGGTAAACTTGATATACATGGTGAAGAAAAGATAGGAACAACTGTTACATTCAGTTATTCAATCAGATAATAATTGTTTAAAATACAATTTTTATATCATATTTGTTTAGAATTGGAGAAATAAATGAAAGAACAAATTTTAGAATTATTAAGCAAAGCAATACCTGATCTTACATCAGAGGAAATCTCTGGTCTTATTGAAATTCCACCAAAACCAGAACTTGGTGACTATGCATTTCCATGCTTTAGACTTGCAAAAACTATGCACAAAGCTCCACAGGTAATTGCATCAGAAATCAAAGATTCTATTGGCGAAGTTGAATATATAGATGAGATCAAAGTTGTTGGTGCTTATCTCAATTTCTTCCTTAATAAGAATATTTATGTAAAGAATGTTCTTGATTCTGCTTTAAATGATGACTTTGGTTCATCTACAGAAGGAAATAATAAAACAATTTGTATTGATTATTCTTCTCCAAACGTTGCTAAGAATTTCCATATTGGACATCTTAGAACAACTATTATCGGTAATTCACTTTATAAGATTTATTCTAAATTAGGATATCATGTTGAAAGAATCAATCACCTTGGTGACTGGGGAACTCAGTTTGGTAAGCTTATTGTAGCTTATAAAAAATGGGGCTCAGAAGAAGAGATCAAAGCTAAGGGTATTGAAGAACTTATGCGTCTCTATGTTAAATTCCACCAGGAAGCTGATAAAGACGACAGCTTAAATGACGAAGCACGTGCTTGGTTTGTTAAGATGGAACAGAATGATGAAGAAGCTCTTAAAATCTGGAAGTGGTTCGTTGAAATCTCTCTTGTAGAATTCAAGCGTACCTACAAGCTTCTTGGGATGGATTTTGACCATTTCATGGGTGAAAGCTTCTATAGAAATATGACTCCAGATGTATTGAAGAAACTTACAGACGCTGACCTTCTTACTGAAAGCCAGGGTGCAAAAGTTGTAGATCTTTCTGAATATGATATGCCACCAGCACTTATTCTTAAAAACGATGGATCATCAATTTATGCCACAAGAGATATAGCAGCTATTTTCTATCGTAAAGAAACATATAATTTTGAAAAATGTCTTTATGTAACAGGACAGGAACAGAAACTTCACTTCAAACAGGTATTTAAAGTAATCGAATTACTTGGAAATGAATGGGCAAAGACAGGACTTGTACATATTCCTTATGGACTTGTAAGTCTTGGTGGTGAAAAGCTTTCAACTCGTGACGGTAATGTAATCTACGCTGAAGATATTCTTCTTGAAGCTATATCTAAAGTTAAAGAGATCATTGGTGAAAAGAATCCTGATCTTGAAAACAAAGATGAAGTTGCTGAAAAAGTTGGTGTTGGTGCAGTTATCTTTAACGATCTTTATAACCAGCGTATTAAGGATGTATCCTTCAAATGGTCACACCTTCTTAACTTCGAAGGAGAAACAGGACCTTATGTTCAGTATACATATGCAAGATGTTCAAGTATCTTAAGAAAGCTTCCTGATTTTGTTCTTTCTTCAGATATTGATTACTCAGTTCTTAATGATGAAGCTTCAGTAACTCTTCTTAAAGAGATTGCTAAATTCCCTTCTATCATTAAAGAAGCATCTGAAAGATATGAGCCATCAGTTATCGCAAGATATGCAGTTGATTTGGCACAGGCATTTAATACATTCTATACTCAGAACAGAATTAATGTTGAGGAAAAGAATGTCCGTGATGCAAGATGTACTCTTGTTGCTGTAACTAGAAGAATTATTAAAGATGCATTAGATTTACTTGGAATTTCTGTAGTAGAACAGATGTAAATAAAATTATTATCAGAGGAATGTTTCACGTGAAACATTCCTCTTTTTTTAATACTAATATGTAATTATATTAATATATTTTTTTAATATTTAAAAATCTTATATCTAATATATGTTTCACGTGAAACATATTATTTAATCAATAGAATCAGAATATTTTTGATAATCAATCACATATATCATTAAGCAATTCATTATTCATAAAATATATAAAAATCACTTTGAATTAACCTATAGTAAGATTATTATAATTAATAAGTCCTAGTCTAAAGTCCGCAAAATAACTGGACTGATGCGCCGAATGATAGTTTGAGAGTGCGCCTCAAAAAACGTAGGCGTAGCAGACTATGCTGAGGATTTTTGAGGCGTGCTATTGATGTAAGCAGGCAAGCATTCGGTCCAGTTATTTAAGTGACGTTATACTAGTATCATGTTTCACGTGAAACATGAAAAATCATCTATTAATAATTATAAGAATTCTATTAAAATAAAATCAGAAAGTGTTTCACGTGAAACATTAGACATTTTTTATCAATAATAAAAAGAAGAATATCAGCAATAACCAATTAATGTTTCACATGAAACATTAATAAATTTAAGAATAAGTTTTCATCTTCAAATACCAAACGATATATGGTAGTTGATTTCAAGATAAACCCACATCTAGTTATAGATGCAAAATGACAAACGTGCTATAATTCTAAAGTACGCAAAAAGAAGAATTATAAAAAAATGGAGTCAACAATGGGAAGAATTATTGCAATTGCTAACCAGAAAGGTGGCGTTGGAAAAACAACTACATCAATAAATCTTGCTGCATGTTTGGCAGAAAAGGGAATGAAAGTTCTTGCCATAGATATGGATCCACAGGGAAATATGACAAGTGGATTAGGTATAGATAAGAATAATCTGGAATATTCTATCTATGATACTATGTGTGGAAATTGCAATCTTGGAGAAAGCATGCTCATTGATGTATATAAGAATCTTAATCTGATACCATCAAGTAGAGAACTTGCCGGAGCAGAAGTTGATTTTCTGGATGTAGAAGGAAAACAATATATATTAAAGAACTTAGTAAAAAACATCAGAAAGAAGTTTGATTTTATAATCATCGATTGTCCACCTGCATTAGGAATATTAACAATTAATGCAATGACAGCAGCAGATACAGTAATAGTTCCAATACAATGTGAATTCTATGCATTAGATGGATTAACCCAGTTAATGTATACTATTGAACTGATAAAGAAACAACTCAATAAAACTCTTGAAGTTGAGGGAGTTGTATTTACAATGTATGATTCAAGAACAAATTTATCAGAACAGGTAGTACAGAACGTAAAAGAAAATCTTGATGCATTAATTTATAACACCGTTGTACCAAGAAATGTTAGACTTGCTGAAGCTCCAAGTTTTGGCCAGCCAATTAATATATATGATTCAAGAAGTGCAGGTGCATATGCTTATAGAGAACTTGCAGACGAAGTTATAAATAATAAACTATTTTTAAAGTGAGTAATGTTAATAAAATCACTGAAAAGTTGATAACTTTTAGAATTACCAACAAAATCCACAGAAAAAATAAAGTTATTAACATTAAATAACGTATTTTAAGAGGATTTTGTTGATTACTTAACATAATTATCAACATAATTAACATAAATATGTTGATAAACCGGATTTTTAGTAAACTTATCAACAATTATGTAAATCAAAAACTGATTAAAATTATAATAGTTTACATAAATAACATAAAGAATAAGAGGAAAGATGATGGCTACAAAACGAGGACTTGGTAGAGGAATAAGCGAACTTATACCAACAGGTGAATCAAAAACAAAGAATACAACTAAGAAATCTTCTGAGAAAGAAGTTAAAGTAGTTGAGAAGGTTGTAGAAAAAGTAATTGAAAAACCAACGGAACAGAAATTAAAGATAACTGATATAGAACCAAACAAAGACCAGCCAAGAAAAAATTTTGATGAAGATGCTTTAAGCGAACTTTCAGATTCAATTAAAAAATATGGTGTCATTGAACCTGTAGTTGTTGTAAAGAAGAATAAGCATTATGAGATAATTGCTGGTGAAAGAAGATGGAGAGCTGCAAGACTTGCTGGATTAAAAGAAATTCCAGTTATAATAAGAGATTATGATCTTCAGCAGCAGGTTGAAATTGCTCTTATTGAAAATCTTCAGAGAGAAAATTTAAATCCTATTGAAGAAGCACATGCTTATCAGAGACTTATAGATGAATTTGATCTTAAACAGGATGAAGTTGCAGAGAAAGTTTCAAAAGGAAGAACAACTATCACTAATTCTCTCAGACTTCTTAAGCTTTGTGAAAAAGTTCAGCAGATGCTTATAAATGAAATGATTTCTACAGGTCATGCCAGATCACTTATAGCTATAGAGGATCCTGATGTACAATATGAAACTGCCATGACAGTTTTTGACAGAAAAATGTCTGTTAGAGATACAGAAAAGTTAGTTAAAAGTGTTCTTAAGATCTTAAGTGGTGAAAAAAAAGAAGAAGTAAAACCAGAAGTAAAAAATCTTACTCCAATTTATAAGGACATCGAAGAAAAATTAAAAAATGTACTTGGTACAAAAGCTGTTATTAAAACAAAAGATAATAAAAAAGGAAAGATTGAAATTGATTATTATTCACAGGACGATCTTGAAAGAATACTAGATTTAATTTACGGACAGAGATAAAGGAGACATATGATTCTTACATCGAAAGTATTTGGAATAAGTATTGAAGCAATTGTCATTATTCTTTTTCTTTTTATCATAATACTTGGCGTTGCTTTATTTCTTACATATAAACAGACTATTTATATAAGTAGAAAATACTACGCATTAATGAAAGGTAAAAAAGCAAGAGATTTAGAACAGACAATTCTTACTCGTTTCAAAGAAATGGACAAAGTTAAAGCAAACGAAAGGAAGATCACCAAAGAACATAAAAAATTCAAAGGCCATCTTGATTCCTGTTATAATAAAATGGGACTTGTAAAATATAATGCTTTAAATGATAAAACAGGAGATTTAAGTTTTTCTCTCTGCTTATTAAATGATGAAGATTCAGGTATAGTACTTAATACCATGCATACCAACCAGGGATGTTATGTTTATGCTAAAGAGATCATCAAAGGAGAATCGTATATAGCAATTTCATCAGAAGAAAAAGAAGCTATTAAGAAAGCAATTACTTCTAATAATAATATAAACTCTATAATTGAAGAAGAACCTGAAGAAACATTTGAAATAAACTAATATAAATGTATAATAAATAAAGATATTAATTATTAAGGAGAATAAACAATGTTAGACATTAAATTCTTAAGAGAAAATCCAGATATAGTTAAAGAAAATATAAAGAAGAAATTTGAAGATGCAAAACTTCCTCTCGTTGATGAAGTTATTAGTCTTGATATAGAAAGACGCGAGATTCAGGCTGAAGCAGATAATTTAAGAGCAGAAAAAAATAAGATTTCAAAAGAAATCGGTGCTCTTATGGCTCAGGGAAAGAAAGAAGAAGCTGAAACTGTAAAGAAGAAAGTTGCTGAATTCTCACAGAGATTAAAAGAGCTTGAAGAAAAGGCTCCAGAAGTTGATGAAGAGATCAAAAAGAGAATGATGATCATTCCAAATATCATCGATCCTTCAGTTCCAATCGGTAAAGATGATTCAGAAAATGTTGAAGTAGAGAAATATGGAGAACCTGTAGTTCCTGATTTTGAAATTCCATATCATACTGAGATTATGGAAAGATTTGCAGGTATTGATCTTGACAGTGCAAGAAAGGTTGCAGGTACAGGTTTCTACTATCTTATGGGTGACATTGCAAGACTTCATTCAGCAATGACAGCTTATGCAAGAGATTTCATGATTGAAAAAGGATTCACATATGTTATTCCTCCATTTATGATCAGAAGTGCTGTTGTTGATGGCGTTATGAGTTTTGATGAAATGGATTCAATGATGTATAAGATTGAAGGTGAAGATCTTTATCTTATTGGAACAAGTGAGCATTCAATGATTGGACGCTTCATTGATTCTATCGTTGATGAAAATACACTTCCTCTTACACTTACAAGTTATTCACCATGTTTCAGAAAAGAAAAAGGATCACATGGTCTTGAAGAAAGAGGAGTATATAGAATCCATCAGTTTGAAAAGCAGGAAATGATCGTAGTATGTAAGCCAGAAGAATCAATGGATTGGTTCAATAAACTCTGGAGCTATACAGTAGAACTCTTCAGATCACTTGATGTTCCTGTAAGAACACTTGAGTGTTGTTCAGGTGACTTAGCTGATCTTAAAGTTAAGTCTCTTGATGTTGAAGCTTGGTCACCAAGACAGAAGAAATACTTCGAAGTTGGAAGCTGCTCTAATTTAGGTGATGCTCAGGCAAGAAGACTTAAGATCAGAGTTAAAGATGATGATGGAAATAAATATCTTGCTCATACTCTTAACAATACAGTTGTTGCTCCACCAAGAATGCTTATTGCTTTCCTTGAAAACAACTTAAATGCTGATGGATCAGTTAATATTCCAGTAGCACTTCGTCCATACAT
Organism: Eubacterium sp.; assembly: GCA_017420535.1. Lineage (GTDB taxonomy): Bacteria > Bacillota > Clostridia > Lachnospirales > Lachnospiraceae > Eubacterium_Q. The sequence goes on along the minus strand of JAFOIV010000128.1, from coordinate 40,297 downwards.
GGGTGGTAAGGAAAAATTAGTTCCTACAAAATAGAAATTTCAGCAGCTTATAGATTCATTCTATAAGCTGCATACTTTTATCAGGAGATCTTAATGCATAAATATCTTAGAGCTATTGGATTTAGCAATATAAAAACTACAGATCAGCTCTTTAATATGGAAAGAGAAGTTATAAGAGACTGTGACAGAAGAGATTATGCTTCAAAATCTCTTCAGATATCTACAGTTCAGATTGAAAAAGATTATGGTGATGAGATAGGTCTCAGCGTAGTTGGTGAAACAATGGCGGATAACAGATTTATTCCAGAACACATTTTTCCTTTTATCAGACCAGGAAGTTATATAAAATCTGAACCTGTCAGAGTTATTCCTCATAATGATAAAGAAGCATATTCCGGATTAATTGAAGATATTAATATGACCACCATTTTCTATATCCAGAATATTTCTGAATATGTGCGTCTTACATATAATAATAAAGATATGCCAATTAATGCAGTATGTTTCTCAGGTCTATCCCTTCAGGGTACAATACTCATACCTCTCCAGAAAACAGAGGAAGAGATACTTGATGAAAAGAATTCATTAAGAGAAACTAATAATCTTCTTAGAAAAGCTAGAAATGGTGATGAGGAAGCAGTTAACCAGCTTATCATAAAAGATATGGATATTAAAAATGACATTATGAAAAGAGTCCAAAATGAAGATATCCTGTCTATAGTTGATTCTTCTTTGATACCTTATGGAGTTGATTGCGAAAATTATGAAATTCTCGGTAATATCATAAATGTAAAAAATGTTACTAATACAGATACAAAAGAAGATATTTATGTTCTTGATGTAATCGCTAATGGTTATATCATAAGAATAGCTATCAATAAAAAGGATCTTATAGGAGTTCCATATATAGGAAGAAGATTCAGAGGAAGTATCTGGTTACAGGGTTATCTTCTTATGTAACTGTTTATGTAATTAATCTTATTTAAGATTCTAACTTGACAATATCTTATAATATATATAAAATTACATTTGCGTTTAAATGTATGTTTCTGTAGCTCAGCAGGATAGAGCGTCCGCCTCCTAAGCGGAAGGTCGTGCGTTCGAATCGCATCAGGAACATTAAAAAAAGGAAAGGACAAATATTTCGTCCTTTCCTTTTTTGGTTTTATTAATCTTCAACTGTTGTTGACTTAAATCCACCTGTAAAACTCATATTCTCTGTTATATCAACAGGAGTAGCATATGACTTTTCTTTTGCTGCTTCAGCCTTAGCCATTTCAAGATATGATGTTGTCTCTGTTTCATCAGTTTCAGCATAATCATAAACTGGCTTCTTAACTGGTGTTTCCTTAACTTCAGCAGCTTTTTTATTTGTATATTTCTTTGATCCCTTGAAGTCGTTCTTCTTAAGATAAACAACAACTTTTCTATAAGGCTCTTCACCTTCAGACTTTGTTGCTACGAATTTATCATTCTGTAATGTTGAATGAATGATTCTTCTTTCATAAGGATTCATTGGTTCAAGAGTAAATGAACGTCTTGATTTCTTAACCTTAAATGCAATATTCTTAGCAAGATTCTCAAGTGTCTCTTTACGTCTTGATCTATAATTCTCAGTATCAAGCTTAATTCTGATATATGTTTCTGAATTCTTATTTACAAAAAGACTGATAAGATACTGAAGTGAATCAAGTGTCTGTCCACGCTTACCAATAAGGATTCCCATATCAGGACCTTCTACATCGATATCCATTACTTCATTTTCTTTATCATATTCAACAGTAATATCAGCTTCTATCTGCATTGCATCAAAAAGCTTCTTAAGATAATCTTTAGTATTGCTAACGATATCGTTCTTTACCTTAGCATTAATAACTGCTGGCTTAGAACCGATACCTAAAAATCCTGAGCTTCCCTTATCTATTGTTTCATATTCAATAGAATCTTTAGAAACACCAAATTCCTTAGCAGCTTCTTCTAAAGCTTCTTCAATGGACTTAGCTTTAAATTCCTTAAATTCCATTATTTATTATCTCCTTTTTCATTGTACTGCTTCAAGGCATTTGCCTTTTCTGCAATACTGCCAGGCTTATATTTAACATTCTTTGTTGAAGCTTCATTTTCCTTAAATGAAGTACTTGAAGAATAGTTCTTAAGTCTAGCTCCACCATACTTATTCATTCCTTTAGAATTTTCTGATGATTCCTGGCTATCACTCTGACCATATGCGGCTTCCTGCATCTTATCAAGGAAAGACTTCTTTGGCTTACCACCATTTTTTTCAAGTTCTTTCTTATATTTAAGTTCAGCTTTTTCTTTGGCCTTCGCAACTATTTCTGCCATATCTGCTCTATCATAGTAAGCATTGATTATAACAGTTGTAACAAATGCTATAAATCCACCTACTGCCCAATAAAGACCGAGACCAGCTGGAACACTTACAGTAATGAAGAATGAGAAAAGTGACATAACGTACATCATTGTCTTCATTGACTTCATCTGTGCTTCCTGCTGTGCATCACCAGTTGTTGGAGCTGCAGGCATAACTTTCATGCTAAGGAACTGGAATACAAATGAAGCAATAGGTATTATAAGTGCCCATGTAAGAGCAAAACCTGGAGCTTCTGAAAGATTAATGCCAAGAATAAAGTCGTTGGCACGATTGATTCCAGCTGAACTATTTGCAATAGCATTTCCTACACCACTGCCAAAAATAGATGAAAGACTATCAAGCTGTGATGAGTTACATTTTCCAAGAATATCAATTACATAATTTGTTGCCTGTGAAGAACAAGCATCTGTAGGAGTAGCAGTAGCTGAGAAATACTTAACAGCTTCTGTAGCTCTTGCAAATGACTTACTATTTGTAGTAACAAACTCAGTAAACTTTGCTGCCCATCCATCACTGCTTGTAATTGCAGCAGCAATAGGGGTATAAAGAGCTTTAATCTTACCAATATAAGCTGGTAAATTAAGCATTACATAATAAAGTGACATCATAATAGGAAACTGAATAAATGATGTTAAGCATCCTGATGTCATCTTGATTCCGTATTTTTTCTGAAGCTCAGAAGTTTCTTTCTGCTGAGCTAACATTGATTCCTGATCCTTCTTACCTTTGTACTTCTTCTGAATCTTTTTAAATTCAGGCTGAAGGAACTGCTGAATCTTAGAAGATTTAGTAGATTTAAAGTTAAGAGGCATCATAGCAACACGCACAAGAATCGTAAATACTATAATACTTAAGGCAATTGTTTCAACGCCCATTGCGTTGAAAAGATTGTACATAGCATTAATAATAACACCCATTAACCATGTAAGTGGGGATAAAATGCCTTTATGCTGTGTTAATAACATATTTTTCTCCTCTATGGAACAGGATCATACCCACCTTTATTAAATGGATTGCATCTCAGAATTCTCTTAACAGTAAGAAACGTACCTTTAAAAAATCCATATTTTTCATATGCTTCAATAGCATACTGCGAACAGGTAGGTGTAAAGATGCATGTTCCATGTCCCTTTAAGGGTGATAAATGCTTCTGATAAAACTTGATCAAATAAATACAAACCTTTTTCAATGTCTCACCTCTCTATTTTTAAGTGGTGGAGACTGAGCAAATGGAGAAATGCACTTTCAATTTCATGAAAGTTTTTCCCCTTTGCTGCTCCTCTGGCTACTACTACGATATCATAACCAGATTTAATATCTTCTTTATTTAATCTATAGCTTTCTCTCAGAAGTCTAACTAGCCTGTGTCTTACAACACTGTTGCCAACCTTCTTACTTACAGAAAACCCGATTCTACTGTATCCTAATTCGTTGGCTGAAAGATACATCACTAAATATTTGTTGGCATACGAAATCTTGTGGTTATAAACCCTGCCAAATTCTCTGTAAGTTTTAAGTGAATTAATGTTTTTCACTTTTCCTCCTGCTTTAGAACTTAAGCTGAAAGAACCTTTCTACCCTTTGCTCTTCTAGCTGAAAGAACTTTACGTCCGTTAGCTGTTGCCATTCTCTTTCTGAAACCATGAACCTTAGATCTTGATCTCTTCTTAGGCTGAAATGTCATCTTCATAGTAGTTTTAACTTCCTTTCTTCTTATTTAATTATCCATAAAGACAATCTAGAATATTTTATTGAAAAAAAAAGTAAAAGTCAAGCAAATAAGCTTATTTCCCTGCTTTAAAAATAACAAATAAATTTTTTATTTTTTCTAATTTACATAAAGTTATCAACAATTTGTCGATAAGCTGTTGATAAGTGTTTATAATTCTGTTCATTATTTTTTCATAATTATAATTTTTCGCGTTTTTAAAGCGTTTTTAAGGTTTATAAATTATTAACAATGAGAAAAATTCAATTTACATAATAAAAATGGCTTAAAAAGGCATTTAACTTGTTATCCGACACATTTTGTAGTATACTTTTAACGTATGTTTTTATGCACTTTTTTAGAATATTATAAAGGAACCTTGGTAAAATGAAGCAGTTAATCGAAGAAAAATGGGAAGAAATTCTAAATTATCTAGCAGAAGAATTTGATGTATCAAAGATCATCATTGATACATGGATCAGATCCTTAAGTGTTTTTGATGTAGAAGATAAAATTATATATTTTTATGTAGATGAAACCCTCGGAGATAGCTGCATAAATTACTTAAAGAAAAAAGGTTATGATGGTTACCTTCTTACTGCCATCAGATCTACTCTTAGTGATCCAGATATAGATATCATTATTTCCAGAAAGAATGACATCATTAAAAATTCTTCTTCCGATGGTGAAGATAGCAATTTTTCAAATGAATCAAGATATAAGAGGGCAGTAAAGGCAAGTAACTTAAATCCTCAATATACATTCGAAAATTTCATTGTTGGAGACAGCAACAAACATGCTTATGCTACCTGCGTAGCCGTTGCGGATCTTCCAGCTCAGGATAATTTCAATCCTTTATTTATATATGGTGGTTCTGGACTTGGAAAGACTCATCTTATTCAGTCTATTGCTCACTATATTCTTAAAAATGATCCTGATTGCAGAGTTTTGTATGTTTCATCAGAAACATTTACTAATGAAATAATAAAGGCAATCCATAATAACCAGACAGAAGAATTCCGTAGTAAGTATCGTGAAGTTGATGTACTTATAATAGATGATATTCAGGAACTTATTGGTCGTGAAAGTACTCAGCAGGAATTCTTTAATACATTTAACTATCTGTATGATTCCAATAAACAGATCATACTTTCATCAGATAGACCACCAAAGGAGATCAAATCTCTTGAAGAAAGATTACGTTCAAGATTTGAATGGGGTATTCCTATTGATATTCATGCCCCAGATTATGAAACACGTATGGCTATCCTTAAAGCAAAAAAGAAGCTTTATAACTTTAAAGATATTGATGAAGATATCTTAATGTATATTGCTCATAACGTTGTATCTAATGTAAGAGAACTTGAAGGTGCTCTTAATAAGATAAATATATATTCAAAGCTTAATGGTGGTGAACCAGTAACTCTTGACCTTGCAAAGGAAGCTCTTAAGGATCTTATATCTAAGGATACAAAGGTAGCTATTACACCTGAACTTATCCTTAATATAGTATCTGATCACATGAATATTTCTGTATCGGATATTCAGTCAACTAAGAGAAGCCAGGATATTGCCATTGCAAGACAGCTGGTTATGTATCTTTCAAGACAGTTTACGGATAAAACCTTACAGACTATCGGTGATGTTGTAGGTGGAAAGAACCATGCAACAGTTGTAAGTGGAATAAACCGTATAGAAAAGAAGATTTCTGAAGATGAAAGCTTCAAATCTGTTGTAGAAGTATTAATAAAGAAGATAGACCCTAAGAAATAAACAAAATTACGACTTATTAACATTATTTTGTTGATAACCTGTTTTTTTGTGGTTAATTTGCTTTTTATAACTTGTTAATTGTCATTTGAGAATTTTTTCTAAAATTTTTATGAATGATCTTGTTAACAAAGAATGAAGAGTAATTAAGGTCCATTTCAACATAGTTAAGCAACATAAAAAAACCTTGTAGAATATAGCTTTGAAGCACATATAAACATATCAACAGTGCCTACTACTATTACTACTAAATATATATATATAATTTATTAACGGATTCGTCACACGCAAAGGAGAAAGTACAGTGAACATTAAATGTAAAAAAGATGATCTTCTTTCAGGTATTAATATTGTTTCTAAAGCAGTAGCTTCTAAAACATCATTACCTATACTGGAATGTATTATGGTAGAAGCTATGAATGGAAAGATAAGACTTATAGCTAATAATATAGAACTTGGTATTGAAACATATATAGAAGGAACAACAATTGAAGAGGGTAAAGCAGCTTTCGAAGCAAAGATCTTTTCAGATATCATAAGAAAGCTCCCTCAGAGTGATATTTCTATTGAGACTGATAGCGATTATAAAGCAAAGATCGTATGTGAAAAGTCTAAATTTACTATTCCATATCATGCAGGAGATGATTTTCCATATCTTCAGCAGATTGAAAAGGATCATTCTATCAGAATATCTCAGTTTTCACTTCGTGAGATCATTAGACAGACTATCTTTTCAATTTCAGATAATGAAAATACAAAGCTTATGACTGGTGAGTCATTTGAAGTTAAGAATAATGAACTTATAGTTGTTTCTCTTGATGGACATAGAATCTCAAGAAGAAAGATCGCCTTAAAGGGTGAAAATTCTGATATGAAGGTAGTTGTTCCAGGTAAATCTCTTATTGAACTTAGTAAGATAATAAGTGGTGACAGTGATAATGAAGTAGCAATTTATTTCTCTGATAATCACATGTTATTTGAGTTTGATAATACAAGAGTTGTTACAAGACTTATTGAAGGTGAATATTTTAAGATTTCTCAGATGATGGCTATCAATAACGACCTTAAGGTTACTGTTAATCGTAAGGAACTTATGGGATGTATTGACAGAGCTACTCTTCTTATTCAGGAGACAGATAAGAAGCCTATTATCGTAAGTGTTAAGAATGATAACAATATGTATGTAAGACTTGATACTAATATGGGTTCTCTTAATGAAGAATTAGAGATAAAGAAAGAAGGACAGGAGATAATCATTGGTTTTAATCCTAGATTCTTAATGGATGCTCTTCGTGTAATTGATGATGAAGAGATTGATATTTATCTTAATGATTCAAAGAGTCCATGCTTTATCAAAGATAGCGAAGAAAACTATATCTATATAGTACTCCCTATCAATATAAATGTAGCTGCATACTAAAGAAAGAGTGTATATATGAAAGAAATTGAGATTAGAGATGAATTTATAAAGCTTGGCCAGGCTCTTAAACTTGCCGGACTTGTTGATTCAGGTATTGATGCTAAGGCTGTGATACTTGAAGGAAAAGTTAAAGTTAATGGAGAAGTTGATTTAAGAAGAGGTAAGAAGCTTTATAAAGGTGATACATTTTCTTATGATGGCGAAGAAGTAATCGTTAAATAAATATGCATGTAACTTCACTTTCTTTAAATAATTATAGAAATTACGAATATTTAGATCTTGATTTTAGCAAGAATATAAATATTTTGTATGGTGATAATGCTCAGGGAAAGACTAATATATTAGAGGCAATCTATGTGGCATCTACTACTAAGTCTCATAAAATGGCCAGAGATAAAGAGCTGATCAGATTTGGTTGTGATGAAGCACACATAAGGCTTAATGTTTCTAAACATGATATCAATTCAAAGATTGATATGCATTTAAGAAAGGGAAAGTCTAAGGTTGTAAGTATAGATGGTATGTCTATAAAGCGTTCTTCGGAACTGTTTGGTCTTATCAATATCATTTTCTTTTCACCAGAGGACCTTTCAATTATTAAAAATGGTCCTTCTGAAAGAAGAAGATTTATGGATATGGAGATGTGCCAGTTAAGCAGAGTATATTATAGTGATCTTTCTGAGTATAATAAGGTACTTCAACAAAGAAATAATCTCTTAAAGGATATTAATTATAATAATTCATTACTTGATACTCTTGATATATGGGATATGCAGCTAATTAAGTTTGGATCCAGGATAATCAGAGAACGCCGCAATTTTGTGGCCATGCTAAATGAAATAATTATAGATATTCATAGAGATATTACTGGAAATAAAGAAGAAATAATACTTTCTTATGATTCAAGTACTGATGAGGAAAGATTTGAGAAAGATTTAATAGATAAAAGAAATACTGATCTTAAGAGTGGGATGACAAATATAGGTCCCCACAGAGATGATATAGGAATTTATATAAATGATGTGGATGTTAGAACCTATGGATCTCAAGGTCAGCAGCGTACTGCGGCTTTATCGCTAAAGCTAGCAGAGATAGAACTCGTTAAGAAGATAACTGAAGATAATCCTGTACTATTATTGGATGATGTAATGTCAGAACTTGATTCAAAGAGAAGGGATGCTCTTCTTGATGAGATAAAAAATATACAGACTATTATCACATGTACAGGTTATGACGACTTTATAAAAGAGAGAATAACCATGGACAAAATATATAGAGTTGATAAAGGAACAGTAGTTTAGGAGGAAAAAAATGTCAGAGAATGAAAACTATGGTGCCGACCAGATACAGATTCTGGAAGGACTCGAGGCAGTTCGAAAGAGACCAGGTATGTACATTGGTAGTACATCTTCTCGTGGTCTTCATCATCTTGTTTATGAAATAGTTGATAATTCAGTAGATGAAGCACTTGCTGGTTACTGCTCAGAGATTCAGGTATTCATAAATGAAGACAATTCTATTACAGTAATTGATAATGGACGTGGTATCCCTGTAGGTATACAGTCAAAAGCAAAGCGTCCAGCTGTCGAAGTTGTATTTACTGTTCTTCATGCCGGAGGAAAATTTGGCGGTGGAGGATACAAAGTATCAGGTGGTCTCCACGGTGTAGGTTCATCAGTAGTAAATGCTCTTTCTAATTGGCTTGAAGTAGAAGTTTCAAGAGATGGAAAGATATATAAGCAGCGTTATGAAAAGGGTAAGGTTTGTTATGATCTTAAGGTTATCGGTAAGACAGATATTACTGGAACTAAGGTAACATTTAAGCCTGATGAAACAATTTTTGATGATGTTATATATGATTATAATACACTTAGAGTACGTCTTCGTGAGACAGCTTTCCTTACAAAGAATCTTAAGATAAGTCTTACTGATCTTAGAAAAGATGAAGAAGGCAATATTAAGTCTGAGACTTTCCACTATGAAGGTGGTATCAAGGAATTCGTAGCTTACCTCAATAAGAGTAAGACTCCTCTTTATGATAAAATCATCTACGCTGAAGGAAGCAAGGATAATGTTTATGTTGAAGTAGCTCTTCAGCATAATGATTCATATAATGAAACAGTTTATAGCTTTGTAAATAATATAATAACTCCTGAAGGTGGTATGCATCTTACAGGTTTTAGATCTGCACTTACAAAGGTATTTAATGACTATGCAAGAAATAATAAAATCTTAAAAGATAAAGATGATAATTTATCTGGTGAAGATCTTCGTGAAGGTCTTACAGGTATCATTTCTGTTAAGATTGAAAATCCTCAGTTTGAAGGTCAGACAAAGCAGAAATTAGGAAATGCTATCGCAAGAACAGCTGTGGAATCAGTAATGGGCGAGCAGATGGTTTATTTCCTTGAGCAGAATCCTGCTGTTGCAAAGACTATAATCGATAAGGCTTTACTTGCTCAGCGTGCAAGAATCGCAGCAAGAAAAGCTAGAGATGTAGCAAGAAAGACAAATCTTTCTGAAAGCCTTTCACTTCCAGGAAAACTTGCTGACTGTTCAGATAAGGATCCTAAGAAATGTGAGATTTATATAGTCGAGGGTGACTCTGCCGGTGGATCAGCAAAGACTGCCAGAAATAGAGCAACTCAGGCTATCCTTCCACTTCGTGGTAAGATATTAAATGTAGAAAAAGCAAGATTAGATCATATATTAGAGAATGCCGAGATCAAGGCTATGATCACAGCTTTCGGTACAGGTATACATGATAATTTTGATATTTCAAAATTAAGATATGACAAGATCATAATAATGACCGATGCCGACGTAGATGGTGCTCATATTGCAACACTTCTTCTTACATTCTTCTATAGATTTATGCCTGATCTTATCAGACAGGGCCATGTTTATCTTGCACAGCCACCTCTTTATAGATTAGAGAAGAATAAGAAAATCTGGTATGCCTATAGTGATGATGAATTATCAAATATAATTGATCAGGTAGGAAGAGATCAGAATAATAAAGTTCAGCGATACAAAGGTCTTGGAGAAATGGATGCTGAACAGCTTTGGGATACTACAATGGATCCAGAAAAGAGAGTACTTCTTCGTGTAGCAATTGATGATGATGATGAATCAGAAGTTGACCTTACATTTAATGTACTTATGGGTGACAAAGTAGAACCAAGAAAGAAGTTCATTGAAGAAAACGCCAAGTTCGTTAAGAATCTTGATGTATAGGAGGAGATAAAATGGACGACGATAAGATTTTTGATAATGTCCGTGAAGTAGACTTAAAAAAGACTATGGAGCAGGACTATATAGATTATGCCATGAGTGTTATCTCTGCCCGTGCTCTTCCAGATGTAAGAGATGGTCTTAAACCTGTTCAGAGAAGAATTCTCTATTCTATGATAGAGCTTAACAACGGTCCGGATAAGCCACATCGTAAATGTGCCCGTATCGTTGGTGATACGATGGGTAAATATCATCCTCATGGTGATAGCTCAATTTATGAAGCTTTAGTAAAGCTTGCTCAGGAATGGAATACAAGATATCCACTTGTAGATGGTCATGGTAACTTTGGTTCAATAGATGGTGATGGCGCAGCTGCCATGCGATACACAGAAGCTCGTCTCACAAAGATTTCTATGGAAATGCTTGCTGATATCAATAAAGATACAGTAGATTTCATACCTAACTTTGATGAGACAGAGAAGGAGCCAACAGTTCTTCCATCAAGATATCCTAATCTTCTTGTAAATGGTGCATCAGGTATTGCCGTAGGTATGGCAACTAATATACCTCCTCATAATTTAAAGGAAGTTACAGATGCAGCTGTTAAGATCATTGATAACAGAATCAATGAAGATAGAGAAACAGAGATTGATGAGATCCTTAATATCGTTAAGGGTCCTGACTTCCCTACAGGTGCTGAAATTCTTGGTAAAGCAGGAATTGAAGAAGCATATCGTACAGGTAGAGGTAAGATAAGAGTAAGAGCAATCTCAGATATAGAGCCAATGGCTAATGGTAAGCAGAGAATCGTAATAACAGAGCTTCCATATATGGTTAATAAGGCTCTTCTTATCCAGAAGATTGCAGATCTTGTTAAGAACAAGAGAGTAGATGGAATCACAGATCTTCGCGATGAATCATCTCGTGAAGGTATGAGAGTTGTTATCGAACTTCGCCGTGATGCAAATGCAAATGTAATTCTTAATAACCTTTATAAGCATACACAGTTAGAGGATACATTTGGTGTTAATATGCTGGCTCTTGTTAAGGGACAGCCAAAGGTTCTTAATCTCCTTGATATGCTTAAATATTACATTAAGCACCAGGAAGATGTAGTAACTAGAAGAACTAAATATGACCTTAATCAGGCAGAGAAGAGAGCTCATATCTTAGAAGGCTTACTTATAGCTATCGATAATATCGATGAAGTTATTAAGATAATCAGAGGTTCTAAGAGTGTTGCTGATGCAAAAACTGCATTAATGGAAAGATTTGGTCTTACAGACGTTCAGGCTCAGGCTATTGTTGACATGAGACTGAAGGCTCTTACAGGTCTCGAAAGAGAAAAGTTAGAGGCTGAATATAAGGAATTAATGGAAAAGATTGCAGAATTTAAAGCAATACTTGCTGATCCTAAGAAACTTCTTTCAGTTATCAGAGAAGAGATGCAGGTTATATCTCTTAAATATAGCGATGATAGAAGAACAAAGATTGGTGCAGCAGTTGGTGAGATTGCAGATGAAGATCTTATTAAGGTTGAAAACACTGTAATTGCCATGACACACCTTGGATATATCAAACGTATGACAGAGTCTAATTTCCATGCCCAGAATAGAGGCGGTAAGGGAATTAAGGGTATGCAGACTATAGAAGATGATTATATTGAAGATCTTCTTATGACTACAACCCTTCATTACATCATGTTCTTTACAAATAAGGGACGTGTATATAGACTTCGTACATATCAGATTCCAGAAGCTGGACGTACAGCAAGAGGAGTTGCTATAGTGAATCTCCTTCAGTTAGATGGTGATGAAAAAGTAACAGCTATCATTCCAATCAGAGAATATAGTGATAAGAAGTATCTTATCATGGTTACAAAGAATGGTATGATCAAAAAGACTGCTGAGACAGAATATGAGAATATCCGTAAAAATGGTATCATTGCCATGACTCTTAAGGACGATGATGAACTTATCGAAGTTAAGACAACTGATGATACAAGAGACATTTTCATGGTATCAAAGCTTGGTATGTGCATCAGATTCAAAGATACAGATGTAAGAGGAACAGGACGTTCATCAATGGGCGTTAGAGGTATGAATCTTTCAGCTGGTGATGAAGTAATAGGAATGCAGATGAATACTCAGGGTAAGTCACTTCTCATCGTATCTGAAAATGGTCTTGGTAAGAGAACAGATATTGAAGAATTTACAGTCCAGAAACGTGGCGGTAAGGGTGTTAAGTGCTATAAGATCACAGAAAAGACTGGAAATGTAATCGGTGTTAAGTGTGTAAATGATGATCATGAGATCATGTTGATTACAACTCAGGGTATCATTATCAGAATCAAGTGTGCTGATATCTCAACATACGGAAGAGTAGCATCAGGTGTTAAACTTATAAATGTTGATGTTGCAAATGAAGTTGCAGTAGCAAGTATTGCTAAGGTTAGAGATGCTGTTACAGATGATAATGGAAATGAGATAAAAGAGGAAATGATGGAATCTTCTATTGAAAATGTTGAGGATGTTACAGAAGAAGATTCAGATAAATAATTAGCGGGTATTATTTTTCTTTGTCGGGGGTGGCAAAATGGATGGTTTTATAGAACACATTGATAATCTTACAGATACCAAAGGCCTTGAAGAATTTCTTCATATTGCCATTTATTGGGTAGCTGTAATTGTAATAATTATCTTTGTTTTCTACGTTTGTATAAAGATTAATAACTTTATACAAAGAAAGCGTTCCGGTAAGAAGAAAAAAGACAGGGACGATTACTTGGCATAGGTTCTAAGGCACAGCAGATTAAATCTGTTGTGCCTTAACGTTTATAAAGAAGGAGTGCTATATGAGAGAATTAGATGCAGTTGTTGTGACAGAAGCTGTAAAAGAAATGTGTATCGAAGCAAATCTTAAACTGGCAAAAGATGTTGAAGATAGAATAGAAAATTCCTGCAACACAGAAAAATCAAGACTTGCAAAGAAAATTTTAGGGCAGCTGGTACAAAATATGCAGATTGCAAAAGAAAGATGTATTCCTATATGTCAGGATACAGGTATGGCAGTTTTTTTTGTTAAAGTAGGTCAGGATCTTCATATAAACGGAAATCTTACAGATGCTATAAATGAAGGGGTAAGAAGAGGTTATGCTGAAGGATATTTAAGAAAATCTGTTGTGGGGGATCCTATACTTCGTGTTAATACTAAGGACAATACTCCAGCCATTATTCATTATGATATTGTTGATGGAGAAGATTTAGAGATTCTTATAGCACCAAAGGGATTTGGAAGTGAGAATATGAGTAAGATATTCATGCTTAAACCTGCTGACGGAATTGAAGGAATAAAAGAAGCCGTCTTAAGTACTGTTAAAGAAGCTGGTCCAAATGCCTGTCCTCCATTTGTAGTAGGTGTTGGTATCGGCGGAGATTTTGAACTTGCCGCAAAACTTTCTAAAAAAGCACTTACCAGAAATTTAGATGAAAGATCATCTTTAGATCATATAAAGAAATTAGAAGATGATTTATTAAATGAGATAAATAAGTCAGGTATTGGTCCTGCAGGTCTTGGTGGAAGTACAACAGCTCTTGCAGTTAATATCGAAACTTATGCAACTCACATTGCAGGAATGCCTGTAGCTGTCAATATGTGTTGTCATGTTGACAGACATGTGAAGCGTGTATTATAAGAAGGGAGATTTTTTATATGGAAACAACATTACAGGTACCTGCAGATAATGAGGAATTAAAGAATCTTCGTTCAGGAGATTATGTTTATATAACTGGAACAATCTATACTGCCAGAGATGCGGCTCATAAGAGAATGTATGATAGTTTATTAAATGGCGAAAATATCCCAATTGATCTTAATGGAACATTTATATACTATCTTGGACCTACTCCAGCAAGACCTGGAGAAGTTATTGGTTCAGCCGGTCCTACAACTTCAAGCCGTATGGATAAGTACACACCACTTCTTTTAAATCAGGGATTAAAGGGAATGATTGGAAAAGGTAAAAGAAGTGAAAAGGTAATTGATGCCATTAAGGAAAATGACGCAGTTTATTTTGCTGCAGTTGGCGGAGCAGGTGCACTTCTTTCAAAATGTATCAAATCATCTGAAGTTATAGCATATGATGATCTTGGAACAGAAGCAATAAGAAAGCTTTATGTTGAAAATCTTCCTGTTATTGTTATAGTAGATAGTGAAGGAAATAATCTTTATGAATCTGCGGTAGAGGAATATAAGAATAGATATGGCAAAGAAGCGTAGACGTCGAAGAAGAAAAATAAGTAGGCGAGAAAAAATATTTAATATAGTTTCATATTCATTAATGGCTGCAGTGGCTTTAGGTTTTCTTGTATGGGCTTTTCTTACAAGAGGATCTGTTACAATAAAAGGATCCATAGAGGATTATTTTAATGCAGTCAATAAGGAGGATGTAAAGAAGTATATAGAATGCTGCTATCCAAAAAAATGGGAAAAAAATTATAATCCTGAATCAAATCAGGTAAACCTTGATGCAGTAGTAGAAGATGTATTTAGATATCAGTCAGGTGCAACATATAGCTCGATTGTGATTAAGAATACAGAGAAACTTGAGAAAGTATTCGTTGACAGAATAAAGCGTGGAATTAAAGATATTTATGGTATTGATCTAAATATCAGTCAGGTTTATAGAGTACGTTTTACTGTTAAAATGAGATACGAGTACCAGGGAGATATCATTGAGAAAGAAACTGATGTACTTATAAGATATATTTATAAGTATCATGAAAAATGGTATTATCTCGCAGATTCTTTAGTACTCGTTAAATTAAATCTCGATGAACAGTAATTATTAATTTTGATATATTTTTTTACCAATCATAAGCATTTCGGTGATCTCATCGAAATGCTTTTTTGTTATTTCTTCTCCAGGTGCAACTATAGGGATTCCAGGAGGATAAACATATATATATCTGTCTACAGTTTTACCGATACAGTCTTTAAGATAAAATGCACCATCAACAGTAGAAAGGAGAAGATCACTTCCAGGGATTTTCTTAACGTCTGTTTTTTCCCTGGATAAAAGATCATCCAGTTTTATAAGAGATTCATATAAGTAGTGCAGATCATCAGCTGAATCCATTACGCTAGAAACTAAAGTTACGTATCT
This sequence comes from Eubacterium sp., assembly GCA_017420535.1. Classification (GTDB taxonomy): domain Bacteria; phylum Bacillota; class Clostridia; order Lachnospirales; family Lachnospiraceae; genus Eubacterium_Q. The sequence continues at coordinate 24,609 of JAFOIV010000128.1, read as the reverse complement.
ATCGGCACTCATTTCTACAACAATATTAAATTCCTGAGACAAAGTTTTTGCTATCATTTCACCATTGATGGACATATCATCGGATATTATAACAAGTCTGGATCTGTCAAAATCTTCATCAGGTGTAAATAAATGAAAATTCTTAAAATTATTAAGTGACATATTGAATCTAAAGTCATCAATAAGGTCATAATAAGATATAAATTTATCTCTATTATCACAACACCAGGCAATACATTTTTCAATAACCTGCATAAAGATATATGAAGGTGATGTAGATTGAAAAACTGATAAATATCTTATCAGATAAGGTTTTAATTCTTCTTTTATCTTAGACTCCTTTGGAATATGGATAATGGCAGTCTGAGTAAGAGAAGGCAGAGTCTTATGAAGGCTTTGTATTACCACATCACTTAATGAATAAATGGCAGAGTTTTCTCTTAATTTTTTTTCAGATAAAAACGGCAGATGGGCACCATGGGCTTCATCAACAATAAGTGGGATATCATAACATAATTTAGATATGTTTTTTATATCACTGAATACTCCCTCATAAGTAGGAGATGTTAGTATTGCAAATAAAGGAATAAAATCTGACTTTTTTGCTTCATCTAAAGCGCGAGTAAAATCTTCTTTTGTTACCCCCTTATAAATACCAGTATCTTTATCTTTAGATGGATAGATATAGATAGGATTTATCTGAAGAAGAGATAAAGTATTATATACAGATGTGTGGCAATTTCTTGCAACTAAAGCAGTATATTTTTTATCAGGATACTTATCTTTAATATAGGATGCAGATGCATAAAGCGCGGCAAGTATGCCGGAAGTTGATCCATTAAAGAGATATCTTGTAAGAAATGTCTTATACTGAACAGATGCTTCAAGCTGTGATCTTGTTATCATGCCATTTTCAGGATGGTGATAATCATCAAGTCCAGGAACTTCAGTAAAATCATATAAAAAAAGCTCATCTAAATATGAGCCAAATACTTTTTTTCTTTTATGACCTGGCATATGCCATGGCTTATAATCCTTTGAGATATAACTATTAATTGTTTCTTCTATATTTTTTTTCATGATAAAACCTTTATTTAGATAATAGCTTAATAATTCAAGGAAAGAATAGCACATAATATTTTGCGTGGCAAATTATTAACAAAAAAATTTAATTGTATCAATTAAAATATAGCAAATAGTATAAATGTTTTTGGTAATAATTGATAATGGCGTAATATTATTAACATATAATAAAATAGTAAATTGGAATTAAAAAAGTTCGTGGGAGGACGAAAAATGGCAAAATATCAAACAAAATCAAAAGGTAGTTTAAAATCATCAGCTATAATATTCTTCTTAGCTGCAATAGTTGCGATAGGAATAGCAGCATCAATTGTAGTTAAAAACTCAAAATTCTTAATTAAGAATGAAGTTGAAGATTTATTAGAGGCTTATGAGGATGGTAATGGACCAAAGGTAGGAAATTATTATAAAGTAACACTTTATTATCAGTTTGGTAATTATGCAGAAATGCAGCATAAGAGAAACGGAGTTACTACTGGAAAAGATCAGTATTTTGTAGGTTTACTTGATAATTCAACTTTTGTTTCATTTATGGTTAAGGATAAGAAGGTAATCAGTAAATTTGAGAAAATTGAAGATGCAACATATGACTTCTTTAATGGAGAAGCAGAGTATCCTTCAGGATATGAGATTGAACTTACAGGTAAGTGGAAAAAGATTTCTGATAGTAAGATCAAGTCATATTATAGAGATGCAATTAACCAGCTTGGTGTAGCATCATCTTTTGATGTAGATTATGATCATTGTTTTGATGCATCAGCTACTAGAAGTTCATTATGGGCTACAGTAATTATTATTTTAGTTGCTGGTGTTATTTTTGCAGTATTAGGAATTACATCAATATCTCAGTTGAAATCTCTTTCAAAACAGGAAGTTGAAATTGAGAACATGACAAGAAATAATAATAATCCATTCTTAAATACAGATAATTCTTATGGAGCTGCAAATAATGAAAATCCATTTGGCGCATCAAATAATGAAAGTCCATTTGGATCATCAAATACAGGTAATGATTATTACAATAATAATGATCAGTTTAATCAGTAAATAATTTAAGCTCATTAATGAAAGTTAAAAATTGTCATTTAACGTGACAAATAAAATTAAAAAAGGGGACACAACTATGTCAGACAACAACATTAAAGAAACGTCAGCTAATGTGAAATTCGTTTCATAGTTCATTATTGAGAGGAAAAGAAAAATGGCTAAGGAGAAGATTGCTGAAGACCTTGAGGTATTGGAGGCACTGAAAAATATTGATTTTGTTGAGAATCTTTATAAAGATCAGTTGAAAGGTCTTAAACTTAAAATAGAAAAAAAGAAGGAAAAGATGTATACAAGCATAATTATCGCAGTGATCATTACTGTGATAACTATCATTATGGCTGCAGAAAGCATAAAATGTATCAGAGTTCCTAATAGTGATACGCAGAAAATATATGATTCTATTCTCATAGTATTTTCAGTTGGAATAATATTAGTTGATTTAGCATTTGTTTATAAAGCAATAAGAAATATCTTTGATTTTATGTACCAGGAGGGTAATCTTAATATCTTTAAAACAAAGCAGGGCGAATATACAAGTATCTATATGGAAAGATTCCATGGTGAAAATCAACTTGTAAAATTAAAAGATCTTAAGAGCAAGGTTGCTGAATTCAGAACCACTGAGTATGTATATAAAGCAGAAGCTTATAAATATGAAGAAGTACGTCATGAAGATTTTCATCAGGCAGTAGATTCATATAAGATCCTGATACTTTTTATTGAATTAGTTTCAATTTTACTGATCGCATTTATGTGTTCATTTATTCATTTTTAATCTGGTATTATTAAGGAGATAAAAAAATGAGAATATATCTGGCATCACCATTTTTTAATGATAAAGAATGTGAAGTTTTAAGTCAGGCTGAAAAAATATTAAAGGAAAGAGGATTTTCTTTATTTTCTCCAAGAGAACACGAGACAAGAGAAGGCAATGTTGGAAGTCCTTCCTGGAGTAAAGAAACATTTTTAAATGATAAAGCTGCCATCGACTGGTGTGAAGTTGTGGTTATGCTTTATTGGGGAAATTATAGTGATTCCGGAACAGCCTGGGAATGCGGATATGCATATGCAACCCATAAACCAGTTGTTGTAGTTCAATTAGGAGAATCATCTAATCTGATGGTTCATGAAGGAAGTCATACAAATCTTTATAGTTTAGAAGAATTAAAGAATTATGATTTTGATATGATGCCTAGAGAAGGATATAAGGGAAAGATGTTCTAGAAACATCTTTCTTTTTTTATGTGTAGGACCTGCAGTATAACATGAGAATATATTAAGATTTTCATTAAAAAAAATAAGACTCAGTAAAACTGAATCTTATCTTTAGAGGTAGCGATCGGATTTGAACCGATGATCAGGGTGTTGCAGACCCATGCCTTACCGCTTGGCTACGCCACCATATTAAGTTAAATGATAGTTTGTTATCATTCGAGCTCCCCGAGTAGGGCTCGAACCTACAACAACTCGGTTAACAGCCGAGTGCTCTACCATTGAGCTATCGAGGAATATTTAATTATCAAACTAACAGTAGAAACAGGGAACTCGCCGAGTGCTCTACCATTGAGCTATCGAGGAATATAATTCTTATTCCAAACAGCAAAATAAATTATAATTGGTTATTTCCATTATGTCAACTTTATTTTGATGTTTTTATTAAACGGAGATGGAGGGATTTGAACCCTCGCGCCGATTGCTCGACCTACACCCTTAGCAGGGGCGCCTCTTCAGCCTCTTGAGTACATCTCCAAAAGCTGATGTATGACCCTAACCAAGTTTCTGTTTTATCAGAATCTGTGGATAATATACATCTCATGCATATAGCACGCTTAAACATAATACCAAATAGATAGAAGTGTGTCAAGAAATTAGTCATAGAAAATTTATAGATTTGTCACCTTTTACATATTGCAGGATTGTACCAAAATTAGTACAATATATTGTATACAAAATACAGCTATACAAAAAACAATTAACTAAAGATTGTTTTTTATTATGCTGAAATTTTTGATAAGAGAGGTTCTATGATTACATTAAAAGCATTTGCAAAGATCAATATCGCTCTTGATATTGTGGGAAGAAGAGAAGATGGTTATCATCTCGTTGATATGATAATGCAGGATATTAACCTGTTTGATATTCTTTCTTTTGAAAAAATTGAAGATGAAATGGGAAAGGTAGTTATAGAATTAGTAAAACCTGATCCAAATATTCCATTGGATGATAAAAATCTCATTACCAAAGCCATAAAAAAAATGATGGAATTATATGATATCAAGGATTCAGTTAAGGTTATTCTTGATAAGAGAATTCCTGCTGCTGCAGGCATGGCTGGTGGAAGTACAGATTGTGCAGCTGCCATAAAGGCAATGAATGAAATGTTTTCACTTAATTTATCCATAGATGAGATGAAAGAAATAGGAGTTAAATTAGGTGCAGATGTTCCATATTGTCTTGTGGGCAAAACAAAGAGAGCAAGAGGTATAGGTGAAGTACTTGATGATATAAAGGAAATGCCAAAGAATCTGTATTATCTTATAGCAAAACCGGAAGGCGGCATTTCAACTAAAGAAATGTATGAAGCCTATGACAGTCTTACAGATGTAGATCATCCAGATATTGAAAGTCTTATATCAGCTATTGATAAAGAAGATATTAAAGCTATTAAGGATAACATGGGTAATGTACTTGAACCAGTAACAAGTAAGGGCGTTAAGGCAATTAAAGTAATAGAAAATATTATGAATGAAAATAATGCCATTATTTCTATGATGACTGGTTCTGGTCCAACAGTTTTTGGAATTTATGATGATGAAAGCAAGGCAGAAAAAACAAAGCAGCTTATTGGAGAAAAGCTTTCAAAGGAAGGAATAAAAGTAGATTTATTTGTAGTGGGAACACCAGAGATTTAAGGAGGAAAATGTATGAAACTTGAAATTGACCAGAGTGAATACCTTCCTTTACGAGAGCTTGTCTTTAAAGCACTTAGAAAGGCTATTATCAAAGGTGAACTTGCACCTGGTGAAAGACTTATGGAAGAAAAGCTTGCTAAAAAGTTAGAAGTAAGCAGAACTCCAGTAAGAGAAGCCATAAGAATGCTGGAATTAGAAGGCCTTGTGGTGATGATTCCAAGAAGGGGAGCCGAGGTTGCTAAAATTACTATTCAGGATTTAAAGGACGCACTGGAAGTAAGAATGGCAATAGAAGATCTATCAGTAAGACTTGCCTGTGAAAGAATAAATGAAGATGAAAAAGAGACTCTTAAATTAAGACAGAAAGCATTTGAAGATGCAGCAGTTAAAAAAGTTGTTATGGAAATGGTAGAGTGTGATGAAAAGTTCCACGATATCATTTTTGAGGCAACAAAGAATAAGAGACTTATCAGTATTGCTCATAGCTTAAGAGAGCAGGTTTATAGATACAGATTTGAATATATTAAGGATTTTAGTTATCACGAAAAACTTATAAATGAACATAGAGCTATAACAGAAGCAATTCTTGCGGGAAATGTGGATGCAGCAAAGAATATGATGAAAACACATATCTTTGATCAGGAGCAGATAATTATCAGCAATATCAGTAAGGAAGTAGAAAAAGAGTATGAATAAGGGGATTTTTATTACAATGGAAGGTCCTGATGGATCCGGTAAATCTACACAGATTGCGCTCCTCAGTGATTACCTTAAGGAAAATGGCTATGATGTTATCATTACCCGTGAGCCAGGGGGAACAAGAATAAGTGAAAAGATTAGAGAGATAATACTTAATAAAGAATATCAGGAGATGAATCCTATGACAGAGCTTATGCTTTATGCATCAGCAAGAGCTCAGCTTGTAAATGAAGTTATAGGACCTTCTATTGAAGCAGGAAAAGCTGTTATCAGTGACAGATTTGTTGATTCATCTGTTGTATATCAGGGAATAGCAAGAGGTCTTGGCATAGAGACAGTTTATAGTGTAAATGCTCATGCCATAGGTAAGTATGTGCCACAAGTAACATTTTTGCTGGATCTTCCTGCTGAAGAAGGAATCAGAAGAAAGAAGAACCAGGCAGAGCTTGATCGTATGGAATTAGAAAGTATAGAATTCCATAAAAAGGTTGCAGAAGGTTACAGAACTTTAGCAGATCGCGACCCTGAGAGAATAGTAAAGATAGATGCTTCTTTACCGATAGATGAAATTTGTGATATGATAAAAGTTAAGGTCAAAGGTATTATAGAGTAGGTATTGGAATTCTCTATATATGAATGGAGGGATTCTTATGGATTTTAAATCTATAGTAGGACATGAAGAAATAATTAAACATTTTAAAAGTTCTATAGAAATAGGCAGAGTAAGTCATGCGTATATAATATGTGGTGAAGAGGGCAGTGGAAGAATGGCATTAGCCTTTTCCTATGCTAAGACCCTTTTATGCGAGAAAGGGGGAGAAGATGCTTGTAATGAATGTAAATCCTGCAAGCAGGCAGATTCTTCAAATCATCCGGATATTATCTATGTTAAGCATGAAAAACCAAATATCATTTCAGTTGATGAGATAAGGGAGCAGGTAGTTAATACCATTTCCATTAAGCCATATCAGTCAAAATATAAGATTTATATAATTGATGGTGCAGAGAAGATGAATGTTCAGGCCCAGAATGCGCTTCTTAAGACAATTGAGGAGCCGCCACAGTATGCAGTGATCATTCTTCTTTCAACGGTATTAGATAAGTTACTGCCAACTATACAGTCCAGATGTATCACTCTTTCAACTAAACCTGTAAAAGAGAATGATATAATCGATTATCTTATGAAGAATTATAATCTTCCAAAGGATAAGGCAAAATTTGCATTTGAATATTCTCAGGGTAATTTAGGTAAGGCAATAAGACTTGCCACTAATACAGAATATGAAAAACTTGTAGAATCAGTTATCGATCTTGAAACCCGTATATACGAGATGGATATGGAAGATATTAAATTCATTCTCTTGGGAACAAGCGGATATATGGTCAATACATGTGAATACCTTGATCTTATGATGATGTGGTATAGAGATGTACTTATGTTAAAAGTAACTGGTAATCCTGATAGGATCATTTTTAAAGAACAGTATTCTACTATCAAGGAACAGTCAAAATATTTGTCATTTAATGAGATTGAAGCAAAAGCAAAAGCTATCGAGAGAGCTAAGGAAAGGTTATCAGCCAATGCTCGTCTTGAGGATGTTATGAGACTTCTCATTATGACACTTAAGGAGATTTAGTAATGAAAAATGTTATAGGTGTCCGTTTCAGACAGAATGGAAAAATTTATTTCTTTGATCCATTGGAAAATGTCTGTGAAGTGGGTACAAATGTAATAGTTGAGACTGCAAGAGGCGTTGAATATGGTAAGGTAGTTCTCGGAAAAAGACAGATAGAAGATGAGAAGATAATCGATACCTTAAAGCCAATCATTAGAGTTGCTACAGAAGATGACTCTAAGAAATATGAAACAAATAAAGAAAAGTCAGTAGAGGCGTTTAATATCTGCTGTGAAAAGATAAAGGCTCACGGACTTAAGATGAAGCTTATTGCTGCTGAATATACATTTGATAATAATAAGGTTCTTTTTTATTTTACAGCAGATGGACGAGTTGATTTCAGAGAATTAGTTAAAGACTTAGCTGCTGTTTTCAGAACAAGAATTGAATTAAGACAGATAGGTGTAAGAGATGAAGCAAAGATTCAGGGTGGTATAGGTATGTGCGGAAGAGAACTTTGCTGCCATAGCTATTTAAATGAATTTATTCCTGTTTCTATAAAGATGGCTAAGGAACAGAGTCTTTCTCTTAATCCAACAAAGATTTCCGGTGTATGCGGAAGACTTATGTGCTGTCTTAAGTATGAGGAAGAGACTTATGAATATCTTAATTCAAAGCTTCCAAATGTTGGAGATACAGTAACAACATCAGATGGCATAGTAGGTGAAGTTTCTTCTGTCAGTGTATTAAGACAGAAAGTAAAAATCCTTATTACTGATGAAGAAGGAAATAAGGATATCATTGAAAGAGGTGTTGATGACCTTAAGATCAAGCCTGGTAAGCGTAAAAAGAAATTTGACCAGCAGGCAGATAAGGCAGCTCAGGATGAGTTAAAAGAGTTAGAGGCTTTAGAAAGAAAAGAAGGAAAATCTAAATTCAATGATTAATGATGATAAATGCCTTGAAAATGAAAGAATAGATGATCTTGAATGTAATGGGTTCTGTATTATTCAGGACCCTTCATTTTTCTGTTTTGGTATGGATGCAGTATTACTTTCAAATTATGTTACGGTTAAGAAAAATGCGAAGGTAGTGGATATGTGCACTGGAAATGGCATCATACCACTGCTTTTATGTGCTAAGAAAAAGGGCGGGCACATTACAGGAATTGAGATCCAGGAACATATGGCAGACATGGCAACAAGATCTGTAAAACTAAACAAGGCAGAGGATAGTATTGATATTTTAAATGCTGATATTAAGAATATAAGAGATTACTTTAAAAGGGAAAGTATTGATACAGTAACTTGTAATCCTCCTTATATAGAAGAAAGTTATGGACTTAAAAATCCTAATGAGCCGGTAAATATTGCAAGGCATGAAATTCTTCTTAATTTAGAGGATGTTATTAGTGCTGCGGCGTATCTCTTAAAACCAAATGGCAACTTTGCCATGGTACATAAGCCTTTCAGACTGCCTCAGATAATTACTCTGATGGCAAAATACAGACTTGAACCAAAACGTCTCAGAATGGTTCAATCGGATTATGAATCAGAACCTTCAATGGTACTGATTGAAGCTACACATTATGGAAAGCCTTTTATGAAGATAGATCCAGCCCTTAATGTTTATGATAAGGAAAGAAATTATACAAAGGAGTTGCTGAGTATTTATGGAAAAATCTAATGTAAATAGTGGAATTTTATATCTTGTGGCAACTCCAATAGGTAATCTGGATGATATGACATTTAGAGCTGTTAAGATATTAAATGAAGTTGATCTTATTGCAGCTGAAGATACGAGAAATTCCATAAAGCTTTTGAATCATTTTGAAATAAAAAAGCCAATGACTTCATATCATGAATTTAATAAATATGATAAGGCAGATGTTCTTATTGATAAGCTTCTTATGGGAGAAAGCATTGCTGTAATTACAGATGCGGGAACTCCTGGAATTTCAGATCCTGGAGAAGTGCTGGTGGATAAAGCTGTGGCAAATGGTATAAAGGTTGTACCAATACCCGGAGCCTGTGCAGCCATCAATGCGCTCATTGCCTCAGGTCAGCCCACAAGAAGATTTTCATTTGAAGCATTTCTTCCTCAGGACAATAAGGAAAGAGAAGATGTGCTTACTGAATTAAAAAATGAAACAAGAACTATGATAATCTATGAGGCACCTCACAGATTAAAGAAGACTTTAAAAGAATTAAAGGATGTTTTTGGTGAGGATAGAAGCCTTACTATCTGTAAGGAAATAACAAAAAAGCATGAAACATTTGTCCGTACGGATTTTAAAAATGCTATTTTAAAGTTTGAAGAAGAGGATCCTCGTGGGGAATATGTTCTTATAATAAAGGGTAAATCCTTCAGTGAAAAGAAGGAAGAAGAGACCAGAAAGTGGGAAGATATCACTGTTAAAGAGCATATTGAAATGTACATAAAAAAAGGTATGTCCAAGAAAGAAGCTGTTAAACAAGTAGCTTCAGACAGGAACATACCTAAAAGAGATGTTTATCAGGAGTCCATCGACCTTTGATTATACATCCTTAATATCATTATAGAATTTAGCTTTAAGGGATGGGTCACTTAAGATCCATTCCTTTATGTTTTTAATGTTCTGTGATAATGAATTCATTGAAACAAGAACTTCGTGGAAGCTTTCAAATTCATTATTTGTAACGGAACCATCTTTTGAAATATTGATGAGCTTTTCTGTAATATCGTCAATGCTCTGAACACTGCTAAGGAAACCTAAAGCAAGGCGTTCAAGGCTTTCATTTGCCGCTGGAGAATTAGCAAGTGAAGAAAGAACTCGCTGTTTTCCTATTGGGCATATATTTTCACAATATGAATCAGCAAGATACATAGCATCATAATTTTTAGCCATAACGAGAATCTCTTCCGCATAAGGGGTAATGATACCAAGTTCAATCCTAGCAAGTCTACTTCTTTCAATACCAAGTCTTCTGGATGTTTTCTCTCGACTTGTAAATGTACTATCCTTTTTGGCAGCGTTAAATCTAGCCATATAATAAATATTTTCTAACGCTTTTGATGCCTTTCTTCCCATATAAAACCTCCTGGAAATAAAAAAGATATATTATTTACCGCATAATATAAAGTGAGTATTACTATAAGAAAGTAACATAATGAAAATTAAAAAACAAGTAGTTTACGCCAGGTTTCAATAATATCGTGGTTTTTAGCCGTTATAGTTTTTTTATATTCTTGTATAAAATTCAAAAATGTAGTATAGTATAACAAATTGAGTTAATATCACAAGGAGGAAAAACGTTATGGCATATAGAATTGGTGATGGCTGTATCGGTTGTGGAGCTTGCGCTGGAACATGTCCAGTAGGTGCAATTTCAGAAGATGGCGGAAAGTTCGTTATCGATGAGAATTCATGCATCAGCTGTGGTGCTTGCGCTGGTGGATGTCCTGTAGGAACAATCGCTGAGGCTTAAGTTTTATTGATCAATAGAAGCGGCTGCAGAGAGTTTATTCTTGCAGCCGCTTTTTTTCTTCCAAGTAATACACCTAATAATAAGTGCAAAATTATCTGATTGTAGCATCACCTCAGCTTTCATTTACTAAAGGTGAAGAGACAATAAGGATAAAAATACTGTGATATATTTTAATAAATTCTATGTGCAGCACCTTCAGTATTAATATATTTTTCAAATGTTCTTAATCGGGATTTGCACCAGAAATGGTGAGAACTAATTTGAATTTTTAAGATGTTCATTTTTATATTAATACCATTTAAAAAAAATAACAAGAAAAATTTGTTTCACAAAATGTTTGATATTATATTCTTTACATGGTATAAAAATATGATATCATTTTGAAAAAGTAATATATGAATTATAGATAAATGAGGTGATTCCTATTAAGTTCGAAAAGATTAATGAGAATAAGATAAAGTGCATATTAACAAAACAGGATTTGGAAAACAAGGATATCAGAATCTCAGAACTGGCTTATGGAAGCAAAAAGGCGAAAGAACTTTTTAGAGAAATGATGGAAAAGGCACAGACTGAGATTAATTTTGATGCTGAAAATTGTCCTCTTATGATAGAAGCTGTTCCAATGATGGATGAGACTCTTGTAATATTCATTACTAAGGTAGATAATCCTGATGAATTAGATACAAGATTCTCAAAATTCACTAAGGCTAAAAGATCTACGGAAGAAGGGTCTTATATTGATAATGATGAAAATGGATATACAGGCGTTTCTGACAAGTTTGATGATGATATAGATGACGAATATGACGATGATGATATGGATGAAGAAAAATCATCTGAAGATAAGCCAATAGAAAGAGAGATAACTGCAGAGATCAATATCCCAAAGAATTCCAATATTGATACCCAGCAGATTTTAGATGCTATTGGAAATATTGCCGGAGAGTTAGCTGCCAGCCTTGGAGACGGAATAAAGAATACAGTAAAGAATCTTAAAGAAGAGCAGAAGGCAGATAATAAGGCTGATAAAAAAGAAGAGAATAATAGTAACGAAGATAAAGGTAAAAATAAGAACGAGCAGCAGGATATTTATATCTTTAAAGATTTAAAGAGCATTATATCTGCAGCAAAATTTGTTAATGGTATATTTGAAGGAGATAGCTATTTCTTTAAGAATCCTAACGATGGAAGACTCTATCTTTATATTAATGGAGAAGAGATGAATGACAGGGATTATGCAAGAGTTGGAATAATCCTTGGTGAGTATGGTTCAAGATGCAGGATCACCTATTCATCGTTTATATTCTTTGAGGAACATTTCAAATGTATCAGAGCAAATGATGCAATAGAATTCCTTTCTCAGATCTAAGTATATTAAGAAAAAAAGAATGATAATAAAAATAAAAATGCGATACATTTTATTGATGTATCGCATTTTTTATATCATTTATTTATTATCTGATTAAAGGCTCTTCATTGCTTCAACAACGGCTTCTGTTGTGATACCGAAGTGAGGGAAGAGTTTTTCAGCAGGTGATGAAGCACCGAAAGTTGTCATACCGATGTTCTTTCCATTGAGACCAGTATATTTACCCCAACCAAAGGTTGAAAGAGCTTCAACAGATACTCTCTTTGTAACTGATGCTGGAAGAACTTTTTCCTTATATTCAGCACTCTGATCTTCGAAAAGATCTATACAAGGCATACTTACTACTCTTACATCCATTCCTTCTTTAAGGAGGATCTCACGAGCTTCAACTGCAAGACTTACTTCAGAACCAGTTGCCATGATGATTCCATCTGGAACTTCCTTTGTTGAATCGCAGAGAACATATGCACCCTTAAGGGCTTCTTTTGAAGAATTCTCAAGCTGAGGCATCTTCTGTCTTGAAAGTACAAGAGCAGATGGCTTCTCTGTGCTTGTTTCAGCAAAATACCAAGCAGCTGCTGTTTCGCATGAATCAGCTGGACGCCATACATAGAAGTTAGGCATTGCTCTGAACATTGCAAGCTGTTCGATTGGCTGATGTGTAGGTCCATCTTCACCAACACCGATACTGTCATGTGTAAGTACATATACATTAGGAACTCTCATAAGTGATGAAAGTCTGGCCATTGGTTTTAAGAAATCACTGAATACGAAGAATGTTGAAACATATGGTCTAAGTCCGCCGTGGAGATAGATACCATTTCCGATAGCAGCCATGGCAAGTTCTCTTACACCAAAGTGCATATTTGAACCTTCAGGTGTTTCCTTAGAGAAGTCTCCAAGTCCATCCATATATGTCTTTGTTGATGGAGCAAGGTCTGCAGCACCACCAAACATGTTAGGAAGAACATTCTTCATAACGTTGATGCACTTACCTGAGATATTTCTTGTTGCTTCTGGAACTGTTACAGTATTCCAGAATTCTTCGTTATCATAGAGCTGTTCAGCTAACTTTTCATCATAATACTTATCCCAAAGAGCTTTTTTCTCAGGGAATTTAGCTGAGTATTCAGCGAAGAGGGCATTCCACTCTTCTTCATATTTAGCATTATTTTCAGCGATTGCTTTGAAATTATCATAAACATCTTCAGGAACAAAGAAAGGCTCTTCATATTCCCAGCCAAGATTTTCTCTTAAGGCTTTGATATTATCTGCTCCAAGAGGTTCTCCATGAGCTGAAGCCTTACCTTCCTTAGCAGGACAACCAGCACCAATCTTAGTTTTTATCTGGATGAATGAAGGATGCTCAGTATCAGCTTTTGCTTCTTCAATAGCTTTTGCGATAGCATCGATATCTGTGCCGTCTTCAACAAGAAGTGTCTGGAAGCCAAATGATTCAAAGCGTTTTGCAACATTTTCACGGAAAGCGATATTTGTTCCACCTTCGATTGAAATGTCATTTGAATCGTAAAGTACAATAAGTTTTGAAAGTCCAAGAGTGCCTGCAAGTGAGAAAGCTTCGTATGAAATACCTTCCATCATGCATCCGTCACCACCAAGAACATATGTATAGTGATCAACTACTGGGAATCCTGGCTCATTAAATACTGTTGCAAGATGCTTTTCAGCAGCGGCCATACCAACTGACATAGCCATTCCTGCGCCAAGAGGTCCTGTTGTTGCCTCAACACCAACAGTATGTCTATATTCAGGATGTCCAGGTGTGAGTGAACCGAATTGACGGAAATTCTTTAAATCTTCTACAGTAAGTCCATATCCAAAGAGATGGAGAAGTGAGTAGAGGAGCATGGAACCATGTCCACCAGATAAAATAAAACGGTCTCTGTTGACCCAATTAGGATCTGCAGGATTATGCTTTAAAAATTTTGTCCAGAGAGTGTAAGCCATTGGAGCAGCTCCAAGTGGAAGGCCTGGATGACCTGAATTAGCTTTCTGGATCGCATCTGCAGATAAAATCCTGATTGCATTAACTGATTTAGTGTCGATACTGTTAATCATTGTTGTTTCCTTTCGTCATTTACATATCTACATGTAAAACTTGCTTTTTAAGAAGTCTTTTTAAGAAGTAAAAACGTTCTCAATCAGCAAAAGTAGTATAACACAAAAAAATTATGGTGAAAAGTTTACTTTTATGGCTTATTTGCTGAAAATTGTACCTATAAAAATACGAAGATTGTACAAAATTAAAAACATGTCGTAATGCGGTTGAAATAAAGGTTTTTATGAAATATAATGCAAATGTAAGTTAAATTACTATTAATCCGATAGTCGACATGGGAGACTATCGAAAAAAATAATATAAATGTAAAGGAGAACAGAACATGTTAAAATTCGATGCATGGGACACATTTGAAGGTCGTCTTTGGAGAGAAGAGTGCGACGTACGTGATTTCATCAACAAGAACTATACTCCATATGATGGTGATGAGAGCTTCCTCGCTGGTCCTACAGAAGCAACAAATAAGCTTTGGGGTAAGCTTCAGGAACTTCAGAAAGCTGAAAGAGATAATGGTGGCGTATTAAAGGAAGATGCTGATGTTGTATCAGATATCGATGCTTACGGCCCAGGATATATCAACGATGATCTTAAGGATCTTGAGCAGATCGTTGGTCTTCAGACAGATGAGCCTCTTAAGAGAGCATTCATGCCTTACGGTGGTATCAAGATGGCTGAAGAAGCTCTTGAAATGTATGGATATACACCAAATCCAGAATTCCACAAGATTTTCAATGTTTACCATAAGACACATAACCAGGCAGTATTTGATGCTTATACAGAAGAGATGAGACTTGCTCGTAAGACTCACATCGTTACAGGTCTTCCTGATACTTATGGTCGTGGACGTATCGTAGGTGACTACAGAAGAGTAGCTCTTTACGGTATCGATCAGATCATCGCTTGGAAAGAAGAAGATAAGAAGAACATCGGCTGCGGCGTTATGACAGATGATGTTATCCGTTTAAGAGAAGAAGTTGCTGATCAGATCAAAGCACTTAAGAAGATGAAAGTTATGGCTCAGTCATACGGTTTCGATATTTCTAAGCCAGCTACAACAGCTAAGGAAGCTGTTCAGTGGTTATACTTCGGATACCTTGCAGCTATCAAGACACAGAACGGTGCTGCTATGTCAGTTGGTCGTGTATCAACATTCCTTGATATCTACTTCGAGAGAGATCTTAAGAAGGGTATCATCACAGAGGAACAGGCACAGGAAATCATCGATCACTTCGTAATGAAGCTTCGTATGGTTAAGTTCGCTCGTATCGAGTCATACAACCAGTTATTCTCAGGAGACCCAGTTTGGGCAACACTTGAAGTTGGTGGTATCGGATCAGACGGACGTTCACATGTAACAAAGAACGATTATCGTTTCTTACATACACTTGAGAACATGGGACCAGCTCCAGAACCAAACCTTACAGTTCTTTACTCATCAAAGTTACAGGATAACTTCAAGAGATATGCTGCTAAGATTTCAGTTCTTACATCTTCAATCCAGTATGAGAACGATGACGTTATGAAGCCAATCTGGGGCGATGATTACTCAATCTGCTGCTGCGTATCTGCAACACAGACAGGTAAGGAACTTCAGTTCTTCGGCGCTCGTGCTAACCTTGCTAAGGCTCTTCTTTACGCTATCAACGGTGGTAAAGATGAGAACCCTAAGTTTGCTGATAAGGAAACAGGTGCTCCACTTCAGTGCGGTCCTGCATATGCTCCTATCACATCAGAATATCTTGATTATGATGAAGTAATTGAAAAATATAAGAAGATGCTTGACTGGATCGCTGACATCTATGTTAACATCCTTGACTTAATCCACTACATGCATGATAAGTATTTCTATGAAGCTGCTGAGATGGCACTCATCGATACAGATGCTAGACGTACATTTGCTACAGGTATCGCTGGTTTCTCACACGTTATCGATTCACTTTCAGCTATTAAGTATGCTAAGGTTAAGGTAATCCGTGACGAGAAGACAGGTCTTGCTACAGACTTCGAAGTTGAAGGCGATTTCCCTAAGTATGGTAACGATGATGACAGAGCTGACGAGATCGGTGTATGGCTCCTTCATGAGTTCATCACAGATGTTAAGAAGAGACATACATATCGTAATGCAGAGCCTACAACATCACTTCTTACAATTACATCTAACGTAGTATATGGTAAGTTCACAGGTAACCTTCCTGATGGAAGACGTGCTTGGAAGCCATTCGCTCCAGGTGCTAACCCATCATACGGTGCTGAGACAAGCGGACTTCTTGCTTCACTTAACTCAGTAGCTAAGATCCCTTACAAGTGGGCTCTCGATGGTATCTCAAATACTCAGTCAATGAACCCAGGTGCTCTTGGACATTCAGAAGATGAGAAGGTTTCTAACCTTGTTAACGCTATGGACGGATACTTTGATCAGGGTGCACATCACCTTAACGTAAATGTATTCGGAAGAGAAATGCTTCTTGACGCTCAGGCTCATCCAGAGAAGCCAGAGTATGCTAACTTCACAATCCGTGTTTCTGGTTACGCTGTTAAGTTCATCAGCCTTACAAAGGAACAGCAGGATGACGTTATCTCAAGAACATTCCACGACAGACTTTAATCAGCGTGCTGATTAATGGTTCAGTAGATTAGATTATATTACAGCCCTGTAAGGATACTCCTCACAGGGCTGTTTTTGAAAAAAGAATTATTTACCCCCAAGGAGGTAGTTATGGCAGAAGAAAAGATTACAGGAATTATAAATGATACAGAAAGCTTCGGAGCTGTTGATGGACCTGGTATCAGATTCATCGTATTTATGCAGGGGTGCCATATGAGATGCCGCTATTGCCATAATCCAGAAACCTGGGCACTTACAGGCGGTACAGAAAGAACACCAGAAGATGTTCTGAAGCAGGCACTTAGATATAAAACATATTGGAAAAATGGTGGCGGAATCACAGTAAGTGGTGGTGAGGCCCTTGTACAGATAGATTTTGTAACAAAACTTTTCCAGCTTTGCAAAGAACAGGGAATCAACACCTGTCTTGATACATCTGGAAATCCATTTACAAGAGAAGAGCCATTCTTTAGTAAGTTTAAAGAACTTATGAAAGTTACAGACCTTGTAATGCTTGATATTAAACAGATCGATAACTGCAAGCATAAAGAATTAACAGGATGGACTAATGAAAACATCTTAGACATGGCAAGATATATGTCAGATAACGGAATACATATGTGGATAAGACATGTTCTTGTTCCAGGAATCACAACTAATGAAGAAGACTTAAAGAAACTTGCAGATTTTATAAGTACACTTAAAACAGTAGACAAAGTTGAAGTTTTACCTTATCATTCATTAGGTATACCAAAATATGATAAACTTGGTATAGAGTACTCACTTAGAGATACAGAAGCACCATCAGATGAAGAGATTGATCTGGCAGAATCAATTCTTGGTATTAAGAAAGCGTAGGGTTTATGGGACTACTTATTTTTATAATTATTTGGTACGCTCTTGTAGGAAAGAACAGTCCAAAATTTTATAGATACTTTCACTCAGGCGTAAAGGGTATATTCTCCGTCTTCAGAGGTTGTGGAACAATCTTTGGAGTTATGATACTTGTGGGCCTTTTATCCAGTAGTACAACATTTATCGGAGCGGGCTTTGTTATCGGATTCATATTACTTATCCTTTCACATATAAATAAGAATAAAGATAAGAAAAAGATTTACAATACGGCTGAAAAAAATATCAATGCAGATGATTATAAATTGCCTGAATCTGTTAAGAAGAGAGTAAAGATCATTAAAGATTTTGATTCAAAATACGAGTTGAATCTTACCGAAGATCAGATTTCAAGAATAGCAGAAGCTTCATATTACTCACCTTCCTGGAAGAAGGAAGTATTTGATATGAATAAATCATATCATGTGGCAAATGAGTGGATAACAACAGATAATTCATGGCTTCGTGCTTATCTTCACGCATTTACTGTAATGCAGATCTCTTCAGATTTCGAAATGCAAAAGCAGATAGTTGAAGATACCGTAAAAGAAATACTTATGAACATTAGACCAAGAGATTTTGTTACGGTAGACGCTTGTATCGAAGCTATAAATAGAAAATATTTTACATTATTGGACGAACCTAAATTCATGTGCCTCATAAGATTTATGGAAAAGAGAGGTTATACTGTTGTACTTCCAAATGGCGCAAAGAAGATGCAGATAGAAGATATAGATCTTAAGAATCTAGAGAAACTTTACGATCAAATGGATGCAGCAGATTTAAAGGCTGGTGAAAAAATAACAAACCAGTATTATGAAAATAAAGATAAAAATGATGATACAGGAATGACTCCAGGTTATTAAAATATATGAAAAGGCGCTTATAATAAGCGCCTTTTTTTACAATAAAGTATTATTTTGTTGATAACTAGAACTGACAAGTACAATTTTGTTGATTACTGAGCCATAGATGGATCAAACATGCTTAATCTACGGATGTGTCTCTCATCATTTGAAAATGGAGTATCAATAAACTTATCAACGATAAGATTTGCAAGGCCTGGTCCGATGATTCTTCCGCCCATGCAAAGAACATTTGCGTTGTTGTGTTCCTTAGTAGCTGCTGCTGAGAAAGCATCATGGCAAAGAGCTGCACGGATACCTTCAACTTTATTAGCTGCCATAGACATTCCAAGACCTGTTCCACAGATAAGGATGCCAAGATCAGCTTCTTTAGAAACAACTGCAGAAGTTACTTCCTTTGCATAAGTAGGATAATCTACAGAAGATGTGTCATTACATCCATAATCGATGAATTCGATTCCTCTTTCTTTTAAATGCTTAAGAACTTCGAGCTTAAGTTCATATCCGCCATGATCACAGCCGATTGCGATTTTCATTTTTATTTCCTCCAAATAATGTGTAAATAATTTAGCAATATATAAATAGCCTTAGACTATTATATTAATGATATAAGAAAATAATGTGAACCAATTAAACAAGAATAACTTTATGACCGGCAGATTTGATAAGTCGGTTCATTATGGCTCCGCCGAAATCATCTCGGTTAAAACCTTCGCTATAGATGAAATCTGCTTTAATGGTATCACATTCTCTAAGTGCGGCATAAAGTCTGGATGCAACAGTTGTACCGTCACCTTTTTCTCCCAGAAGAATAATATTCTCACATTTATAAGAAGACATTTTATCTTTTGTAGTGAGTACAGCAACCTTATAGCCTTCGTTTGTTTTTTCCTCTACAAGGGAGTTTATCTTACTAATTACTTCGTCAGTAACAACAGACTCATCCTTTTCAGATTCTACTATATAAAGCTGGCCATGAGGCGCATAGTGGGTATATTTCATGCCAGGTGCTTTTGGATGAAGATTCTTATCCGGAGAGATAAGAGCTTTATCAATCTCAACTTCACCTATTATTGATTCCAGCATCTTCTTTGTTATGAAACCTGGACGACAGATAGTTGGGATTTCGCCAGTCATATCAACAATAGTTGACTCGATTCCGATTCCAACAGGACCGCCATCGAGGATCATATCAATCTTACCATTTAAATCCTCAATAACATGCTCTGCAGTGGAAGGAGATGGACGGCCAGAAGTATTAGCAGATGGTGCTGCGATATAAACGCCGCTTTCCCTGATAAGTCTGGCTGCATCAGGATGGGAAGGCATTCTTATGGCAACGGTATTTAATCCGCCGGTAGTTTCTTTTGGAACCAGTTCCTTCTTATTAAAAATAAGAGTCATTGGACCTGGCCAAAATGCTTCCATAAGAGCCTCTGCTTTAGAAGATACATTTTCGGCAAGCTTATAGACATCTTTTGTATCTGCAATATGAACTATTAGTGGGTTGTCACTTGGTCGACCCTTAGCCTTATAAATGTCCATAGATGCTTCAGGACGAAGGGCATCGCCGCCAAGACCATATACAGTCTCAGTTGGAAATGCAACAAGGCCGCCCTTTTTTAATATTTCGCTGGCTAATTTAATAGCGTCTGCTTCATTAGTTTTTTTTATGATTGTTTCCATTAGATTTATCTCTTTTAAAATATAATTTACAAAACACTCTAATAGGTATAACATTAAATCATCCGCAAATCAAGGATTTATAAGGGCTTTTTGGAATTTTTGGTTGACATTGGCGGTGGGCATTGTTATAATCGGAATGTAATGAGTTGTAACAATTTTGTAATAAATAGCGGCCGAATTTAAAAAAAACTTAACATAATACTATATCTTGAGGTCGTAAATTTTAGGAGGACACATAATGTATAAGCCATCAAAAAAGCTTATAACTGTAGGGATCGCTACAATGTTCTTAGTATCATCAGTAGCAGTTAATGCAGGACAAAGGTATGACTCTTCAAATGTGGGAATTTCATCAAAGGTAGATGAATATTTAGAAGAAGGAAATTCTGCTTCTGGACTTACTGAAAAAACAGGCGTAGTAACAGAAACAAAAACAGTAAAATATAATCCAAATACATCAAATCTTACTAAAGTACTTACAGCTGTTAAAGGCGGTATGGTCTTAGAGGAAAAGAAGGATACAAACAAGGTTAAATATCCTCAATTTGAGAACAGAGCTATAGTTACAGCAGCCGGAACTCTTAATATAAGAGCTGAGGCAAGTGCTGATTCTGACATAATAGGTACTGTTCCAACAGGCGGTATTCTTTATATAGAAGAAAAGGGTGCAGAATGGACTCTTATCTCATCAGGAGACTGCTATGGATATGTAAAGAATGAATATATCGCATTTGGCGATGCTGCAGGAGACTGGGCAGCGGCAAATGGTTTATCTAAAGTAGCAAGAATAAATACAACAACCCTCAATGTAAGAACAGAAGCAAATGAAAATGCAGATTGCATTACTATGGTTGCTGAGGGTGAAGAATTTGATCTGGTTGATAGTTCAAATGGTTGGACATGCATTTTGATCAATGGTCAGAATGGATATGTAAAATCAGATTATGTAGATGTTAGATTTAAAGTAGAATATGCATCTTCAAAGACGAGCGAAACTACAGAAGAGACTACATCTTCAGCTGAGAGTAGTTCAGATGATGATAGTTCATATAGTGATAGTTCATCAAGCAGCTCATCAAGTAGTTCATCATCATATTATGATGACGATGATGATTCAAGCTCATCTGAAAGCAGCAGTTCTCAGTCAACTGTTTCTGTAACAAATGATGGAATATCATCTACAAAGCAGGATTTGGTTAATTATGCTCTCCAGTTTGTAGGTAATCCTTATGTTTATGGTGGAGAAAGCCTTACAAATGGAACAGATTGCTCAGGATTTACAATGCTTGTATATAGACATTATGGAATTTCAATTCCACATGGTGCAACAAGCCAGTCATATTATGGAACACCTATCTCAGTATCAGATGTAGAACCAGGAGATCTTTTATTCTATACAGATGATGAAGGTGGATATGGCCATGTAACTATGTATATTGGAAATGGTCAGGTTGTTCATGCAAGTACTTCAAGTACAGGTATTATCATTTCACCTATGGATTATAGAACACCTGCTACAGCAAGAAGACTTATGGACTAATTGATATAAGTTAATATTAATATGAAGAGTTTTGCTCCCCGATCCTTATCTCCTTCGTAAGGTCGGGGAGTTTTTTAAGGTATAGTGTAAGGAAAATTATATGGCAAAAAAGCGGATATAAGTGTCACACGATTTCAAATTTGTTAATTTTGTGAAAATCCTATAAAATAATGCATAAAATGTTGATAAACATAAATATTGAATCATAAAGTTATCAACAATAAAACATGCCAAAATAGGGGTTATGAACATATTTATCTACATTATCAACATTTCGTGCGTTAACATAACAATGATTGTTGATAACTTTTCTATGCAAAAAGTTTGTAGAATATAACAATTTGAACTTGTTCTAAAGATGGAAGCCGGAATACTGCATAAAACATTGGTTTTTAAGAATGCATTTGTCTGACAAAAAATAAATTGATTATTTCATTGATTGAATATGGCGATTGTGATATAATCATTATAACGTTAGAGATAGTCGAAGAAATTAATATTTAAAGAGAAAAGGAGAATATATAGGGGTTCGGCTGTTTATAACTGATTTCGCGACAAAAGGAGTGAGTTATATGAATTATATAATCAGTGGGAAGAACATCGATGTAACAGAAGGTTTAAGAGACGCAGTCTACGATAAGCTTGGAAGACTTGAAAAGTATTTTAATGAAGATACAAAAGTTCAGGTAACATTCTCAGTTGAAAAAGATAGACAGAAGATCGAGGTTACGATTCCGATGAAGGGTCACATCATCAGAGCAGAACAGGTTAGTGATGATATGTATGTATCGATCGATATGGTAGTTGAGATAATTGAACGTCAGGTTACAAGATATAAGAAAAAACTCGTTGATCAGAAACAGGATGTACAGTATTTTAAGAGCGATTTCCTCGAGGAAGAAGATGCTGCTGATGATGAGGTAAAGATTTATCGTAGTAAGAGATTTGCCGTTAAACCAATGTATCCAGAAGATGCTTGCGTACAGATGGAGCTTCTTGGCCATAACTTCTATGTATTCAGAAATGCAGAGACAGATGAAGTCAATGTAGTTTATAAGAGAAAAGGCAATACTTACGGACTAATAGAACCAGAGTTCTAAAAAAGTGATCGGTCACGAGGATCCGGGGTCATAGTTATTTAATATGGCTCCGGGTCTTTTTAGTACCATAAAAGTGTAGTTGTTAGAGAGTAATTAACTCTGACATCTGCACTTATTTTATTATAATAAGGGGAGTAATTGGTCTGACGTGGTCTTTTTTGGGTCTTAGCATCCGTCACAAAAACCGTTAACCAACCCCTTATTATAAGCATTCGATTAAGCAGGTAGGGATCAGCTCCCGCGTAACCAACTAAACTGAATGGTAATAAGTGCGGCTGGAACAATTACTATTATCAGTTTAAGGAGGTATCAGATGATAAGCGTAGGAGTTGATGTGTCAAAAGGAAAAAGCACTGTCTGTATTCTTAAGCCCTATGGAGAGATAGTGTGCAGCCCGTTCGAGGTACAGCATGAAGAAGGGGCAATGGAAGCCTTTGTGGGGCTGCTGGCGAAACTGGACGGTGAGATAAGAGTTGTGATGGAGGCAACAGGCATTTATCATTTGCCAGTATTGACGTTCCTTCAAGATAAGGGATACTTCGTATCTGTTATCAATCCGTTTGCAATGAAGAAGTATGCAAAGGACAACAGTATCAGAGGAGCTAAAACTGACAAACTGGATTCAATGATGATCGCGAATTATGGCATTGAAAAATGGTACAAGCTCCAGAAATATGAAGGAGATGAAGAAACATATGCCGAGCTTAAACTACTGGGACGCAGGTATCGGTACTATATGGAGCTTCATGTCAAAGCCTTGCAGGAACTTACTCATATCCTGGATTACGTTATGCCTGACATCAAGAAGATGTTTAATAGCTGGAATGAGGCTAACGGCAAAGATAAGCTTAGTGATTTTGTCGAAAAGTTTTGGCATTACGATTTGATTACATCAATGAACCTTGAAGAATTCACAGAGGAATACTTGAGCTGGGCGGAGGAAAAGAAATACCACCGCAGCAGATCTAAGGCTGAGGCAGTCTACGAACTGGCATGCAATGGTATACCTACACTGTCTTCCAATACCCCATCGACCAAAATGCTGGTACAGGAAGCTGTTTCTGTATTGAGGGCTGTGGATAGCTCTCTGGCACTTATTTTAGCACGTATGCAGTCACTTGCGAAGTCCCTTCCTGAATATTCAACAGTACGGGAAATGGGAGGTGTTGGGGATGTGCTTGCGCCGAAACTGATAGCAGAAATCGGTGACGTGAGAAGATTACATAGCGCCAAGGCACTCATCGCATGGGCAGGAATTGATCCGCCTCCATATGAATCAGGGCAGTTCATTGGGTCGAAGCGAAAGATAACAAAACGTGGATCATCAACGCTAAGAAAAGTCGGATACGAGGTAATGCGGGTGCTTAAGAGTCATCCGGCACCAAAGGATGATGCCGTTTATAACTATATTTTAAAGAAAGAAGCCGAAGGAAAGGGCAAGAAACACGCAAAGATTGCTGGCCTGAATAAATTCCTAAGGATATATTACGCAAGGGTAACGGAAGTTTATCAGTAATAAAAAACTATGCAGGGTGTCCCGGCTGGATAATAACGCCAGCCTTTTTAGCGTACACAAAAATAGATGATTAAAGGATTTATAAAAATCTGCTTAAAAGTACTTGACTTTTGTTAGCAGGTTTTTGTG
>JAFOIV010000127.1 GCA_017420535.1 Eubacterium sp. | reverse complement strand
ATGTGAGTTTTGTGATAATAGACTTTAAAGGTGGAGGAATGGCTAATCAGTTTAGAGAACTTCCTCACTTAATAGGCAGCATTACCAATATAGATGGAGAAGCAATAGACAGGTCTCTTGCTTCTATAAAAGCAGAATTAAAGAAGAGACAGGAATATTTTAGAGAATATGATGTAAATCATATAGATGCTTATATCAAGCTTTATAAACAGGGAGTAGCAAAGAATCCGCTTCCTCATCTCATACTTATTGTCGATGAGTTTGCGGAATTAAAGAGTGATCAACCAGAATTCATGCAGGAACTTATAAGTACTGCAAGAATAGGTAGAAGTCTGGGAGTTCATCTTATCCTTGCGACACAGAAACCAGCAGGTGTAGTAAATGATCAGATCTGGAGTAATTCTAAATTTAAGCTTTGTCTTAAGGTTCAGAATGCATCAGACAGTAATGAAGTGATCCATTCTCCATTGGCAGCTGAAATAAGAGAAGCAGGAAGAGCTTATCTTCAGGTGGGAAATAATGAGATATTTGAACTGTTTCAGTCAGCTTATAGCGGAGCCTTTGTTGACTGTGAAAAGTCAGGTCAGAAACATGAATATGATATAAAAGAGCTTGATCTCTTAGGAAGAGGAAAAGTTGTCTTTGAACAAAAGAATGAAAAAAATAAGAATAAAGAAACCCAGTTGCAGGCTTTGGTTAAATATATAGCAGATTACTGTAAGAAGGAAGAAATTGTAGAAATACCAGGAATCTGTCTTCCAGAACTGCCTACCAATATCAGTAAGGATCAGGCTGAGGAACTTACTTACATTAAAACTAACAGTAAGGATCAGGCTGAGAAACTCGCTTACATTAAAAATAACAGAAATGAACAAAATATAGATGATAAGGAAGCAGAAATAACTTCGGATGGCATTAGAGATAATGTGAATGGATCAGAGATCATGGCGGATATCGGAATCTATGATGATCCTGATAACCAGGAACAGGGACATTATATGCTTAATATCTCTAAAGGTCATACTCTTATCATAGGTTCTCCTCAGACAGGAAAGACCAATATCCTTCAGCAGATAGTAAAGGATCTTATGAGAAAAGGAAAGCCTGAGGAAGTAAACATCTATATTTTGGATTTTAGTTCAGGAGTATTAAAAAATTACGCTGATTCAAATATGGTAGGTGGTGTTGTTACAGCAACGGATGATGATAAGTTTATGCATTTCATCCTGCTTATGCAAAACGAGATAATAAGAAGAAAAGAACTGCTTACTGACAGTGGACTTAGTTCTTTTGCTGCCTATAAAGAAGCAGGAAATAGTGACATTCCTCAGATAGTAGTGATGATCGACTATTTTCTTGGGGTTAAGGAATCATATCTTCAAAAAGAAGATATGCTCCTTCCTTTAATGAGAGAAGGAATATCATTAGGAATAAGTTTTATTTTAACAGATATTCAGGCTTCTAATATTGGTTTTAGATACATGTCATTATTTACTAATAAGATTGCATTATTCTGTAATAATGGTTCTGATTATCAGACAGTGTTTGGAATGTGTAAAAAGAAGCTTAAAGATATACCAGGAAGAAGCATTATTGAAATGGATAAGAAGCATTTCTTTATGCAGAACTATCTTTCTTTCGAAGGCGAAAAAGAAATAGACAGGATCGCTAGGATGAAGGAAGAGATAGTTAAATGTAACGAAAAAACCGCAGGAAGACATGCAGTAAGAATTCCAGAAGTTCCTGAGAGATTTACAGATGAAATGCTTCTTGATATGGAAAATTCAGGCTTAAAGAAGAAAAAATACAGTCCTGTATTTGGTATTGAATTTAATTCTGCAAGTCCTGAAAGGCTGGATCTTACAAGAGGAATCATGGGCGTTATAGGTGGAGACGAAACTATAAGAAATATGTGGATATCTAACCTTATATTACAGCTGATAAGAGATGATGAAAGCGAGTTTAAAGCTGTTATTTTTGATGATTATAAGAAGAATTATAGTAAGAATCTAAATAAATTAGCAGTAGAGAGTAGTGCTGATTCTTCTAACAATCAGATGGGAATAATAAGTGACAAAGTTGTGATAAAACAAGAGCCGGAAGAAATCTCGGCCTGCATTGATGAACTTTATGAAGATGCTTTGAAGACTAAAGGCTTATTAAAAGAAAATCCAGATAATCTTGAACAAATTCCTTTAAAACTCCTTATCATCAATAATAAGGAAGCTATGGATATGATCAATAAGGATAGAAAACTGCTTGAAAAGTATAAAGAACTTATCGGAAAGTATCATAGCTTAAAGATCATGATAATAATAAGCTGCATCGATGATGTAAAGCAGGGATATACCAATGTTGATGTTCAAAAATCTATAATTGAATCACAAAATATAGTGTTCCTTGATTCTATAAATCAGATAAGAATCATAGAAATACAGCCATCAACTAGAAGAGAGTTCGCTAAGCCTTTAACAAAGACAGAAGGACTCTATTATAAGGATGGGGACTATAGAAAATATAAACTTCTTGTATAAGGTAAATAAGGTTATAAGTTGTTAAGAAAAAGCAGAAAGAAAATTGAAAGGTGTAAATATGGGAAAATATTACTTGTATAATGTGAATTATAAAGGAGAAGATGCTTTAAAGGCATTTTCAGTTACAGATTCGGGAAAGATTTATTTTTATAATATGGACTATGCTAAATTCAGAAATCCATTAGGTCTTAGTGACGTGTGTCCAATAAGTGTAATTTCGGGTGCTTATGTAGGACGACCAATCATTTTTTATGCCGCGGCAAAAAGAAAAAGAGAAATCAAGGCATACTATAATCATATAAGAAATTACAATGTTTTTGATAAAGTAATTAATGAACATCTGGAAGATAAAGTTGGTTTTGAAATCACAAGAATCACTTCGGTTAAAGAAATGAAGTCATATTCACTGGTTAAATATCGTTATATTGAACCAGATGGTAAAGAAAAAGCAGAGTATATGACGATTCATAATAATCTTAATGATTATGATGAGCTGATTTCTGCAATGAAAAAGCTAAGAGACAGAACTAAAAATAAATGTGCAAAATGTGGAAGTTATTTAGTTAATGGTGTATGTGAAAATTGCGGAAGTAGGGAAGTTGCTAAAGAAAACAATGGAGCTATGGCCTATTTGATCGGAGCTATAATATTTGGAGTTTTAGCATTACTCGCAGTGATAATGCAGTTTACAGAAGATGTATCTGAAGAGGAAATGAGTATCATAATGATAATTAGCAAAGTAATGCTTTTTGTTGGACCTTCGTTTGCAGCAGTATTTGGCGTCGAGTATTACAAAAGGAAATAAATAATATGATATTAAAAAGAGCCAGAAGAAAAATAGATTTTGTTATTATAAAAAAATTATATATTGATTCATTTCCAGCTAATGAAAGAGCTCCATTTTATATGTTGAAGAGAAGAGCAAAACAAGGAAAGGCGGATCTGTGGTGCATATATGATGAGAAGTTGTTTGTTGGGATGGCTTATGTAGTTTCATATAACAATCTATCTTATCTGTTTTATTTTGCAATTGAAAAGTCTTTAAGGGGGATGCATTATGGCACAAGAGCATTAAAGACTATCTTTCGCCTATATGAAAAAAATAAGATCTTCCTGGCCTTAGAGGACTGGAAAGAAGATGCAGATAATAAAGAAGAAAGACTAAAAAGACATGATTTTTATCTAAGAGCTGGGTTAAAGGATATACCTTATTATTTAAAAGAAGTTAATATGATCTATATGCTTATGGGAAGATCTGACTTAGTTTATCCAAAGGAATATAAGGCTTTGATAGATAATTATCTTGGCTTTCCTAAAAAATATCTTTTAGATATGAGAATTATTAACTAAAACTTCCCATACCCAAAATGGGACTTGTTCCTTGAAAAATCAATACTCACAGGCAATAAGATAGTAAAACTATGCGGCCATGGCACATTTCACCAAGAAATTACGGAGATATTCCGGCAAACGACCAACAAAAATCTCGATGAATACGTTCATTTGCTCCTCTGTTGGACGGAATACCGCATATATACTATCAAGCATCACATTCAGGATGATCTGGAAAGACTCCCCAAATGTAATGTCTGCAAGTTCATCTGACAGGAAGAAAAATATCTCTCCGAGTGTGCGGTTATCCTCGTTACAGCGCTGTTCATAGGCCATCATCAGATATCTGGTGAATACGATAGCTACATGTGCAGTCAGAGCATCATAAGAAAGGCTATGACATTCGCCAACAAGGTTGAGATATGACTTGCATGTTTTGAAGAACACCTCAATCTGCCAGCGTTTTCCATAGATTCGGATGATTTCCTCTTCCGCGAGATTCGGATTTGTGCAGATGAATGCAATCCAGTCATTCTTTTTCTTCTTGTTGCGAACGCAGACAATCTTGGCAGGAATCTTCTGATCCTTGCCAATCATCACATTTACAGAAAGAAGATACTTACTGCGCCCTCTTCGCTTCTTGCAAATACCATAAATCTTGTTCAGTGAGAGCATCGTACCTTCGTACTCATAGAAGACGCGTGAACTCTTTTTGATCATGGCTATAGAATCAAGGCCAAGACTCTTTACCACTATCAACTGAGCAGGACTGGAGAACCAGGTATCAAACAGAACATAATCAGCATGATGACCGGCGGACTGAGCATTCTTCAGAAGTTCGATCATTACATCAGTTCCTTTGCTTTGAGCAAGGGCTCTTCTCTTTGAAGCAAGAGAGCGTCCGTCAAAATGAAGCTTAGGACCGATGATATTTCTTTCTCTTGAAGACGCAAGAAGACAACTGTTAACAGGTAGAAATGTATTTCCATCTGTCCAGCCAAGTGTCATAAGCCGATAGCCTTTGCGATAACGCATAGTTGTATGATCAAAGACTCTGGACCCGAGTTCAGTCTTCTTGCAGCTTGTACGCTCAAAAAGACTGTCGTCTACAACAAATGCATTTATTCGATCATCACTTGTAAGAGGCTCAATCGCATCGGCCACCTTCTTGGAAAGCAGGGATGAAAAACGCAACCAGTTGATCTTGGCATTGTTCAGAAAGCGATAGAAGGTATTCTTGGAAAAGCTTTCTCTGTAAGAACCTGTTCTTTGCTGCATATACATACTCCGTCCGGAGAAGATGTTACAAAGCTTATACTTGAAGATATCAAGTACCGGAACACCCTTTTCCTTTTGTGCATTACACTGGCGGAGAAGTTTTCCAATCATGAAAACTCTGAAAAATGCAGAAATTGCATTAAAAATGTTCTTTCCATCCTGATCCTGTGGTATAATCGAATTTGGCATAGAAACCTCCCTTTGGCGTATTTGTTTCTCGACAATTCAATTATACCATAGGTGTGGGGCCTATGCCTTTTATATTGCCTGAAATTATTGATTTTTCAAGGAGCGACACACCTTTTAGGTGTGGGAAGTTTTAGTTATTAAATCAAAGGATAGGATAAAAAAGACATCTGGCATAAAAAATGGAGAAAAGGTATGGGATTAAAAGATTTATCAGGTGTTCCGTGGCATATTGAAAAATTTACAAGGGCAGAGGGTGACGAGAGAAGGCACCGAAGTAATTGTAAATATTTTAGGAAGGCTGATGCTTTTTGTGCATTATATAAAGAAAAATGCCATGGATCAGCGCATTGTGATAATTATGTATATATAGAAAAAACTTATGTAACTCAACCAATAGTTATAAAAAATCAAAAAAAAGATTACGGATCCTATAAGTTGAGTGATGAGCAAAAGGAAAGGCTGTTGGCTATAAAAAACAAAAGATATGGACATAGGTCGAAAGAAAATGAAAAGAAAGATATAAAAGTGGGAACACATGTAAATCATAATATTTTCGGAGAAGGAATAATAGTAGAAATTAATTCGTATATCGTAGTTCAGTTCGATAATGGTGAAATTAAAAGATTTAAAAAAGATACAAATTATTTTGATATTATACGATGAGGATTACATATGAAAGAAAAAAAATATGTGATAAAGGGGGGACAAGATGACTTATTTCAAAGAAAAAGGGAACACCATGGTAATTACAACAAAAGATATAATATTACGGACGCGACCTATATTACTGGTTTCACACGATTTTGAAGATGGTAAATGGGAGCCAGCTGACAAATAATACTAAAAACTTAGATTTATAAAAAAGTACCAGATGTCTGACAAAGGCCAATTAGACAGACTCTCAGACATCTGGTACTTATAGATATTTACGTTTTATATATTAAAAGTGATAAAATGAATGAGTAATAATGCAATACCACATATGATCATGCCAATACCGGATTTTCTCGTTTTCTCAACTATTTGGTTATCTTCACGAAAATCTTTTTTTGTGCAAGTCTTTGGTGCAACTGCCATTATTAGACCAAATAAGACCATAGCGCCATTCACAAAATACGTAAACATTTCATAATTCATTTTTTCAACACCTCTACATTAATAATTTTTCATTAACCTTATTCTTTTTTTATAAAAATGTCAAGAAACATCATATTAGGGAGGAAAAGAGCTGATGTACTCTCATCCTTCTAGTCCTTTTTTTTGGCACAGATAAAGAGCAGTATCCCCATTGTTATAGGAAAAATTATGGCAAATCCGATTCCTAATCTCATATTTCCATTTGTTAAAGACATGACGGTGCCAGCTAAAGTTGGACCACTGGCACATCCGAGATCTCCTGCTAAAGCAAGAAGAGCAAACATTAATGTTCCGCCTTTTCTTATTCCTGATGAAGCTAGACTAAATGTACCTGGCCAGAATATTCCAACTGAAAAACCTGCTAAACCACAGGCAAGAAGTGTGATGGTAGGATCAGGAACAAAGATGATGATAGAATAAGCCAATATGCAGAGGAAAGTTGAAACCTTCATAAATTTCTTTAACTCTATTTTTTCGCCTATTTTTCCATAAATTGCTCTTGATGTTCCCATACAAAAAGCAAAAAGCATCTGACCTAAAAGATCTCCAACTTCTTTTGAAACTCCAAGACCTTTTTCGGCAAAAGCTGAAGACCACTGGTTTACGCCTTGTTCTGAGGCGCCGGCACAGACCATCATTATGACCATTATCCAGAAAAACTTATTTTTAAACAGAACTTTGAAACTGGAAGTTCCTCCAGCCATATTACTTTCTAATTCAACTATAGGAACAAAGGTAAAGAGAATAAGGTCCATCAAAGGGATAATGCACCAAAGTAAGGCAAGTATCCTCCAGTTATTGATTCCAATAAATTTAAAAAATACAGTACTAAGCAGAACTACTGAAACATGTCCCCAACTGTAAAATGAATGTAAGAGGCTCATTGCAGCCTCTTTATTTTTTGTTGGGCAGGCCTCAACGATAGGGCTTACTAATACTTCATCTAGTCCGCCACCGATTGCATAGAAACAAACCGAGATAAGAATACCTATAAATGGATCATTAAATGCAGCTGGTAATACTGTCAGAAGTATAAGACCGGTTATAACACAAGTATTTGATATGATCATTGATATTCTATATCCAATTCTTTTTATCAGGGGAGTTGATAGAAGGTCAACTAGCAGTTGGATTATAAAATTTGTCGTAATGAAAAGTGTTATTTTTGATAAAGGCATTTTAAATTCAGTCTGCATCTGAATAAAAAGAAGTGGTAAGAAGTTATTTACTATAGATTGGACGACATAACCTAAAAATGCTGCTTTTATCGTTAGCTCATATTTTCTTTCTGACATTTTTTTCTCCTGTAAATTTAATAATATTTTTTTTACGACACGATAATGCAAATAACAAATGCGTTGTAAAGAAAAATTAAAAAATGCTATATAATTAAAAACAATAGGCTATACTGCCATAATATTTATAACCAATTAATCCTAACATGTTCATTTCAATTTGCAATTGATAAAGAAAACTGAAAATTCCGAAAACGTTTTCGGAATCTTTGTTGAATATTAACAAAATTTAGGCTGATTGAGGAAACTGAATAAATAGTGCATTGACAAAATTAAGCGTTTAAATCACTATGTGTAATACGCAGCGCGCTGTGCTATAACTTTTTAACTAAAAAACCAGAGAGAAAGGAATAGTTGAAAATGAAAGCACTAGTATGGTCAAAAAATAAAAAACTTGAGTTGGTTGACATTGAAAGACCAACTATAAAAGATGATAACGATGTATTGATCAAGATAAAATACAGTGGAATCTGCGGAACGGACCTTCAGGTCATAAAGGGAAATGAAACTATAGTTTCAGATATTGTCCTTGGTCATGAAGCCATTGGTGAAGTTGTAGAAGTAGGGAAAGCAGTTACTGAGTATAAAGCGGGAGATGAAGTGATCATTGATCCTAATCAGTATTGTTGTGATTGTGATTATTGTAAGAGAGGTTTAACCAATTTTTGTACAGGTTATAACGGGGGATTAAAGATCGCTGGTATCAATGTACATGGTACATTTGCAGAATATTTCTGCTGTCACAAAAGATATCTTTACCGCATTCCTAAAACCATGAGTCATGAATGTGCTGTTCTTGTTGAGCCGCTTACATGTTGTCTTAATAATATCAGAGCCGCAGCCATAAGAGAAAATGAAACTGTATTAGTTATGGGATCAGGTCCAATGGGTGCCTTATGCCAGTTGATAGCTAAAAGAAGAGGGGCTAAGGTCGTTGCATCTGAAAATTCCTTATATCGTAAAGAGATTGTTTCAAAATGGTGTGATGTTGTTTTATCTTCGGAGGAAATGACAGAGGACAAAGTAAGAGAGATAAATAACGGTCGACTTTTTGATGTGATAATCGATACAGTTGGAAATCAGCTTGAAAATGCTATTTCACTTGTTGAAAAACACGGCAGGATAATTCCTATGGGTATGAATAAAGTATTTAGTGCCAGTGTTAAGCCTTACACCTTTATCAATAAAGGCATTTCTCTTATAGGTGCCAGTGAATATAATATGCTCTTTACAGATACTATTGAGATGCTTGAATCCTATGAAAATGTTGGAAGTCTCCTTACTCATACATATAAGATTGAGGACTATAAAGAAGCTTTTAGCTCCATTCTCGGATTTGATATGGAAACAGGAGAAAGACGTGATATTAAAGCTATGAAGGTAGCATTTGAATTTTAAGGAGTTTATATGAATAAAGCGGTTAGATTAGACAGGTTCTATGATTATATTTCTGAATCAGATGACAGTAAGGAAATTTATATTCCACAGGTTTGGAATAGCTTCATTGGATGTTTGTATGAGGAAACGAACAAAAAAAATGTAATTAGGGTAAATGAAGCTCAGTATTTTAAAACAGTTATCGAAAAAATCCGTGAGTTAAAGGATGAAATGGATACGGATATAAAGCATTCAAGAATTTATTGTGCTATGCCTAGATATACTATGGCCTGGGATACTAAGGGTGATGGAAGTATCAGCAATGGTACATTGGTAAGAATGCTTGCACTTTTACCAATCTTAAAGAAAATGCAGGTGAATGTATTATATCTGCTTCCAATAACCGAATACAGTACAAGAAATCAAAAAGGTGATATGGGTTCTCCATTTGCCATAAAGGATTTCTATAAGCTGGATCCTAATCTCCATGATGAAATAATTGACGGGATGAATGAATTTAGTCTGGATGATGAATTCCATATTTTGGTAGAGGCAGCTCATCTAATTGGTATCAGGATAGTTATTGATTTTATCCCTAGAGTTACAGCTAGAGATAGTAATCTCATATTAGAACATCCTGACTGGTTCTATTGGATCGATAAGGATTATGAGAAAGATTTTAAGACTCCGGAGATTCCTGGACTTGATTTCTTTGAAGAATGCACAGTTGATAACATTGAAAAGGTTTATCTTGCTGAGTCAACAAAGAAGCATCTTACTCATTTTAGAAAAACTCCAAATTTATTAAATACAGCAAAATGGGAAGAAGTAGTAGAAAGAATACATGAAACAGGAGAAAATGCTTTAGCTTTGATAGAAAAGGAGTTTGGTATTACAACACCTCCTGCCCATTCTGATTGGATCAATGATGTACAGCCAATCTGGACAGATATTACATTCTGGAAGCTTTATATGGATAACAATCCCTGGGCTTCTAAATATCTTTCAAAGGATCAGCCTGACTATGTAATGTTTGATACTATAAAAACTAATAAATTCCCGGCGAAGGAACCAAATCAGCAGTTGTGGGATCTTTTTGAAGACGTTTTAAAATATTACGCAACTGAATTTAAGCTTGACGGATTCCGTTTTGATATAGGACATACTCTTCCACCAGCTCTGTTACAGAGACTTTTTGCAACTGTCCGTGAATATGTTAAAAATCCAATCTTTATCAGTGAGGATCTTTTTAACAGAAATCATGAGAGTGCAAGAAAGACTGGATATAATATAATGCTTGGATCAAGCTGGAATGAAGTAAGCCATATCTCAAAGGAGACATATGAGAATTTTATCCTGGAATTAAAAGATATGAATATTATGGCTTATGCCTGCGCAGAAACACATGATACTCCACGAATTGTAACGAGAAAAGGTGGAAAGAAATTATCAAGATCTCTTGCTATCGTAAATAATTTCCTTCCTAATGGAGCTCATTTTATGTTAGCAGGATATGAGATAAATGAGTCTCAGCCTATGAACTGTGGGCTTGCTGATAATACAAATGGAGCGCCAATAAAGAAGGCTTTCTTTAATGAGATGATAATGGATTGGGACAGCGATGATGCAAAGAAGATGATCGATTATCTGATAAATGTAAATACTATCCGTAAGGATTTAGAAGATTCGATTGATGCAAAAGATTTTGAGATGATGGATATAGATAATTCTGCTATCGGATTTAAATATGGCGATGATGCTATGGTATTTTTTAACACTGATATGGATAATCCTGTAAATATCCATTTGCCAGAGGATTCTTTGGATAATTATAAGGTAGCAGTATCAAGTTCTGATTCATTTCCTCAAAATAACGAAAGCAGTGAGATCACATTAGACGGAGCAAGCGCGCTTCTTTTATGCAAAAGATAGGAGGAGCCGTGGAAGATAATAAGATCATCATATGGCATGAAATGGATGGCGCTGGTGATTCCAGCCGCGAATTTATTGAAAAAATCTGCCAGGAGATAAATGAAAAGTATGGCGTGGAATTTGATATTAAGTGCATGAATATTTCTCCTTATATTGAGCGCCTTAAAAATCTTGATAAAGAAAATGAAAAACCAGATGTTATCTTTATTCCTCAGGATTTTGTATCTGTGGAAGAATTTAATCTGGCTGAAGTACCTTCAAAATATCAGGATTATATGGATAGGTCTATCTGGGACTCCATGAAATATAAGGGGGTTCAAAGAGGAGTTCCTTATGCCAGAGGAAACCATGCTGTTCTTTTTTACAATAAAAAGTATTTTAAAAAAGCCCCGGAAAACTTTGAAGAAATAAAAAACTTAAATGAAATTTTAAATGATAAAGTTAATCCATTTGCGATAGATCTGGAAGTTGCATATTGGCTTCTGCCATTTATATATACGATAGGCAAAAATCCAATAGAAGAGGGCAAATTTTACATTTCAGAAGAGAATGAAAAAAAAGTAATAGATTTCTTTGATGAATTGATAAAGAAAAGATCACTTTGCAGTTGTGAGGCTATATCCACAATGCTCGAGGATTTTTTAGAGGGAAAAATAGCTTCCATGATAAATGGTGAATGGTTGTATGAATATCTCCTGAAAGAAATGGGAGATGATCTGGGAGTGGCTGAACTGCCACAAATTGGTAACAGGGCTATGACAGGTGTAAAAACTTCAGTTGGTATCGCTTTTCCATGGGATAGTGTTAATGGCAGAAAATCAAAAGCTATAGATATTTTTATCAGATATATGCTTAGCGAGGATGTTCAGAGAAGATGGTTCACTGAGTATCATAGATTTCCGGTTAACAATGTGATCTCAAGGGAATTAGAGACAAAAGACTTAGACGAAAATATGAAAGCCAGTCTAGGACAGATGCAAAAAAATGTATTTTTACAAAATGATCCTTGTATTAAGGATATGTGGACTGGAGTTGACAAGATCTTAGCCAAGATAAGAAAGATATATGACAGGGAGTAAAATCATGAAAATAGAATTAGTTAGTGAAGTTTCCATTGATGGAAAGATTACATTTGGAATGGGAAAGAGCAGTAAAGATTTATTTAATTTAATGACGGAGGATGACCTTAAGTATATTCATTCTATCCGTAGCAAAGTTGATGGTATTTTAGTAGGGATGAATACTATAAGAAATGATAATTCGTCACTTACATGCAGATATGTAAAGGGAAAGAATCCTATCAGATTAATTCCATCAAACTCACTTGAGCTTAGAGACGATTTTAATATCTTAAATGATGGATATAAAACCATTATTCTTACAACTGAAAAAAATCGTGACCGTTCAGAAAAGTATAAGTCATATACCAATGTGGATTTTATATTTGCAGGGGAAGATTCGGTTGATTTTGAAAAGGCATTTGAAATACTTGAGACAGAATATGATATCCATAGCATTATGTTAGAAGGTGGAGGAACACTTAACTGGACACTTATCCAGAAAGACATGGTAGATGAATTAGTAGTTCTTCGACTTCCAATAATCATTGGCGGAAGAAACAATGTTTCTTTGGTTGATGGTGAAGGTTTTAAGCATTTTAAAGCATCAAAGAAGTATAACCTTAAAGGGCTGGAATTTAGAAATGGCATTGTAGTAGAACGTTACGAAGTTGCTTAAGGAGTGGATCATGGAAAAGAAGAATTTTTATAATAATTTAAAAACAATAGCAATCCCTATCACTATACAGAGTTTGTTTCAGGCAATCTTAAGTCTTATCGATGAAGTAATGATCGGTAATTTAGGAACAGCAAGTATTGCAGGTGTTGGACTTAGCATTAAGTTCACTTCACTTTTTTCGGTTGTTATGTCGGCCATAGTTACTGTAGCAGGTATCCTTATAGCTCAGTATAAAGGAAATGATGATGAAAGAGGAATGTGTATAAGTTTTTTTTCAAATTTATATCTTCTTTTAGGTATCTGTGTTTTATTCATATTTTTTGCAGTTATCTTTCCTGAACAGATCATGAGTTTATATTCAAAGGATATGAATACTATCCATCAGTCAGCTGTTTATTTAAGAATTGTTGTAGTTGGATTTATTCCACAGATTTTTGTACTTATGATATCAACATTACTTAGAAACTTAGATGCAGCAAAGAAGTTAATGTATGCAAGTTTAGTTTCTGTTATCACAAATACAATATTTAACTATTTACTTATTAATGGTATCGGATTTATTCCAAGAATGGGAATCATGGGTGCTGCAACTGCAACATGTTTAGCAAGAGTTGTAGAACTTTTATTTGTATGGGGCATTTATAAGAGAGTCAGCAAAAAGACTGGTTTTAAACTTGCTCATATGAAGGATGTATCATTTGAATTCATGAAAAAGATCGGCATTATCTTAGCACCAATCCTTATCTCAGAATTCTTATGGAGTTTAGGTGATAATGTATATGCTGTTATCTATGGACATCTTGGAACAACCGCATGTGCTGCTATGACAGTAACATATCCTATCCAGGGACTTGCTATTGGAGCATTATCCGGTGTAGCAGCGGCTTCAGGTATTATAGTAGGTGCTTCTCTTGGTGCAAAAGATGAAGAAAAGGCTTATTTAGATGCCAGCAGGATTCTTAGACTTACAGTTATCAGTGGTATCGTTATAAGCATTGTGATCGCACTTGTGGCTCATCTCTATGTATTGGTTTATAATGTTGAGCCGGATGTTCGTAAAAATGCTATTTATATCTTATATGCTTATACATTAGTATTCTGCGGCAAGGTGATCAACATGGTCCTTGGCGGCGGTATCCTTAGAAGTGGTGGACAGACTCAGTATACTATGATGATAGTTATCGGTGCTACATGGTTTGTAGGAGTTCCTCTTGGACTTGTAACAGCTTATACTTTCCACTGGCCAATATATATTGTTTATTTTGCTTTATCATTGGAAGAATATGTCCGTGTAGCATTTAAAGTAAAATTATTCAGATCAAGAAAATGGATGAATAATCTTGCTATAGATTGATCCTTTTATAATTATCTTATATTAAATAGGAAGAGTTTTCCCTACGGTACTGATATGTGCTGTAGGGATTCTTTACATTCTATATTAAAAAAATTATTAAATTTTAGTTATTCCATATATCCACTTGTACGTAAAGGATCAAAACCATGATTTTTAAGTAGTTCATTAATCTCTATTATATTTCTTTTATTTTCGTTAAAAAGTATCATCAAAAAAGCATCTCTGGGAATTTTGGGATACAAAGCTGGGAGTTCATACATCTTAAGAATTCTCTGAGTTTCTTCCAGGGAAAATTCTGAAGCGTAACAAAGACGAAGAATTATATCTCTTTGTCTTGTATGTTTTTCGCCGGACAATAGTTTATAGCCATATTTTTCGGGAATGTCGGCACGAAGGAATGCTTTTAATTGAGTTATTCCTTTTTTTTGAAGAAGTTCTTTAAAGTAAACTGAAAATGAATTGTTAGGTTCTATATTTGAATTCTTATTTTCTTCTATATATTTTTCAAAATCAGAAATTTTTGTTTTATTTAAGATGCTTTCTAATTCGGAAGTCTTTTTTTGCATTTTTAAACTCCTTATAAAAAATATTATTTAATT
>JAFOIV010000126.1 GCA_017420535.1 Eubacterium sp. | reverse complement strand
TGCTTCTGTGCTTGATGCTTCTGTGCTTGATGTCTCTGTAGCCACATCTTCTGAATCTATCGCTGAATCCACTGCATCATCCTTATTTAATTCTGCAATGAAATCACTTACTGGCGAATCTTTTACTGTTGAATCCTCAACTGCTGAATCTGTATCAGCTTTTGAAGCCTCAACTTTTTCCTCTTTTTCCTCTTTTCCCTCTTCTTCCTCTTCATCTTCAGCAACCTTGCTAAGCTCGTCTTCTTCCTCATCATAACCTGAGATCTCATTACTAAGCTTTGCATTCTTGATCATAAAGATGATAGCAACGATACACATGATAACAAAGAGAGCTGTTACTCCGATAACAATCTTTATTAAGTTCTCTCTTGTAAATATGCCTTCATATTCAGGCTTTTCTTCTTTCTCATAGAGAGGTTCCGGTTCAGCACTGCTGGCTGTTGCTACTTCTGCCTCTTTCTTTTCTCTGTTAACATATCTCATGAAGGATTTTTCAACTGTATCATAGTAATAGAATCCTTCTTTTCCATCTACATCAACAGCGTATACAAGATAGATGCCAAAATCTGAATCATCTATATAAGCTGGTACATTTCCATGACCAAGATCAAGAGTTGTTTCCTTGAATCCTTCCGGAAGTGTAACATTTGCCGGTTTTTCAATGATTATATATCGCTTATAAGATGATGAATATTCATAGTAAGGGAAGAACTTATCCTTAGCTGAATCGTAAATGTACCAGGCCTTATTTCCTGCCTCATCAGCAAGATAAATGATATCTACATTTCCTCCAGCTGATGTATAACCCTTAAGCTCTCCATCTTTATACTTTATCTGCTTTTCCTTGAAGCCTTCAGGAACATTCTGGAAATCCTCAGTTATAAATTTGTATTTTTTTCCATCAATAGTTACATCTGTATATTCAGTAACCTTACCACAATTTACTGTGATGTAATAATTCTTAACTGCACCATTTTCAGCTGTAACTGTTACACAGACTGTATTCTGCCCCTTCTTTAAGTCATCAGCACCACTGATACTTGTATAAGCCTTTGAATCATCTGTTTCAGCACTTACTGTAATGCTCTTTGTATCTTCTGGTACATCAACTGTATAATCTGTAGTTGATGATGAGAATGCCGGCTTTAATTCTCCAGGATTAACCATGAGAGAAGCAAGGTAACAATTGTTAGATCTCTTATCAGTATTCTCTTCTGTATTGTTATTTGATGGTTCCGGGTCATCATTATTACTTGGAGCACTTGTAGTCTGTTCTTCAGTTCTTACTGTAACTGTAACACCTGCATGGCTTACTCCAAGAGCACTTCCTTCTATATCGTAGAAATCTTCACCACTGGTATAAATTGAAGCTTCGCCGTTTGCTTCCGCTCTGAATGTGGCTGACACGCTGCCCTCACCTGTAAATGATATTGTGAGAGATCCACCGCCACCGTAGATCATTCCTGAACCTGATTCAAATGAAAGTATGCTTGAATCATAACCAACGTAAAGTGTTCCTGCTGAGATTGATGAACCGCTGACTGAAAATGTAGCCGTTACATAATCTCCAATACTTATATAAGATGATGAAAGCGCAATGCTTACATCTACACCTGCTGCAACAACTTTATTATTCTTTGAACTGATATTAATAACACTTAATATTAAACACAGCGCAATTAATAATGCACCGAATCTTTTAAACATCTTATACTTCATATATTTTTTTCTTCCTCCATTTACCAGCTGATTTTTTCAAGTCCGATTATATGTCTCTGAATCTTTACGATATCAAGAGCTGTAACCTTACCATCTCCATTTACATCAGCCAGTGGTTTAGTCACATCAGTTAATTTATCACGTCCAATGATGATACGCTGTATCTTAACTATATCAAGCGCCGTTATTTTTCCATCCCCTGTGAGATCACCTCTATGAACTGTCCCTGATGATCCGCCTGAATTTCCGGAACCACCTGTACCTGGTGATGAAGATGATCCGCCTGAATCATTACTTCCTGATGAACTATCCGCTTCTTTTCTTACCACCTTTATCCAATAAACTCTGGAATCTCCGGATTGGGAGATACATTTTACCATGTATTTATTTTCTCCCACATTAACATTTACTTTACCAGTTCCCTGTACTCTTGATGTTGAAGCAACAGGGCTTGCAGTTATAGTCACTGATGTAACATTATTAGGAACGATCAGCGAATAATTTGCAGTTGTATATCCAAAGGATGGTGTAAGGCTATATCCTGCTACCCCGAGATTTGAAAGGAAATTATTAGGATTTCCTGAATCTGAAGGCTTTTCAGTATAATCCGGCATATTGTAAAATACCGGAATCTTAAATACGATAGCTGAATCAAGAAGGCCATTTGAAGCATAAGCTGAATACTGGCTTAATGCTTCTGATCTTGGAGCCTGAATGTTCGTCATATACTGATGATAATATGTCATATATGAAGATACGTTAAACTTCTGACAATAAAGTGTATCCTGACCAACATTGATATAATCTTCTCCAATGAACTGTGCACCACCGTAGATTGACTTGGCCGCTGAATTCCAAGGGCGACCATAAGATCCTGATGATGCTGCCCATCTAAGTCCGTTATAAACTGCATCTCCTGCAGCTGAATCAAATGCACCTATATTATAGAAATTGTAAATTCCCGGGAAAGATGAACTTGTACCTGTGGCACAAACCCCAGCTGTTGTTCCCATTTCCTGTCTGATACGGGAAGCTATATGATAAGGGCTGACACCGGTTGACTGTGCAGCTTCCATGATCAGCTGAGAAAACTTCTTATTCTCGCCTCTAGGATATGCATTTGCCATAAATGTTCCCTTAAGGATAGATTCAACCGCTGTCTGATTCTGTCCATTCTGATATGAAAGGGACTCAAATACAAAAATGAAATTCTCCCACAGATATGTTCTTGGATCCAGATAATACTTTACCAGTTCATTTGAAGCTGCATACCAGCAGTCTCCATCGTAGGAATACCAGGTATTTGTCTTTGCATTATAACCAACTTCTGTTGATCTCCAGTTATAATGTGGCTCATAGCTGGTTCCCTGAACCAGGTTCTTAATCTGTCCCTGCTTATTTCTTTCATTCTCGTAGAATGTATTGAAATCAAGCCCTGTATTATATGCTTTGAATATCCATGATGGATGAAGTCTATGGAGATCTCTAAGATATGGCTTGTAGCTTTCCGGAAATCCCTGATCTGAAAGATATTTTTCAAAATCTTCATCTGACATATTATTGTCAGATGAGCTTTGGCTAGAATCATCTGTATTTCCAGTTACTGTGATCCAGTCTGTACTTACATAACCTGTTATCTGCTCTCCATTATAAGAAAGTGTTACTTTATACCAGGCCGAATTCGACTTATCAAGGACAGTAAGTCTGTGTCCGCCATAAAGATATACAGTGTCACCGTATTTATCATTTATAATATTTCCACCAGGAGTCTCTCTTACACGGAGCATCTCAGTTCCTGGTTTTACAATTGCAGTCTCAGCTGCATATATCTCTCCCCACTTATTATTTATATTTCCAAAAACAGCCACAAATATCACCGCTAATGAAATTATAAGGAGTACCGTTTTTTTAATATAATTCTTCACTTTTTTATTCCCTTTAAAATTTCCTTTTGATTTACATAAATAATGCACAACTAGTTATAGGATAGCACAGCATAACAGTTATTGCAAAAAAAAATGAAAAATCAACCGTTTTTTAATCATTTTTTTCATAAGAATTATCTTATTCTTGTTGACAAAAACCTAAAGATTTAATAAGATAATTTGGCAGGTCAAAAAACTGCGCCGTCATAGCTCAGTCGGTAGAGCGCAACATCGGTAATGTTGAGGTCGCCG
This sequence comes from Eubacterium sp., assembly GCA_017420535.1. GTDB lineage: Bacteria > Bacillota > Clostridia > Lachnospirales > Lachnospiraceae > Eubacterium_Q. Next base: position 1,439 of record JAFOIV010000126.1, on the reverse strand, counting down.
GTTCGATTCCGGTTGGCGGCTTATTTTTTTTGTCATTTCATAATTAGTGGAATTATTAGAGCAAAACAAAAAGACATCCACTTCTTACGAGAAGCGACTGTCTTTTTGTTTTTTTACAACCATCAAGTCGTGCGTGACACTGATTATATTCCCTGAAATATTATAAACGAAGCGTAGAAAACCCTTGCAAATACCGAGTTTTTATATTTCTGTAAAAAAAATGTTTATCACTTTTGTCTTACTTTCGTCTCTTACTTTAATGATTTATATAATCCAGAAAAAAATCATCTTTACTTTTACATAAGTTTATCGCTCTTATTTCTGTTACACTTCCAACAAAGCGTTTGAAGATTTTCAGGAACAGTGCACCCCCCCTTTGCAACAGGAATGATGTGGTCGATTTCAAGGAGCAGATTAGGCTCTTTATATATTGAATTGCCACAGAGCTTACAAGTATAACCATCTCTCTCCTTAATTTGCTGCCTTAGCTTGGTTGTCATCAATGCCCTTTGCTCTTTGGAGAATGAAGCCATAGTGAGCTTGCCCTGTAATATATTGATCAACTCAACGATGGTTTCCTCAGTCATTGGAACCGTGAAACTTCTCTGGGCAAATCCGCCACCAGATGTATACGAGAACTTATATTCAACGGTAAGAACGCTTTCACTAATATTTGCAAAACCGAGTCTTGAATAAAATCCGTCTTCATCATTGTCTAAAACATAAGACGGAACACCAACGATATACCGTTGATACTCTCGCTTATAATTTTCGATAATCCCTTTTGCTTCGCGCAAGGTTTCGAGTTCTTCAACCAAAAGTTGCAATTTCTGTATTTGCTCATGGTATAAATCTTTATTGGGGTAGAAATTCTTGACTATGTATTCTATCGGGTTATTTTCTGCCGATGCAAAAACCTGTGCTGATACTTCTGCTGTAAAAGGAGTGATGGTCTTTTTGTAAGGGCGAATATAATTATATTCATCATTGACGTCTGTTTCATTCCTTACAACCCTCGTACCGAATAATGTCGAAATAGATTTAGCTTTTTTATCAATATATTCATTGAATTCTTTTTGAGATTGCATCAAAGAGCCAACAGTTTCCTTGATTTTGGCAAAATCTTCAGACTCGTAATAATCAAGGATTTGTTTATTTTTTTCAACGATTTGATTAATATTTTGAGTCAAGGATTTTATGACATTTCCTATAACGTTCCATTCTTCACTATTAACGGATTTTATCTTGTTGATGCTGTTTACGGTTCTGTCAAACAGATTAGCTACAAGTTTATCAAGTTCATCCTTATCACCGGAAATAAAAAGTTTATTTCTCGTCGCATTGGCAGTATCTATTACGGCATTTACTTTGCCATAATAATTATGTTTCTTCCTATCAAGGAGTTCCTTGTTTTTCTCTTTAACAAGTTTGTTGTATTC
>JAFOIV010000125.1 GCA_017420535.1 Eubacterium sp. | reverse complement strand
TTAAATGAGATGCTTATAAGAAATGGACTTTTGTTTTTTCCTATACTCAGACTATCTGCACTTTTTATGCTGATAACAGTTCTGGCTGATAGCTGTGGCGCAGGAATTGGAGTTAGTTACCTTATTGTCCTTATTGAGGCTGTTTTTGATTCTGTCTTAGATGCATCTAAAGATAAAGGAGAGTATTTTTATTTATTTAGTCTTTCAAATATCACTAAGCTGGCAGAGGTTAACAACTCGTGGCAGACTGTTAAAGAGGGAAGGGTCATAAACTGGTTTGATTTTAGTACAAATAGTGAAATGGTAAGGAAGACATGTTATGTATCACTTATCATGGCAGCTATTTATATTATAGGAGCCTATTTATATTTTAAAAAGAAAGACAAGGGTTGATGATTATGAAAAATATGATCAGATCGTTATTATATGAGATAAGAAAAAATAGATCTTTAAAGCTGGCATTTATAGGCTTGATCCTGATAAATATCTTATTAGTTTTTATCAATATAGGAGAAAATTCATTTTATGAAGAATCAGGTAGTGCAATGCTTGCAGAGGGAAAAAGTTTTTCATATATGATGGGGATGTATTTTGTTTTATTTGCTGTTGCTATGATAGCTGGCGGAGATTTTAAAGATAAGGTTATTAATTATGAGGTGATGTCAGGACATTCCAGGTTAAGTATCTTTATGGCAAGGAATATAATTGCGATATTAGTTGCTTCATTTGGTGGGATGATCCTTAGTTTTGTTCCGCTTGTTGCGTCCTGTATCGGATGGGGATTTGGAAACAGACTGGTACTTAGCGACGTGATTTTAAGAACATTTCTTTATTTATTTCCGTTTATAAGGATAGCCGCATTATTTTCAATGTTTACATTTTTGATAAAAAATCAATATGCAATGCTTGGGATTGGTTATGGCATCATATCATTTTGCCTTGTTACTTCAGGTACGGTAAAAGATCATACTAATTTTTTTACAGCAATGTTTAATCTGAATCTTTTATCAGGTTTTAACGGCTGGAGTGTTTACAATATCAGCAATTTAAGAGGATTAGTGACTTATGCCGCTTTTGACAGCTCAGTAACTGTAAAGATGGTAGCAGGGACAGTGATCATATCCCTTATTGCAACGGGCATTTATCTTCTTTTAGGATATGCACTATTTAGAAGGGATGAGCTATAACTTGTTTTAAAAATATTCCGTATTTAAGAGAAATGAACTATGGGTCGGTGTTGTTAAGAATACAAAATATTTAGTAGAAATAAAAGGAGGATTTCCGTGGATATATCATTTGCGATTTTGGAGATATTACTGTCAGTATTTCTATTTTTTATGTCAGTACGTTTAAAAAAATATCCCACTCCAAAAGGCAGGGTTTTATTTTTTGTACCGGTGGCAGTTGCCTTAATTATGCTTGGTTTTGTGGGCTTTAATCTGATAATGGCGGGGCTTTATTTAGCTTCCTCTTTGCTCTGCCTTAGTCTGTTTACGGAGAAGATTAATGTAAGAAGGGGCATAGCCTTGGCAGCATTTCTTTTATCATTAAGCAGTTTGCTTATGATGAAATTTTCAAAAAATTATAAAAGATATTCCATAAGTGAAGATTTTGAAAATGTCTACCACACTATGAAAGAGCATTATGTTTTGTCAGAAGAAAAGGGAATAGATTTTGATGGGCTTTATCTTAAATATCAGCCTTTGTTTAAGGAGGCGGATAAAAAGCAGGATCTTACTTTAAATTATCAGCTTTGGCAGCAGTTTTCTCAGGAATTCTATGACGGCCATGTAGGTTATGCACCTGGAAATATGAAGGATAAAGAAGTGAGCCGTATCATTTGTGAGTCCTATGGCAATGATTACGGACTTTCAATAATAAAGCTTTCTTCAGGAGAATTTGTGGCAGTAAATGTTGAAGGAAGCAAGGCTTCTTATTCAATAAAGAGTTTAGAAGAAGGGAATTACTTAGAAGATGAAGAGATTAAATTATTTAAGGATGCAAGGTTAGAATTTAAAACAAAAAACTCAGATAATGACAGGCTCAGTCTTTTAAATGCAGGAATTAAAAATGGTACTGTTATCACTAAATGGAATGGAAAAAATATAGAAGATTATTACGATGATATAAAATACTATTTCTTTCAGGCACCAGTAGATGAAAACGAAGAATTCTATAAGCCGATGTATGTGGCAGGTATGGGAGGAGATTCGGTAGAGATTTCATTTATTGATGAAGAAGGAAAAGAAAAGACTGTAACAGTAAATAAGCTGGGAGCTTATGCCCCTAGGCTTTATAATACATTAATGACTATTGATAAAGGTCTTAAGATAAACAATCTCGGCTGGGAAGCTTTAAATGAAGAAACTGTTGTCCTTAGGATTTATCAGATGGCTTATGATATGAAAACTTATGCTGGAACAGACTATAGTGAAATGACAGATAAGCTTAGAAGTGAGCTTTTAGCCTATAAAGATGCAGGATATAAGAATATAATAATCGACCTTAGATCAAATACAGGAGGAAGTCCATTTATGGTAAGGGGAGTGGCGTGTCTCTTTGCCCCTGAGGGAAAGCATTTAGCTTATTATTCAGCAAAGATAAATGAAAACACAGCTACATATGAAAGAGGAGAAGACGGAAGATACATAATAGGAGAAGAGGCTGTTAGTTATGAAGGCGAAGATCTTTGGCATGATGGAAATATCACCCTGCTTGTAAATGCCCAGACAGTCAGTGCCGGGGACGATATGGTTTACATGATGGGAGAGTATCCTAATGTAAAAATAAAAGGAATAACAAAAAGTAATAATTCCTGTCAGGCTGTACAGGCAATGGATATTTCAACAGGCTCATTTTCTTTTTCAGTAGTTCCAAATCTTACTCCAGAAGGAGACATTGCAATCGACACCTTAAAAGATCATAAAGCAAGAGTTGATTTTGATGAATACATCCCTGTAACAAAGGAGATGGTGAGGGCTATATTCGATTATGGTGAGGATTATATACTTCAGCAAGTAGATTAAATATGACGGCATATCTCTTCACGTCCTTTTTTTGTATAGACATTCATAATAAATAAGGCGTATTATAGAATAATAAAATTTATGTAAAAAGTCATTAAATGGGGATTAAGGAAGGTTGATATGAAGACCATTAATAAAGTAGGGAGATTTTTAGGAATCATATCATCGTTTGTGATAATAATTGCTTTGTTTTTGCCAAGTGTTGACAGAGATTATATGGATATCAGATATAGTACACTTACTGTATTTGAGAGCAATAGAGTTGGTGGAGTAATCATTATCATAATAGCGATTGCAGGATGTTATGCTGCATTTAAAGGAAGCGGACTTGCTACAAGTATTGCAGGTATTGCATCACTGGCAGCAAACATTTTCTTTGCAGCACGTTTTGAAAGTGCTGATACAGTGGTAAGAGCACTTAAAAGGATCGATCTGGGACTTGTGACACAAGGACTCGGGTTCTGGATCGCAATTTTTGGATCGCTTGTTTTATTAGGATCAGGAATCATGCTTTCAAAACAAAACTAAGCATTATAAGCAGAGTATCAGCAAAAAAAGCGGGTGAGCGTGTAACTTATTTTCAATAAAGAAAATATTTTTTCTAGGTTATGCGTTTAACCTATTGCCAAATAAGGAAACTTAGGTAATAATCATAAACAGGACAGATAATAAATCTAATGAATTGACAGGAGATATTATATGGAAAAGTTTATGACAACAGTTACTAAAGAAGATATAAAAAAATCATTAATGGAATTAGGACTTGCTAGTGGGGACACTGTAATGGTGCATACTTCACTTGGAAGTATCGGATATGTATGTGGCGGAGCCCAGGGAGTTATTGAAGCTTTAATTGAGACAGTAGGCAGTGAAGGAACAATCATGATGCCAACTCAGTCATGGAAGAATCTTGATCCGGAAGATGGCGTTCATTGGACTATCTCAAAGGATGACTGGCAGATCATAAGAGATAACTGGCCAGCATATGATAAGGCTATAACTCCTACTAATACAATGGGTGCCGTTGCAGAAATGTTTAGAAGCTGGCCTGGGGCTTTAAGAAGTGATCATCCAGCTAGATCTGTTGCTGCATGGGGAAAACATGCTGAGTATCTTACAAAAGATCATGATCTCTCTAATATCTTTGGAGAGGGTTCACCTATAGCAAAATTATATGAATTAAATGCCAAAGTACTTCTTATCGGTGTTGGATATGATAAGAATACATCTATTCATCTTGCAGATGTTAGAGCTGAGTATCCTGGAAAACATAATTGTACTGAATATAGTGCCATTATGGAAAATGGAAAGAGAGTATGGAAGGCATATGATACTTTATTTGTTGATGGCGAAGATTTTGATGCCATTGGAGAAGCATTTGAGGCAGAGTGTTCTGTAGCGCATGCTAAGGCAGGAGACGCCGAACTCAGACTTATGAATCAGCGTGATATAGTTGATTTTTCTGTAAAATGGATTGAAGCAAACAGAAAATAAGTCAGTTAGTCTCACAATTTAATTTGGCTTAGAGGGTATGAGTTTCCCTTTAGCATTTTACCCGCTTTAAACTCACTTATTTAGCTGATGATCTTTGTTTTTGTTCGTTTTCAAAGGTCATCAGCTTATTTTATTGCCATTAATCTTTAGATTGATGAGTGGTATTTTTATCCTTGCAGTGAAAGTTGTCTATAGCGTAAAATAACAAAAAAACATAGAAATATTTATATGATAAAGCAAAGGATTTTTGACGGATGTTTTTACCAATATCTAAAAATGAAATGAAGGAAAGAGGCTGGGATACAGCTGATTTTATATATGTGATCGGGGATGCTTACGTTGATCATTCTTCATTTGGTCCGGCCATAATAAGCCGTACACTTGAAGCTCATGGTTATAAAGTAGCTATCATTTCACAGCCGGATTATAAAAACTCTGCAAGTATTACAGCATTAGGAAAGCCACGTCTTGGCTTCTTAGTATCAGCTGGTAATATGGATTCCATGGTAAATCATTATACAGTTAATAAAAAAAGAAGACATGAGGATGCTTATACGCCTGGCGGAAAAGCTGGAAGAAGACCGGATAATGCTACTATATGCTACTCCCAGATGATAAGAAAAGAGTATGGAAATGACATGCCTATAATAATAGGCGGTATTGAAGCGAGCTTAAGACGTCTGGCTCATTATGATTATTGGGCGGATAAGTATAAAAAATCTATTCTTCTTGATTCTGGGGCAGATCTTTTAATATATGGAATGGGAGAACTGGCTACAGTTGAAGTGGCTGATGCACTTAATTCAGGAATAGCCATAAGAGATATAACTTATGTGGCGGGAACTGCATATAATGCTAAAAACCTTGATACAGTATATGATCATATAATGCTTCCTTCTTATGATGAATGTCTTCAGGATAAAACAAAATATGCAGAGTCCTTTAGAGTACAGCACATGAATACGGATAGTATAAGTGGAAAAACTTTGGTGGAACAGTATGGAGCTCACAGATTTGTGATACAGAATCCTCCAATGCGCCCCCTTACTACTATGGAATTAGATGATGTATATGCACTTCCTTATGAAAATAAATGGCATTCTTCCTATGACAAACTAGGAGGGGTTCCGGCTTTTGGAGACATGAAATTTTCCCTTACTGTAAATCGAGGATGCTTTGGGGGATGCAGTTTCTGTGCAATAACATTTCATCAGGGAAGAGTTTTGCAGGCGAGATCCAAGGAATCCATTCTTAAGGAAGCAAAATGGATGATAGAACAGCCGGATTTCAAAGGATATATCTATGACGTGGGAGGACCTACGGCAGATTTTGATCATCCAGCTTGTGAGAAGCAAAAGAAATATGGCGTATGTCCGAATAAGCAGTGCCTTTATCCAGAAGTTTGTCCAAATATGAAGGTGGATCATAAGGCATATGTTCAGATCCTGCGTGAACTAAGAAATCTTCCGGGAGTTAAAAAGGTTTTTATCAGATCTGGTATAAGGTTTGATTATGTCCTTGCAGATAAGGATGATACATTTCTTAGAGAGTTGATAAAATATCATATCTCAGGCCAGCTTCGTGTAGCGCCGGAACATGTAACTGATCACGTGCTGGATCTTATGGGAAAACCAAGAAGTGAGGTATATCACAGATTCTGTCAGAGGTTTGAAAAAATAAATAAGGAATGTAAGAAAGATCAGTACCTTGTTCCTTATCTTATTTCTTCTCATCCGGGTTCGGATTTAAATGATGCCATTGCTCTTGCGGAAGCTATAAGGGATATGGGATATATGCCGGAACAGGTGCAGGATTTTTATCCGACACCATCCACAGTTTCAACGGTTATGTATTACACAGGCCTTGATCCAAGAACCATGAAAAAAGTTAGGTCAGCTCATGATATGCATGAGAAGGCAATGCAGAGGGCTCTTCTTCAATATAAAAAACCTGAAAATTATGAATTGGTGAAAGAGGCTTTGCTTAAGGCGAACAGGAAAGACCTGATTGGATTTGGAGAGAAATGTCTCATTCCACCTAGAAAGATGAATCCAGAGAACCGAGGAAAGATTAATCAAGAGAAGCGTGGAAAGAAGAAACCGGAGAAACAAGGAAAGATAAAGCAAAACAAAGTAAAATATAAGAAAAATTTATGAACTTAAAAGTCATTTTATAGAGAACAAATATTCCATATGATAAAATTATCCTGTATATGTGTTGCATTTACAGGATTTTTTTATGGGGGCGCTTATGAAAAATAGTTTTTTTTTAAATAATAAAGAAGATTTTGATAATTCAGATATTGGGGTATATTGTCTTGATGAGGATAGACGAATTACCTATTGGAATAAAAAAGCAGAAGAGATCACTGGCTATACAGCAGACGAAATGATGGGAAAGTATTGCTTTGAAGGTGGACTTGATCATATAACGGAAGATGATGTTCATCTTTGTAATACTATGTGTCCTATGCTGGGAAGCATGTTTGATGGGGAGAAGAGGGAAGCTGAAGTAAGGCTTCTTAGTAAATCCCAAGAGAGGATAAAAGTTAAAGTTGAAACGGATTGTTTATACGATGGAGATAAAACCATAGGAGCGATTGAATTTTTCAGACTTATAGACTAAGGCGGGGGATTAGCATATGGGGAAATATGACGCAGATAAATATAAAGAACAGCTCTTGTTCCATGCATTTGATTCAATGCCGGGAGGAGTGCTGATATATAAAGCAAATGAAGAGGAAGAGATTCTCTATGCGAATCATGCGACCCTCACTATTTTTGAATGCGATTCTTTCGATGAATTTATGGAATTATCAGATGGATCATTTAAAAAAATGGTCCATCCCGATGATATCGAGCTGGTTGAGAGTGATATCGAGAATCAGATAATAACTGGTATTGATAAATTTGACCATGTTAATTACAGGATAATCACAAAAAATAATAAAGTCAGATATCTGGAAGATTATGGGAAGTTAGTTGAGCATCCTGAACTGGGACTTATATATTATGTCTTTCTTGTAGATACAGATATTAAATATCTTACTTATGATGTGGATAAATTAACAGGACTACCTGGTCAGAAAAGATTTTATGAATATGCCACCAGGCTGCTAAAGTTAATGTCTCTTAATAAAGATGCACCGGAAATGGTGTATATCTATTTAAATATCAGTCATTTCAAAATAATAAATATTAAATATGGCATTGAACGTGGAGACAGGATCTTAAAGGAAGTTGCATTAATTTTAAAAGATACCTTTAAGAATGATTATATTTCAAGGTTTGCAGATGATCATTTCGCTCTTCTTACGGTACATGAAGGCATTAAAGAAAAGATTGAATCTGTAAGCAGACGCATAATGGATATAGAACTTATAGGAAATACTATTGAATTAAAAATAGGTGCATATCTGGTAACTGATTATAATGAGAAGGCGGAGATTTCCGTTGGATATGCACAGATTGCCTGCGAAAGCATAAAATATCAGGCGGGGGAACATTTTATATATTATACAGAGGAACTGGGACGTAAGATAAATCTTCAGTACTATGTGGTAAATAATATAGAAAAGGCTATTGAAAAAGGTTATATAAAAGTATTTTATCAGCCGGTGATAAGAGCACTGACTGGTGAATTATGTGGCATGGAAGCCCTCGCCAGGTGGATTGATCCGGAAGTGGGATTTCTTAATCCCTACGATTTCATATCCGCACTTGAAGATGCAAGACTGATCCATAAACTGGACAGGTATATTGTTGAAGAAGTATGCAAAAATTATAAGAGATGTGTTAAAAATGATATCCCTCTCGTTCCGGTGTCATTTAACCTTTCAAGACTCGATTTTGTTCTTACAGACATTAGAAAAGAAATTGATGATCTTGCAGCTCTTTATAATGTACCTAAAAAAATGCTGAATATTGAGATTACTGAAAGTATGTTTATGGAGGATGCAAGCCGGATCAAATCACAGATCGATGGCTTCCATGAATCAGGATACAATGTATGGATGGATGACTTTGGAAGCGGATATTCATCTTTAAATGTTCTAAAAGACTTTGATTTCGATGAATTAAAGATTGATATGGTCTTTCTTTCAAACTTTAATAAAAAGTCAAAAGATATCCTGGAATCAGCAGTAATGATGGCGAAAAAAATAAATATCCAGACTCTTGCTGAAGGAGTCGAAAATAAAGAGCAGTTTGAATTTTTAAGAAGCATTGGATGTGAGAAGATACAAGGGTATTATTTCAGTAAGCCGTCTCCTTACGAAGAAATAATTAAAAATTGTGAGGAGAAGGGGGCTGTGGTGGAAGAATTATCAGAGTCAGAATATTATGACAGGGTAGGTAAGGTTAATTTCCTTACAGATAAGCCGCTGGCTATTTCAGAAGATGATGGGAAACATTTCCGAATATTCTTTGCAAATGAACTGTTTAGTGAGATTCTACGTGACAGTGGGGTTCAATCAGTCGAAGAGGCAGAAAGAAATATGAATAATCCTGATAATCCTATTCATAAAATGCTTCGTGAATTTGCGGTAAGAGTTCAGGAAAATGAGGAAAAGGAAATGACCTATCCTTATGGCAAAGAATATATGGAGCTGGAAGCCCGTGTAATTGCTGAACATAACGGAAGATATATGTATGCTTTAAGTATTAATAATATTACAAAGAATGTAAAAATAGTAGATAAGATATAAAATAAGAAAAACCTGTCAGATGTATTTATCAGATATTATTTACTAAAATCTGATGCTATTGGCAGGTTTTTTCGTTTCTTATATAGTTGTTTATTTTAATTTTTTTTATTATAATAAGTTGGTATGTAAAAAAATGGGTATACTCTACCCATGTATTTATTAGGAATTAAGAAGGATTAAATATGAGGTTTATTCATACATCAGATATATGTCTTGGGGCTGTTCCTGATGAAGGTCGTGAATGGAGTCAGGAGCGTGCAGCAGAAATTGAAGAAGCATTTGATAGAATAATATCAGACTGTAATGAGAAACATGTAGATCTTCTCCTTATTGCTGGTAATCTTTTTAATGCGCCACCAACCTTCGATGATCTGGTTAAGGTGGATTCAAAGCTTCAGACACTTGAACACACAAGGACTATTATGATCTCAGGTGACAGAGATTATATGGAACCTACCAGTGACTGGGCACATTTTAAATTTAGATCAAAGAGCGCAGTTCTTCCTGCAGAGAAGACAACTAATGCGTTTCTTAAGAATATAAATACTTGTATTACTGGATATAGCTACGGAAAAAACGAGCATATCGAAAATGTAATCGGAAATATTAATCCTGGTAAGCCGGGAGCTATCAATATTCTGCTGGGATGTGGCGGAGATGCTGAGCATATGCCATTTAGCAGAGAAAATATTGCAAGAAAAGGTTTCCATTATATTGCACTTGGACATTCAACAAATCCTGTGCATATATTAAAGAATCGTATGGCTTATTCTGGTTCACCGGAACCTTTGGGACCAAATGACAGAGGAAATCATGGTTATATTCTTGGGGAGATTGATGAGAAAGGCACAAGGATCAAATGGTGCCCTATAGCTAAGAGGAGCTATATCAATTTCCAGTTTGACCTTAGTTCAGATCTTAAGAATGAAGAAGTTGAAAAGATGGCTGAGGACAAGATGCTTAAGCTTGGTAAAGAGAATATCTATACCATTATCTTAAAAGGCTTTACAAATGATGATAAGAAACCGGATTTTTCAAGAATCCAGAAAAGATTTAATGTATATAGGATAGTTGATAAGACTATTTCAAGAAAGAAAGTTGAACAGATGGAAGCTGACAATGAGAAGAATCTTGTTGGAAGATTCATCAGTGAAGTAAATGATAGTTACACAATAGACACGAGAATCAGAGAAAAAGCTTTAAGATATGGTCTTGAAGCTCTGATCAAGGCGGGAGAATAAATATGTATCTTACAAAGCTCTTACTAAGAGATTTTGGAAAATTTCATAATGAAGAGATAGTTCTTAAGCCTGGTCTTAATGTTGTACATGGTGGTAAAGATTCAGGCAAATCAACTGTAGGTTCATTCATCAAGGGAATGATGTTTGGTATTCCTAAAGATGATAAGAAAGACAGTGAATATGATCTCTATAAACCAGATAAGGACTCTTATTATTCAGGAGCAGCTTATTTAAAGAAAGATGGCACTAATTATCTTTTAGATAGAACATTTTTAGATGGTGCCAAGAAGATGTCTATCCTCGATGTTAATTCAGGAAGAGATATTACTTTAAAAGACAGCAATACTATAACAGGTACTCTTATTGAAACTGATAAGAATACTTATAGAGATACCATGTATATCGGAGATAACAGAGAAGGAGCTGCAAAAGAATTAAATGATTATCTTAGCAGTATGATCCTTACAGGTTCTTCTGATATAGATCTAAATAAGGCAATCGCCCATCTTAAGGCAGAGAAAGAAAAACATAATTCCAGAGCTCTTTCTCATAAGGTAAGTGAACTGGCTGAAAAGATTGAAGAATATGATGATGTTGATCCAGGACTTGCAGAAAATAAACAGGCTCTTAAAGATCTGACAGAGAAATTCTCTATGGAAGCTCAGAGAAGAAAAAGAGTCGCAAGGCAGTTAGTGGAAAATGAAGATGGCTCAGTTTCTTATAAGGACGATGAAGTGATCGATAAAGAAATTGAAGCTATGAATGGTAAGAAAGATGAGGATGAGGTAGATATTGAGGAGGTTAAAGATACTCCTTTAACTGACAGACTTCCAGTAATCCTTCTTACAGGTATCATGGTAGTGCTTATCATAGCGGAAATAGTTAATCTGCTTCCATTTGATGATGCTATAAAGAAGCTTTTTGTTATATTTACTATTGGTCTTGTAATAATCACTATTGTTGATGGTCTTAGAAGAAAGGGATTCTTTAATACGGATGATATAGAAACGCCGGATGAAGACGAATTCAATAAAGTCCTAGAAGAGATTCAGGAAGAAAGAGATCAACAGGAAGAAACAGAATTTGATATGACCTTTGCAAAGGAATATCAGGAGAAAAAGCAGAAGTTAGCTGAAGAGAAAGAAAAACTCTTAGAAAGAAAAGCTGCCAGAGATAAACTTAAGGCAGAGCAGGCGCTTGTATATAAGAAAAAGGCTGAACTTGAGGATGAAGTAAAGAGTATCAAGCTTGCCATAAGTACAATTGAAGCTTTGTCCAGAAGTTATATGGAAAAGGCAGGAAAGAATATAGTTCCTTATCTTTCAGAATTTGTGCCAACTCTTACTAATAATCTTTTTGTTGGTATTTCATCTGATAGCGAAGGAAAGCTTATTGCAGAAGGACATGGCGAGAATATGCCGGTTTCATCTCTTTCTGAAGAGATGGCTGCAAAAGTTTACACAGCTGTAAGACTTAGTATTGCTAAGCATACAGATAATGAGAAACTTCCGCTTATTATAGATAATGCTATTAATTTTAAAAATCAGAAGGATACAGAAGCACTTCTCTCTGTACTTTCAGGTATAAATACGGAGCAGATAGTAATTCTTACATCAGAAGATACAGTTTCAAATATTCTTGATGATATGAAGATTTCTTATAATTATATTGATCTGTAGGAGTATTAAATGGAATTAAAGCATAACATTAACAAATCCGGTCCTAATTTACCAGGAACGGATTTTATTAAGGAGAAAATCATAGGAAAAAGGTATGTTAATACAAAGGTAGTAGATTTCCATGTTCATATCTTTCCTGATGAGATTGCAGAAAGAACTATAAATAAACTTGAAGACCTTAGTGGAATCGGACCTTATACCCGTGGTACTGCGGCAGATCTGAAGGCATCTATGGAGAAATCTGGAACAGATATATCTGTAGTTCTTCCTATAGTTACGAATCCTGCCAAGGCATCTCATATCAACCAGGTGGCAGCCCGTACTAATGAGACTTTTCATGAAACAGGTATCATGTCTATTGGTGGTATTCATCCTGATAATGAAAATTATAAGGAGATAATTAAAGAGATTAAGAGCCTTGGGCTTAAGGGTATCAAACTTCATCCTGATTATTATGGAGTTAGACTTGATGATATCAGACTTGAAAGAATAATTGACGAGGCTTCAAATCAGGGACTTTTTATAGTTACTCATGCAGGACCTGATATTGGCCTTTATCCACCGGCACTTAGTCCAGTAGATAGTATTGTAAAGGTGATAAAAGATGTTTGTCCGGAAAAATTCATCCTGGCACATATGGGAGGATGGATGGTCTGGAATGAAGCATATGATAAGTTAAGAGAAACAAATGTTTATCTCGATACTTCATTTTCTATCGGAGAGATCAACTGGAAACAGTTATCAAAGATAAGATATGGCTTTCATATGATGAATGACGACCTCTTTGTTAAGATGGTTAAAGGATTTGGCAGTGAGAGGATACTCTTTGCCACTGATTCTCCTTGGTCAGATCAAAAGGAATATATTGACAGGATCAGTTTAATGCCTTTGACAGATGAAGAGAAAGATAATATTTTTTATAAGAATGCATACAAGCTGTTACAGCTTTAAATAAATGGAGGTACATTATGCCACAGTTGTTAGAAATAAAAGGGCTGACTGTTAACGTGAGCGACAAAGAGATTCTTCACGGAGTTGATCTTAATGTCAACAAGGGTGAAGTTCATGTGTTGATGGGACCAAATGGTGCCGGAAAATCAACACTTGGCTACGCTTTAATGGGCAATCCTAATTATTCGGTAACGGGAGGTTCAATAACCTTTAACGGCAAAGATATCTTGGAAGAGAACGCAGCAGAGCGTGCTAAAGACGGACTGTTCCTTTCATTCCAGAATCCTATTGAAGTTCCTGGTATCACACTTTCAAATTTTATCAGAAGTTCTGTTGATCAGAAAACTGGTAAGCGTTCAAGACTCTGGGACTTCAGAAAGAAGTTAGAAAAGGAGATGAAGGTTCTTAAGATGGATCCTTCATATGCTGATAGAGATCTTAATGTAGGTTTTTCAGGTGGAGAGAAGAAGAAGGCTGAGATCCTTCAGATGCTCATGTTAAAACCTGATCTTGCAATCCTTGACGAAACAGACTCAGGACTTGATGTTGATGCAGTAAGAACTGTATCAGACGGTGTTGAGGAATTCATGAAGGAAAAAGATGGAGCTCTTATCATTATCACACATAGCACAAGAATTCTTGAGTCACTTCATGTTGATTATACTCACATTCTTGTTAATGGTAAGATCGTTGCTTCAGGAGATGCTTCTCTTGTAGATGAGATCAATGAAAATGGATTTGAGAAATATTTAGGTTAGTAATCTGACGAGATAGAATTTTAGGAGACTGTAATGAAAGAAAAGACTAAAGTCGAAGATGTTTCAAGAGAGTTCTATGATTTCAGATACGAGGAAAAGGACTACTATAAAGTTGATGAAGGACTTACAGCTGATATAGTAGAACAGATTTCGAAGGAAAAGAATGATCCTGAATGGATGCGTGAATTCAGACTGAAATCTCTTGAAGAATATCGTAAGATAAGTGTTCCTCAGTGGGGACCTTCTATAGATGGCCTTAACATGGATAATATCGTTACCTATGTAAGACCTAAGAATAATAAAATGAGTGCTGACTGGAACGAAGTTCCAGAGGAGATCAAGGAAACATTTGAAAAACTTGGTATTCCTAAGGCCGAAAGAGAAAGTCTTGCCGGTGTCGGAGCTCAGTACGATTCAGAACTTGTTTATCATAATGTAAGAGAAGAAGTTGCAGCACAGGGTGTTATCTATACTGATCTTGAGTCTGCAATGCATGGACCTTATGAAGAGATGATAAAGGAACATTTTATGAAACTTGTGCCACCACAGGATCATAAATTTGCGGCCCTTCATGGGGCAGTATGGTCAGGCGGATCATTTGTATATGTACCAAAGGGAGTTTCAGTCGAGATTCCACTTCAGTCATATTTTAGACTTAATGCCCCAGGTGCAGGTCAGTTTGAGCATACTCTGATAATAGTTGATGAGGGAGCAGAACTTCATTTCATAGAAGGATGTTCAGCACCTAAGTATAACGTAGCTAACCTTCATGCCGGATGTGTTGAATTATTTGTAGGAAAGAATGCTAAGCTTCGTTATTCAACTATTGAGAACTGGTCAAAGAATATGTATAACCTGAATACAAAGCGTGCCATCGTTGAAGAAGGCGGAAAGATGGAATGGGTATCAGGTTCATTTGGTTCTCATGTTTCATATCTTTATCCTATGACAATCCTTAAGGGTGATAATTCTCAGATGGAATATACTGGAATTACATTTGCAGGAAATGGACAGAACTTAGATACAGGTATGAAGGTAGTTCATACAGGTAAGGATACTAAGTCTGTTGTAAGTGCAAAGTCAATCTCTAAGGATGGCGGTATCAGTACTTTTAGAAGTGCTGTTGTAGTAAATAAGAATGCCAAAGGGGCTAAGTCTTCTGTTGATTGTGCATCTCTTATGCTGGATAATATCTCTCGTTCAGATACAATACCATCAATGGATGTCAGAACAGATGATGCAGATATCGGACATGAAGCAAAGATTGGACGTATCAGCGATGAAGCAGTATTTTATCTTATGTCACGTGGTATTTCAGAAGCGGACGCAAGAACTATGATAGTAAGTGGATTTGCAGATGACGTTTCTAAGGAACTTCCTCTTGAATACGCTGTTGAGATGAACAATCTCATACGTATTGAGATGAAGGGCAGCATAGGTTAAGGAGGTAAAAAGATGAGCGAATTAAGAGATATCAGCGTAAATCATTTACCTTCACCAACATGGAACTGGCTTAGAGTAAATGAAGCCTATGTCAAAGTTCCATCTGAGGCTGTAAAAGGAAATGAGATAATTGAAGCTGGAAATGATATAAAGAGAAATGAGCTTTTAGATCAGGATAAGTTTTCATCCCTTGAATCAGGTCTTGGTAAAGAATTTATCCAGTTAGCTGAAAGCTTTGGCATCGAAAAAGAAAGCTTTAAGATTGGTGATGATACAAAGGTTAATGAACCTGTAAGAATAGATATAGATTACTCTGGAAATGATTTTAGCTTCAACTGCTATGAAGTGGAAGTTGGAGAAAATTCAGAATGTACATTTATAGTTAATCATATTGTTGGTGAGAATGCAGATATTGATCAGGCTGCATGTGATATGAGATTTATCATTGGTAAAAAATCAGTGGTAAAGTTAGTTCAGATCCACAGCTTTAAGGATGATATGAAATTCTATAATAATGTTTCTTCTGAATGTGCAGAAGATGCAAGATTTGAAGTTATCCATCTTGAGCTTGGTGCTGCGGGAATGTTTGAAGGACTTTGCTGTAATCTTCTTGGGGACAGAAGTTCTCTTAGAATTGATACTGCATACCTTGGAAAGAACGAAGATGTTGTAGACTTTAATTATGTTGCAAGACATAGAGGTAAAGAGACAAAGAGTAATATCTATTGTAATGGTGTCCTTAAGAATAATGCCCAGAAGGTATTCCGTGGCACTATTGATTTTATAAAGGGATGTGCCGGTGCAGTGGGAGATGAGAAGGAAGATGTTCTTCTTATTGATGAAGATGTAGTAAATAAGACAGTTCCACTTATCCTTTGTGCAGAAGAAGATGTGGAAGGTACTCACGGCGCAACCATTGGTAAACTTAGTGATGAAGTGCTTTTCTATTTCATGGCTCGAGGAATCAATGAAGAGAATGCCTATAAACTTATGATAGACGGCAGGATCGCGGAAGTTGCCTCTAAGATCGAAGATGAAAAGACTAAAGATTATATATTTGGTTCTTTATTAAAAAAAGAAGACGAAGTAAGTGAGGAGGATGAAGATGAGTAGACTTGATATTAATGCAATAAGAAAAGATTTTCCTTTTTTTGAATCTTCTAACCTGGCTTATTTAGATAATTCAGCTACTACTCAGAGACCTAAAGTAGTACTTGATGCAATAAGTGATTATTATTATCATTCAAATGCAAATCCTTTCAGAGGACTTTACCAGCTTTCAATCGATGCAACTGAAAAGTATGAGCATGCAAGACATACTGTTGCTCAGTTTATAAATGCATCTTCTGATAAAGAAATCATTTTTACAAGAAATGCATCAGAAAGTCTTAATCTGGTAGCTTATAGTTTAGGAAATCTTCTTCTTAAAGAAGGGGACGAAGTTATAACTACTATTGTTGAACATCACAGCAATATGCTCCCATGGATGGAGACAGCGAAGAGAAATAAGGCTGAACTTAAATTCTTCTATTGTGAAAAAGACGGTTCATTTGATCTTGATAAGTTAAGTGCGTTAATAACTCCAAAGACAAAAATAGTTGCAATGACAGCTATGTCTAATATATTTGGAAGAGTTAATGATATGAGCAAGGTGGCAGAGATAGTTCACGCTGCCGGTGCTTATCTTGTAGTTGATGGTGCACAGAGTGTTCCTCATTCTATAACAGATGTTCAGAAGATGGATTGTGATTTCCTTGCATTTTCAGGACATAAATTACTTGGACCATTTGGAATTGGCGTTTTATATGGTAAGGAAGACTTACTTAAGAAAATGCCACCATTCCTTACAGGTGGAGAGATGATAGAGTCAGTAGACATCAACTGTGTAACTTATGCTGAACTTCCTCATAAATTTGAGGCAGGAACAGTTAATGCCGGTGGAGCTATAGGACTTGAAGCGGCTATTAATTACATTAAGAATATAGGACTTGAAAATATTGAGGAAAGAGAAAGAGAACTTAGTCGTCTTGCATTTGCTAAGTTTAAGGAAATTCCTCATGTGGAACTTCTCGGAGCTGATGACCCGGATGATCATCATGGTATCTTTACATTTAAGATAGATGGTGTACATCCACACGATGTGGCAGCTATAATGGCTGAAGATAATGTTGCCATTAGAGCAGGACATCATTGCGCTGAACCACTTCATACTTATATGGACGGAAGACCAACTACTAGAGCAAGTATCATGTTCTATAACACTGAAGAAGAAATTGAAAGACTGATCGAAAGTGTTTCATCAGTCAGGAGGAAAATGGGCTATGGAGAATAGCAGAACATTTTATAATGAAATACTTACTGAACACAATATGAATCCGGAACATAAACATAAGCTTATGACTTATAACAAAGAAATGAGAGGGGTAAATCCTTCTTGTGGTGATAAGATAACTCTTCAGCTTAATGTTTCTGATGATGGTATCATAGAAGATGGATCATTTATCGGTGATGGATGTGCCATATCTCAGGCCAGCGCTGATATGATGCTGGATCTTGTGATTGGAAGAAGTGTAGAAGAGGCACTTACACTTAAAGATACTTTCCTTAAGATGATTAAAGGAAAGGTAAGTGATGAGGAGTTAGAAATGCTTGAAGAAGCATCTGCACTTCAGGATATTGCTCATATGCCATCAAGAGTAAAATGTGCTGTTCTTGGATGGCACACCCTTGAGGAAATCTTTAATAGTGACAATCAGGGAGATTCAGTTTCCACTGAGGATCAGTAAAATATCTTTAAGACCGCATTTGAAAAGATGCGGTTTTTTTTATTGACAGGGGTTGTTATAGTGTGATACTATAACAAAATCATAAACCTACTAAACAGATAGGCATTATGGGATATAGAAATAAGTAATAACAGCATTTTGGAGGATGAGGAAATGACATTACAGCAGTTAAGATATGTTATTGAAATTGCAGAAAGCGGATCTATGAATGTGGCAGCAAAAAAACTGTATTTGTCACAGCCTAGTCTTTCAGGAGCGGTGAAAGAGCTTGAATCAGAACTTGGATTTGACATATTTTTAAGATCCAACAGAGGTATTGTGATAACTCCTGACGGAGAAGATTTTCTTGGATATGCAAGACAGGTTCTCGATCAGTTTGAATTATTAAATGATAAATTTATAGAGAAGAAATCTAAAAAGAAATTTAGTGTTTCAATGCAGCATTATTCCTTTGCAGTTAAAGCCTTTGTAGAGGTTGTAAAACAGTTTGGTATGGACTCTTTTGAATTTGCTGTACATGAAACAAAAACCAGAGAAGTTATAGAAAACGTAAAGAATTTTAAGAGTGAGATCGGAATCCTTTATATTGATGATTTCAATGAGAAAGTTTTAAGAAAACTCTTTCAGGAAAATGATCTTGAGTTTAAGGAACTGTTTACCTGTAACACATATGTATATCTTTGGGGTCAGCATCCTCTTGCAAAAAAGAAGAAGATATCTATAAGTGAGCTTATGGATTATCCATGTCTTGCTTTTGATCAGGGTAGAAATGCTTCACTTTATCTTTCAGAAGAACAGCTTTCAACTTATGATTACAGCAGGATAATAACTGCTAACGACAGAGCGACAATGCTTAATCTCATGGTTGGATTAAATGGATATACATTATGTTCAGGAATAATAAGTGAAGATCTTAATGGTGATGCTTATAAGGCAATCCCATTAGTTGAGAACCAGAAAATGAGAATAGGATACATCAAACGTAAAGGATCTAATCTGAGCAAGTTAGGAGAGCTTTACGTGGAAGAATTAAATAAATATAAGGATCAGGTAAGATAAGTACTAAAAATGCAAATTTGAGCCTTATAAGAGATCCTAAGGGTATAAAAGAAATCCCTCCAAAGAGCATATTTAGCTCACTGGAGGGATTTCTTTTTGCGTCCTTATTTTAGGTGTCCGTTTATTTAGAACTGAGATGATCCATCGTAGTTATCAGAAATTGTATGATTCTCACGATATTCATTAACTCTTGCCTGGATGCGTTCTCTTGGATCAAGAAGTGATGAAAGAGAAGCGTTGTGGTTAAGGTGATCGATGATGATAGCGATATATTTACTCATATCAGCTGAAAGATACCAATCACGTGTGAAGAGTTCAGGATTCTGATATACAACATTTGTTGTGATAACCTTGTCGATGATTCCCTTGCTGTATGCATCATCAAATACTGAAAGACCAGCTGTGAAAAGACCGAAAGTTGAAAGACAGAATACTCTCTTTGCCTTTCTTTCCTTTAACTGTCTTGCTACGTCAAGCATTGATTCGCCTGAAGCGATCATATCGTCGATGATGATAACGTCCTTACCGTCTACTGAATCACCAAGGAATTCATGAGCAACGATAGGGTTCTTACCATTAACAACCTTAGAATAATCTCTTCTCTTATAGAACATTCCAACGTCAACTCCAACGTGGTTAGCGAAGTAGATTGCTCTATGCATAGCGCCTTCATCAGGGCTGATTACCATAAGGTGATCCTTATCAAGCTGAAGGTCACTTATATTCTTGAGGAGACACTTGATGAACTGATATGTAGGCATAACATTTTCAAAACCACTAAGAGGAATTGAATTCTGTACACGAGGATCATGAGCATCAAATGTAATGATATTTGAAACGCCATAATAATTTACAAGTTCCTGAAGAGCAAGAGCACAGTCAAGAGATTCTCTCTTGTTACGCTTATGCTGTCTTGATTCATAAAGGAAAGGCATGATGATGTTGAGACGGTTAGCCTTACCACCGATAGCAGCGATAACACGCTTTAAATCCTGGAAATGATCATCAGGAGACATAGGGATCATCTGACCACCTAAGTTGTACTGAATGCTGTAGTTTGTTACATCAGATAAGAGATAAAGATCTGTTCCTCTAACTGATTCTGAGAGTGTTCCCTTAGCTTCACCTGAAGCGAATCTAGGGCAGCTAGAATCGATGATGTAGCTATCTCTTTCATAGCCATTGAATACAAAATTATTTTCGTTGAGATTTCTCTCTTTTCTCCATTTTACAAGGTACTGATTAACCTTATCACCGAGTGATGTGCAACTCTGTAATGGAATAATACCAAGTTTGCCTACTGGAACAGTTACAAGTTTACTTGCGTCTGGCATTTCTTTCTCCTCCAACTTAAGTACTTATTTGTTTTTATTTTGAAAAGCTTGTTGCTTTTTCTGGTAACGTATGTCTTTGCCGAATATATTGAAAAATTCATATCGGTCAACAAAGCGTGACATAAGTCTTTCGCTGTATGCCTTACTAAGGTCCTGAACTGAAAGATTAGTAGTGATAATAGTGGACCTGTTCTGTATCAATCTCTGATTTACTACCTCAAATAACTGAGATGAAGTAAAATTATTTGGAACCTCTGTGCCAAGGTCATCGATAACAAGAAGATCAGCGTTGTAGACCAGTTCATAAACAGGTTCTACCTTAAGCTTTGTATCAGTGTCATAGGACATTAGATACTTAGATAAAATGTCGCTGAAAAGCTCATTTGCAGATACATAGAGTACTGAGTGACCTGACTCAATAAGTTCTTTTGAAATTGCATGCGAAAGGAAGGACTTACCAAGTCCCGCCTCGCCGTATATTAATATATTTTGACCTCTGTTGTCAAATTGTTTTGTAAACTCTTTTGCTTTTTCAAGTTTATCCACCATATTATCATAGGGGGATTTCCTGTATCCATCTATAAGTTCGTGGCTATAATAGTCAAGAGAGAAGTTCTCAAATGATTCCTGTTTAATGATATCTGCATGACTTGATTGCTTGTA
Source organism: Eubacterium sp. (assembly GCA_017420535.1). Lineage (GTDB taxonomy): Bacteria > Bacillota > Clostridia > Lachnospirales > Lachnospiraceae > Eubacterium_Q. The sequence goes on along the minus strand of JAFOIV010000125.1, from coordinate 44,006 downwards.
GAGGATATCAGCAAGTCTTTTGTTAAAACATTCGCATCTCTTACCATTTACAAAGCCTTCATCTTTACAGATAGGGCATGAATAGTGGATCAAAAGATAGTCCTTCGGGTAACCGGCCTCTTTCAGAAGATTTGCCTTCTCATTATTAAGTAAGACCAGCTTTTTTTTCCTTTCGATATCTGAATCCTTGGATTTAGAAAGAGCAGGATTCCTAAGACGGTTTTTTATAAAACCGATATTAAGCAGAGATATCTCTTCATCAATCTTTGCTATCCTGGGAATCTTCTTATAAACCTCTTCCTTACAAAGAACTCTATTACGAAGAGCATCTGATTTTAAACGGCTATATATATTTTTAATCTCATTCTTATCAGCTATATAATAATTGCTCAATTTTCCTTAACCTCGTCCATATAAAGGTCTTCTATCATCTTAAGATCATCTGAATGATCAGTCTGTTTGAATGAATTTATGTTACGCTTTTTAGTAGTATCGACATTTATCACATTAGAAACTGTAGAAGACTGATAGCTGTCTACATCCTTAAGTGTCTTAACTCCTGCAGCATGCCATTTTGTAAGTATTCCGTCAACATAGTTGAATGTTGCCTTTGATGGGCTGTTAACGATAGCTACTTCACATGCTTTAAGTATTATAGCATTATCGAAGAGTAAAGTAGTAGTCCATTTGTTGATAAATGACTTTTCTTTCACATTTATAGAATGCCACTGTATACCAAGCTTTTCTAAAATCTTGCCGTAGAGATTGAAATAACGTAAGGTGAATTCTTTAGCTTCAGCTCTTGTGGTTATTTCATTTTCATACCAGTTGATGGCAACTTTCTCGTAAAACTTTGAATCAGTCTTCTTTATCTCTCCGCAGTATTCCAGGAGATATTCGCAAAGATCAAAAGAGAAATGAAGCTCATCGTGAATATAGATAAGAGAATTCATATCTTCCTGAGCAAGTTCTCTCTGGAAATAAGCCTCAGCCTCATCGCGAAGATCCATAAGTTCAGGATCCTGAAGCTTTAAGTTAAGCTGGTTCTGTGTAAGACGTTTCTTTGATGGATTCTTCTTTACAACAGGAGAGATAGCAGGAGAAACAGAAGCAACAGGAGCAACTTCAATGTTTTCCTTTTCTGCGCTTTCCTTTTTAGCAGCTGTCTTTTTCTCATTCTTTTGAAAAGCGATGATATTCATAAGATAATCGTCGCTCTCATATGAAGTTTCAGTTTCTTCCTCTTCTAACTTAAGAAGAGTAATGCTATAAGTATCTTCGGCCTTGTCATATTTAAGATCAAGGATACCTTTAGAAATCCAATATTTGATACCACGACAAACATCTTTTTCCTGACAGGACATCTTATCAGCTATAGATGAAACTGTAGCACCGATGTTGTCCTGAAGAAGTCTGATGAGATAGATGTAAAGTTTTACAAATTCTCCATTGGCTTCTGGCATATATCTATCTATGAAGATGTTTGAGATTGTGGTGAATTTTTCTTTCTTTTCAGATTTAACTTTGATGTAACCCATAACGCTTTTTCCCTATTTCATACCTTATTTCTTTAAAGCAAAAACTGCTTTATCACAGTCTTTTTTTCGACTGCAATGAGATTATATATTACTTATTTTGCTAATGCAAATCAGTGGGAGGCTCTTAAAGAATTGTTGATTTTGTTGATAATGGAAACCTGAAAGATAAATTTTGTTCGTAAGGATAAGTAACAAGCGGGTTCTATAAAAAATAATGCAAAATAGGAAATGTTGATAAATAAAAAATCAGGTCTCTATTTGGAGACCTGAAATTTTGTGGGTATTGTTGATAAGTGTTATTTAAGTAACTCAACCCCGATAGAATCAATGTTACCGGCACCCATAGTTATCAACATGTCATTGTTGTTTACATGAGTTTTAAAATAATTTTTTATGGATTCGAAATCCCCAAGATATACGGCATCGCATCCTAAAGCTTTAAGCTCTCTTTCCAAATCTTTTGATGAGATGGTTCCGTCATCCTTTTCTCTTGCAGCATAGATATCTGCAAGAAGTACGTGGTCACATACTGAAAGTGCCTTGGCAAAATCTGAAAGAAGAGCCTTGGTACGTGAGTAAGTATGTGGCTGGAATGCACACCAGAGTTCATTCTTTACAACAGAACGTCCAACTTTAAGAGTTGCAGCGATCTCTGTTGGATGATGAGCATAATCATCTATAATTTTGATGTTTCCAGGGAGAGTACCTTTATATTCAAATCTTCTATGAGCTGATACGCAATTCTTTAAACCTTCTTTTATAATAGAAAGGTCGAGGTCAAGGAAACTTGCAGCAGCAATAGTAGAAAGAGAATTAACTGCATTGTGGATTCCGGTTACAGCTAGCTCTATCTTATCTACATATTCTCCATTTATATAAAGATCATAAGTAGGATGACCTTCTTCATTTAAAGTAACATTTTTAGCCTGATAATCATTTCCATCATTGAGACCGAAAGTGATGATCTTACAATCTTTATCCTTTACGGCATTCTTAATATCATCGAGATATTTCATATCTCCATTTACAACTAAAAGACCTTTGTCCTTAAGGTTAGTTGAATACTTGGCAAATGACTTAACGATATTTTCAATATTCTTAAAGAAATCCAGGTGATCATTATCAATATTTAAAATGATACTTATAAAAGGATAAAATGAATGGAAGCTGTTGGTATATTCGCAGGCTTCTGTAATAAAGTAAGGAGATGAGCCTACACGGATATTTCCACCTATAAGATTAAGCATTCCACCGATAGATATGGTTGGATCTTTAGATGCAGCCATAAAAATGTGTGAAAGCATGGAAGTTGTTGTTGTCTTTCCATGGGTTCCGCTAACTGCAATTGAATATTTATAGTTTTCCATGATCTGTCCAAGAAGCTCTGCACGGGTAAGAAGAGGGATATTTCTTTCCTTAGCCATAAGAAGCTCTTCGTTATCACTGGCAATGGCTGCAGTATAGACAACGAGATCGATGTCTCCTTCAGAAGTTATATTTGTTCCATACTGGCCGATATATATCTTGATTCCTTTATCTGCTAAAATTTTAGTAGTCTCAGATTCCTTCATATCTGAACCTGTGACTTTAAATCCTTCCTTATTTAATATCTCAGCTAGGCCACTCATGCTGATTCCGCCAATTCCTATAAAATGTACATGACAAGGCTTTGTAAAATCTACCTGGTACATAATGATCGTTCTTCCTTTCCAATAAAATAAAAAACACCCTTCATTATAACATACGCAATCTGCTTTTTAAAGTTTAAACAAAAAACCGTCCCATTGACACCCACCAGACGTTGTGGCATATTTAAAAAGATATATTTATGTTGGAAAGAAGGACAACAAAGAAAGACTATGATTAAAGTCAGAGAAGAGGAATTTGATGTTGTTGTGGTTGGCACAGGTGCAGCGGGACTTTTCGCTACCCTTTCAATGCCAGATAACCTTAATGTCCTCATGATTACAAAGGATGAAATTCTTAATAGTGATTCATACCTTGCACAGGGTGGAATTTGTGTATTAAAAGAACCGTCTGATTTCGACGCTTTCTATGAAGATACAATGAAAGCCGGCCATTATGAGAATAGGCCTGAATCAGTCAGGATAATGATCGAAAATTCACCTAGAGTTATAGAAAGACTTGTTTCTTACGGTGTGGATTTTGAAAAGAACAACGACGGATCATTTGATTATACAAGAGAGGGTGGACATTCTACCTTCAGAATACTTCATCATGAAGATGTTACCGGTAAAGAGATAACCAGTAAGCTTTTTGAAACAGTTAAAAAGGCTGATAATATAACATTTAGCGAACATACAACCATGATGGACCTTATTACTGATGGAAATTCATGTCATGGTATCGTGGCAAAGAAGGGTGATGAATTTATCCTTATATATGCTAAGGAAGTAATCCTTGCCACAGGTGGTATAGGCGGTTTATTTAAGAACTCCACTAATTTCAGTCACATTTCCGGAGACAGTTTTGCTATTGCTTTAAAGCATGATATTGAACTTGAAAATATCAATTATATTCAGATACATCCAACCATTTTCTATGAAAATGTACCAGGAAGAAAGTTCCTTATTTCGGAGTCTGTTAGAGGCGAGGGTGCCATTCTTATAGGAAAGGACGGAAAACGCTTTACAGATGAGCTTCAGCCTCGCGATGTGGTAACGGCAGCTGAGAAGGTGCAGATGGAGAAAGATAATCTTCCTTATGTAAGACTTTCCTTTGAAAATATTCCTAGGGAAGAGATACTCAGCCATTTCCCGAATATCTACAATCATTGTAAAGAGGCGGGATTTGATATCACAAAGGAACCAATCCCTGTAACTCCGGCTCAGCATTATCTTATGGGCGGGATCCATACAGATACTTATGGAAGAACTACTATGGAACATCTTTATGCAGTTGGAGAAACAGCATGTAATGGTGTTCATGGAGCCAACCGCCTTGCAAGTAATTCTCTTCTTGAAAGCCTTATATTTGGAGAGAGAGCAGGATATGTGATAAATGAAGAGATAAGAGATCTTTCATTAAAGAAACCTGCAGTTGATCTTGAGCCACTTAAGGATGAGAAAAAGTGGAAAGAAAATAACAAGAAGATCATTATGAATGAGATAAAGAGAAAGGATAAAGCTTTTTATGATAAATGGTGTAAACTTTAGAATTAATATAGATGATTATATAATCGCAGCATTAAAAGAAGATATCACAAGTGAAGATGTTTCTACCAATGCTATTATGCCTGAAGATCAGGCTGGAAAAGCTGATCTTATCTGTAAGCAGGATGGTATCATCTGTGGACTTAAGGTGTTCGAGAGAGTTTTCTATCTTCTGGATGATAAGTCAAGATTTGAAACAGAAGTTAAAGATGGAGACTTCGTAAAGAAGGGTCAGCTTATAGGTGTTATCTATGGAGACATCAAGGCTCTCCTTTCAGGTGAAAGAACAGCTCTTAACTATCTTCAGAGAATGAGTGGTATTGCTACTTATACAAATAAGTATGTTGAAGTTCTTAAGGGATCAAAGACAAAACTCTTAGATACAAGAAAGACAACACCGGGCATGAGAGCATTTGAAAAATATGCTGTTAAATGTGGTGGTGGCACAAATCATAGATATAATCTTTCGGATGGTGTCCTTCTTAAGGATAACCATATTTCATCAGCAGGTGGAGTAAAGAAGGCTATTGAAATGGCAAGAGACTATGCTCCATTTGTAAGAAAGATTGAGATTGAGGTTGAGACTTTAGATCAGCTGAAGGAAGCCATTGAAGCTAAGGCGGATATAATCATGCTTGATAATATGGACCTTGCTACTATGAAGACAGCTGTTGATATGATCGATGGAAGAGCTGAGATTGAGGTTTCTGGAAATGTTACAGAGGACCGTCTTCGTGACATTGCATCCATCGGAGTAGATTATGTATCTTCCGGTGCGATTACTTATTCAGCGCCTATCATGGACCTTAGCTTAAAAAATATGGTAAAAATTGCGAAATAGAATAAAAATTTTCTTGACATTCTAAAGATACGGAATAAAATGTATTTATTAAATTTAAGAATGGAGATGCAGATTATGGAAAAGAAGGATATCGACTGGGGCTCACTTGGTTTCGGATATATGGAAACTGATTCGAGCTATGTATCATGGTTCAAAGATGGCAAATGGGATGAGGGTGCACTTACAAAAGAGCACACTGTAACTATCAGTGAATGTGCTGGAGTGCTTCAGTATTCACAGTCAATCTTTGAAGGACTTAAAGCTTACACAACAAAGGATGGACATATCGTCTGCTTCCGTCCTGATCTTAATGCCCAGAGAATGGCTGATTCAGCAGCTCGTCTTGAAATGCCGGTATTCCCTGTCGACAGATTTGTTGAGGCCGTTGATGAAGTAGTTAAGGCCAATGCAGCATGGGTTCCTCCATTCGGTTCAGGTGCTACACTTTATATCAGACCTTATATGTTCGGTGCAAATTCGGTTATCGGTGTTAAACCAGCTGATGATTATATGTTTAGAATTCTTGTTACTCCTGTTGGACCATACTTCAAGGGTGGCGCAAAGCCAATCGTTATCAGAGTAAGTGATTTCGATAGAGCAGCTCCAAGAGGAACAGGAAATATCAAGGCAGGTCTTAACTATGCTATGAGTCTTCATGCAATAGTTGATGCTCATAAGAATGGTTTTGCAGAAAATATGTATCTTGATCCTGCAACAAGAACCAAGGTTGAAGAGACTGGTGGAGCAAACTTTATCTTTATCAAGGGTAATACACTTGTTACTCCTAAGTCAGATTCAATCCTTCCTTCTATAACACGTCGTTCACTTGAAGTAGTTGCAAAAGACTATCTTGGAATGGAAGTTGAAGAAAGAGAAGTATTATTTGATGAAGTTGAGACATTTGATGAATGTGGTCTCTGCGGAACAGCAGCAGTTATCTCTCCAGTAGGAAAGATCAATGATCATGGCAGAGAAATCTGCTTCCCAAGCGGAATGGATGAGATGGGACCTGTTCTTACAAAGCTTCGTAATACACTTACAGGAATCCAGATGGGCGAGATCGAAGGTCCAGAAGGCTGGGTTCATACAATTCTTTAATCATTTATCTGAAATTAAAGCGATGTATATTTGGCACTTTTCCTATGGGGACGACCTATGGGAAAGGTGCTTTTTAATGTGTCAGCTTTGTTGACTTTTGTATTAAATGATTTTATTATAAATGTATCTATTATGCATAATCACGGGTTTTTGCAAGGGAGCTTGCATTAATTCTTATAAATGATTTTTACATTGAAAAGGAATCACAATATGAAATATACGAAAAAAGCATTACTTATGCTTGGAATCCTGTTAGCAATGCTGTCTATTACAGGATGCAAGGCTAAGAGATATTCTGATCTTGGAGGCATGTCTATTTCCATGAGCGAAGACATGAGATCAGTTAAGAATAAGAATGCAACCTGGGCCATGACAAATGGATATATTAATGCTGTAGGTATTAAAACTGATAGTGACGACCTGGAGAAAACCGGCCTTGAAGTAAATTCACTGGCAGATTATGTTGCAGCATATATCAAAGGAAATGATATTCCGGACAATGTTACTGTAAATACAGAAGATAATTTTATTTATTTTACATATAATAATAAAGAATCAAGACTTACTTACGTTAATTTCTTTTATGATAATGGAGATTATTACTGGCTTGTTTCTTTTGCATGCCCAATGGGAAATACTTATGACTTATACAGAAAAGACATTTTCAAATGGGCTGACAGTGTAAAATTTAATTGATAATTAAGGGCATTAAGATGAACACAAATACATTTTTACAGAACAGATTTATATTATCTGAACTCGTAAAGAAAGGGATCAAACTTAAGTATAGAAGGTCTTATCTTGGCATTATCTGGTCGCTTCTTGAACCACTTCTTACAATGATAATACTTACCATAGTTTTTGGAACACTGATGGGAGTTAAGGATAAGGCATTTCCGGTATATATACTTGCCGGACGACTTCTGTATAGCTGCTTTTCACAATCAACAACAGCGGCTTTAAAATCTATCAGGCAGAATGCTTCTATGATAAAGAAGATATACGTACCGAAGCTTCTTTATCCAATTTCAGGTATTTTATTTAACTATATTATATTTCTGATATCACTTATCGTACTGGCTGTAGTGGCTATAGTGCTGGGGGTTTATCCTACTGTTTACCTTCCTTTAGCTATTGTACCGCTATTTATTCTTTTGCTTCTTTCTACAGGATGCGGACTTATACTTTCCACTATAGGAGTATTTTTTAGAGATATGGAATATCTTTGGAATGTTTTCCTTATGATGATAATGTATACCTGTGCCATATTCTATAAACCGGAAAGACTTTTAAAGAGTGGCTGGGGATTTGTACTTAAAATAAATCCACTTTACTGTGTTATTATGAATTTCAGAGATTGTATATTTGGAAGACCTATGGAACTCCCTTATCTTCTCTATGCTTTTTTGTTCAGCGTATTATCAGTTTTAGTGGGAATTCTTATGTTTAAGAAAAATGAAGATAAATTTATCCTTAATATATAAGGGCGTAAATGTATGAGTGATACAGTTTTAAAAGTAAATGACGTTAGTATGAGATTCAACCTTAGTAAAGAAAAGGTGGACTCACTTAAAGAATATTTGATAAAGCTCCTTAAGGGGCAGCTGGAATTTGATGAATTCTGGGCGTTGGAAAATATTGACTTTCAGCTTGAAAAAGGAGACAGACTTGGAATCCTTGGATTTAACGGAGCCGGAAAGTCAACACTTCTTAAGGTTATAGCAGGAGTATTTAAGCCTACAAAAGGTTCTGTAGAAAGAACAGGAGTTCTTGCACCGCTTATTGAACTAGGAGCTGGATTTGATCCTCAATATACAGGACTTGAGAATATCTACCTTTATGGTGCCTGCCTTGGATATAGCAGGAAATTCATAGATTCAAAATTAGATGAGATAATAGAATTCTCTGAATTAAAGGACTTTATCGATGTTCCTTTGAAAAATTATTCTTCCGGTATGAAGACTAGACTGGGATTTGCCATAGCCACTATAGTTGAACCAGACATTCTTATATTGGATGAAGTTCTTTCTGTAGGTGATGCAAAATTTAAGAAGAAGAGTGAAAAGAAGCTCATGTCACTGCTTGATAAAGGAGTTACAGTGTTGTTCGTATCTCATAACACTGATCAGGTAAGAAGAATATGCAACAAGGCTATGATACTTGATCATGGAAAGATGATTGATTTTGGGGGAGTAAACGAGATTGCTGATAAATATACAGAACTCGTTGATAAATAGGAAATAAAAATATAGATTGCTGATAAAAAATAAGTTATAATTTTTGGAGATGACTAAAAACTAAAAGGGGGCAGGTATGAGCTTTTTAGAGATAATTAAGGTTATTTTTCTTGGTATTGTAGAAGGAATTACAGAATGGCTGCCAATAAGCAGTACGGGGCATATGCTTCTTGTAAATGAATTCCTTAAATTAAATGTATCAGAACAGTTTATGAATATGTTCCTGGTGGTGATCCAGCTGGGAGCTATAATGGCTGTTGTTGTTATCTATTGGAAGCGCCTCTGGCCTTTTTATAAGGAGGAAGGAACTTCTTCAGGGGTTGTTGTAAAACGTTCAACACTTTTAATGTGGGTTAAGGTTATAATAGGTACATTACCTGTAATGGTAATAGGACTTTTATTTGATGACCTTATCGACAAATATCTCCATAGATCAGTTGTTATTGCCATTATGCTTATCTTATATGGCGTATGGTTCATTTTTATTGAAAATAGAAATAAAGGAAGAAGACCTAGAGTAGATAAAATGAAGAAGATGACTTATAAGGACGCACTTATGGTTGGTCTTTTCCAGGTTCTTTCTATCATTCCAGGTACATCAAGATCAGGTGCCACAATAATTGGTGGTCTTTGGATAGGATTATCAAGAAAGGTTGCTGCAGAGTATACCTTCTTCCTTGGAATCCCTGCAATGTTTGGTGCCAGCCTTTTAAAGATTCTTAAATTCGGATTACATTTTAAGGCTTATGAGTTCTTTGCACTTATACTTGGAATGGGTATTTCATTTATAGTTTCGATATTTGTTATCAAATTTTTAATGAAATATATAAAGACTCATGACTTCAAAGTTTTCGGCTATTATCGTATCGGACTTGGAATCTTAGTATTACTTGTAGCTCTAGTAAAGGTTATTGCTAAATGAAATTGATCAGACTTGATAAGCTCCTTTGTGATGTGGGGCTGGGTACAAGAAGTGAAGTAAAACAGTTATTAAAGAAACATAATGTTACAGTAAATGGCGTTAAGGTAATTAAGCCAGAGGTGAAAGTAAACACAGAAACAGATGAGATCGCTGTGGATGGTAAAGCAATCTTTCATGAAGAGTTTGAATACTATCTTCTTAATAAACCGGCAGGAGTTATTTCTGCAGCGGAAGATAAGAAGGAAAAGACAGTAGTTGATCTTATCAAAGATAAGAAAAGAAGAGATCTCTTCCCTGTGGGACGACTTGATAGAGATACAGAGGGACTTCTTCTTATCACAAACGATGGCCATTTGGCTAACAGACTTCTTAAACCGGGTAAACATGTGGATAAGACATATTTTGCCTATGTAAGAGGGGATGTTAATGAGGATACAAAAAAGGCCTTCCTCTCAGGGGTGGACATTAAGGATGAGACCCTTACTAAACCAGCTGACTTAGTCATCTTAAAAGAAGATGAGTCTGATTGTTTTAAAGATGCTTTGAATTATATAAAAAATAATGATAAGATAGATGAGAGCATTTTAGATGAAAAACTTACAGGAACTTATCTTACTATAAGAGAGGGAAGGTTCCATCAGGTAAAACGTATGTTTCAGGCAGTTGGCTGTGAGGTTATATATTTAAAGAGGATTTCCATGGGACTTCTTAAACTTCCCCAGGATCTTCCTATAGGATGTTATAGGAAACTTACAAAGGAAGAATTGGATATCCTGCAGAGTGAGAATTAAATAAGAACATATATAATAAAAGCCTTGACGCATTGGTACGTATTATGGTAATCTATACGTTGCGATGCCTTCGGGCTTTTATTTTTGTGCGTTAAATGATGCACATTACCAGCGACGGCTGGAAATAGATGACCGAATTTCGCAAGGCAAAAGTTGTACAAAATAAAGAAAATACGGAGGTGACAGTTGTGCGCGTAAAGATCACATTGGCATGTCAGGATTGTAAACAGCGTAATTACAATATGACTAAGGATAAGAGACAGCACCCTGATAGAATGGAGACAAAGAAGTATTGTCCATTCTGCAAGGCTCATACAGTTCACAAAGAAACAAAATAGTCTAAATTAGGAGAATTATTATGTCAGATAAGAAAGAGACATCACCTGCTTTAGAGAGAAGTTGGTTCAAGTCTATCAAGGCTGAATTTGGCAAGATCACTTGGCCATCAAAGAACCAGCTTATCAAGGAAACAATCGTTGTGGTTGTTTCAGCAGTGTTGCTTGGCGCGATTATCTGGGGTGTCGATCAGGTTCTTCAATATGGACGTGGTTTTATTTTTAATTAGGGAGTGTAAAGATGGCAGAAGATAGAATTGAAAATGTAACAAACATTGAAAACATCAATGCATCAGAGGCCCCTGTATCTAAAAATATTAAACAGGGTGGGGATAATGAACCACACTGGTATGTAGTCCATACATATTCAGGATACGAGAACAAAGTAAAGACTGATATCGAGAAGACTATTGAGAATCGTAAACTTCAGGACCAGATGTTCGAAGTTATGGTTCCTGTTCAGGACGTTACCGAAATGAAGAACGGCACTAAAAGGGTCGTTTCAAGAAAAATTTTCCCAGGTTATGTTCTTGTTCACATGATCAAGAATGATGTTACATGGTACGTTGTAAGAAATACACGTGGTGTAACAGGATTTGTTGGACCTGGATCAGAACCTGTACCTCTCAGCGATGAAGAGATGAAGAAGCTTGGTGTTAAGTCAGACGATATCGAAATCGACGTTGAGATTGGCGATTCAATTAAGGTAATCGCTGGTGCATGGGCAGATACTATCGGTGTTATCAAGTCAATTAATGCTACTAAGCAGACTGTAACAATCGATATTGATATCTTCGGTCGTTCAACAGATGTTGAAATCGGCTTAGGTGATATTGAGAAATTGTAACAATTTGTGGAAGGGTTAGAAGAACCCGTTAATACCACTTTTAGGAGGTACGCTAAGATGGCGAAGAAAGTAACAGGATACATTAAATTACAGATACCTGCAGGTAAGGCAACTCCTGCACCACCTGTTGGACCAGCACTTGGTCAGCACGGTGTTAATATCGTAGAATTCACAAAGCAGTTCAATGCAAAGACAGCTGATCAGGGTGATATGATCATCCCAGTAGTTATCACTGTTTATGCTGATAGAAGCTTTAGCTTCATCACAAAGACTCCTCCAGCTGCTGTTCTTATCAAGAAGGCTGCTAAGCTTGCAAAGGCTTCAGGTGAACCTAACAGAAAGAAAGCTGGAAAGATTACAAAGGCTCAGGTTGAAGAGATTGCTAAGACAAAGCTCCCAGACCTTAACGCTGCAAGCCTCGAGGCTGCTATGAGCATGATCGCAGGTACAGCACGTTCAATGGGCGTTGAAGTAGTAGAATAATTCACAGTGATTAATAATTAATTAGGTGGAAGGAGGTCGCTCCTCCGATAATACCACAGGAGGTTTATTTAATGAAAAAAGGTAAGAGATATATCGAAGCTGCAAAGCTCGTAGAAAAGAATAAGTTATATGACCTTGATGAGGCTGTTTCAGTTATCAAGAAGGTAGCCAGCGCAAAGTTCGATGAGACAGTTGAAGCTCACTTAAAGCTCGGTGTTGATGGACGTCACGCTGACCAGCAGGTACGTGGTGCCGTAGTTCTTCCTCACGGTACAGGTAAGACTGTTAAGGTTCTCGTATTTGCTAAGGGTAACAAGGTAGACGAAGCACTTGCTGCAGGCGCAGATTACGCTGGTGGCGATGAGCTCGTTCCAAAGATCGCTAACGAAGGTTGGTTAGACTTCGACGTTGTTATTGCTACACCTGATATGATGGGTGTTGTAGGACGTTTAGGACGTGTACTCGGACCTAAGGGATTAATGCCAAATCCTAAGGCTGGTACAGTTACAATGGACGTTGCTAAGGCAATCGCTGACGTTAAAGCCGGTAAGATCGAATACAGACTTGACAAGGCAAACATTATCCACGTGCCAGTAGGAAAGGCTTCATTCGAAGAAGCTAAGATCGCGGACAACTTTAAAGCCTTATTAGATGCTGTAGTTAAAGCTAGACCAGCAGCAGCTAAGGGTCAGTACTTAAGAAGTGTAACAATCACTTCAACAATGGGCCCTGGTATCAAGCTTAATCCACAGAAGTTCATGGATGTTGCTGTTACAACTGAAGAGTAATATAGCATTTTATAAAAAGTGGGACCTGTCGGTTAACGACAGGTCTCTTTTTTATTGATTTTAAAAGATAAAAATAGTAAAATATTACTAGATTTGCATTTGGAAAAGTGACGGTTTTGTATAATATTACTATTTGAGAGGGGGTTAATGATGGGAAAGACCAAGGTGCAGGAAGCGGTGATAAGTCTTATAAACGAAGCTCTTCCGGAAATTGAAAATGTTGATACCACAAAAGATCTGATAAGTGAATATGGTGTCAATTCAATCTCAATCATAAAACTTATAGTTTCATGTGAGAATATGTTCAAGATCAAATTCTCGGATTATGAGCTGGATATTTCCGATTATAGGACATTTGATGATCTGATCGACAGGGTTGGAAAAAAATTAGACGAACAGGCTGGAGAGAGAAGGGTTATTGGAGGGCTGTAGTATGGAAGATAAGATGCGTTTGCCGGTAACAAGAAATCCGCTTATTACTTCATGGCAATGGCATGCAACATTATTCTCTATTCTTTCAGAGGATGAAAATGCTAAGAAGTGGATTTATAGTAATTATATTCAGTTAAGAAGTTTTAAGGTTGAAGAGATATTTACAGGGGATGAGATCCTCTTTGCAGATATGATACCAGGTACAAGTTCTCTTAAGGCTTGTCCATATCTTGTAACTTCCCTTATGACTAAATCACAGATAGAATGCTATTGTGGGGATATTGTAGATTTTATCATTAAGACACTTGATCTGGGCGGTTATGTATATGGTGTCTTCGATGAAGCAAAGATCTTAAGTGATTACAGTGTGGATTATAAATTCCCTCATGAATTATTTATTTATGGTTATAACAGGGATAAGAAATATTTTTATACAGGTGACTTCACATTTAAAGAGAGATATTCCCATAATACCGTTTCTTTTGATGAATTAAGAAAAGGTTATGAGGCTATCTCGCCGGATGAAGATCATATGTTTAGAGATGATTATATGGGTCACAGAGGCCTTTATGTAATCTTTAAAAACACAGATAATCCTGTATATGAGGTGGATATTGATTTCATCAAAGAGAGTATTTTTGAATACATGAATTCAGTAAATACCAAGAAGAAATATAGAATGCTTAGAAATATCCATGATAACACAACTTATGGAATAAGCGTATGTGATGCAGTCTATGACAGACTTATGGAACAGGTTAATAAGGATGAGCCGGATTTTGATGTAAGAGCGATACATGTTCTTTATGATCATAAGAAGCTTATGTATGAAAGGATCAAGTATCTCATGGATAAGGGATTCCTTGAGTATGATGCGGATCTCCTTAATAATTACGGCCTGGTAGTTAAGAATATGCTGACTGCAAGAAATCTTCTTATCAAGATCTCCATAACAGAAAATATGGAAGATGCTGCAAGATTCAAGATGTATTTTGGAATAGCAAAGGAAAAGGAAGCAAGTGTTCTGCTTGAAGTACTTTCCAGACTTGATAAGATTAAATAATTAAGCTAGACATGCTTAAAAGTATTTGTATAAAAGCGGGTAGCCGGGAGGTCGAGTGATAACGACCTCCCGGTATTTTCTAAAAAATGATGCCATGATATAATCTTATTGATACAAAGGGGATATTCTGATGAAAGTATATATTTATAAAGTTGATAAGATCTATATTGGTGAGAAAATGCCAGCCATTAGAGATATGCTCTGTGACTGGAGAAGAGAAAAGATTGATAAACTTAAGGTGGAAGATGCGATCCTTACTTCAGCCGGTGCAGGACTTTTGGTACAGAGGGCTTTAAAACAGTCTTTTGATATTAGTAAGGATGATATCAAGATAAGATATAACGAAATGGGAAAGCCATATCTTAAGGGGAGAGAAGGCGCATATTTTAATCTGGCTCATTCTGGAAATTATTGTGTTGTACTTACGGATGACCAGGAGTGCGGAGTTGATATAGAAACAAAGGATGATAGGAATTTTGCTGTAACAAGACGGCTGTTTACAGATAAAGAGAGAAGTTTAGTATGTAATGCTCTGGAAGATGAAAAACAGATAGAATTTAGAAAAATCTGGACTATGAAAGAGGCTTATTTAAAGCTTAGTGGAACAGGGATAAGCATTCCATTAAATTCATTTGAAGTGGCACCTGAGAGATGCAAGGTGCAGAATGGAAATGAAAATATATATCTTATAAATGAAACCAGTCATAAAGAAGAATATATTATTGCGATTGCATCAAAAAAAGATAAATTTTCTCTTGACATAGAATATATAGAAAGTATATAATAGCTTTTGTTGCTGATGCGACTTCATATATATTTTGCGTGTTTAGCTCAGCTGGATAGAGCGTTTGACTACGGATCAAAAGGCCGGGGGTTCGAATCCTCTAACACGCACACTGTTAAATCGGGAAACCTTTCTAGAGGGTATCCCGATTTTCTTTGTTTAAAACCATTTCACAATTCCTTCATTTGAGTAATAAAATCCTGTATTTTATAATGAAATTAGTAGTTTTTACTTTGGGTAATCAGGGGTTTTTATGTATGGGAGGTGTTTTTATGGCGCAATCTAAAAGGATTCTTGGTATTTCTCTTACAGTTTTTCTTATTTTTACAATTTGTTTTAGCAACACATATCATTTGGTTGATGCAGCTACTGCTGGATGGAAGAAAAACCAAAAAGGCTGGTGGTACTGCTATCAGGATGGTTCATATCCTGCGAATAAATGGGCCAGCATCGGGGGCAAATGGTACCATTTTGATCAAAAGGGCTATATGGAGACGGGATGGATCAAAGTAAATGGAAAGTGGTATTACTTAAATTCCAATGGCTCTATGGCAACCGGCTGGGTAAAGTCAGGCGGTAAATGGTATTATATGAATTCCAGTGGTGCTATGGCAACTGGCTGGGTAAAATCGGGCGGCAAGTGGTATTATATGAATTCCAGTGGAGCTATGGTAACTGGTTTTGTTACAGTAGGTGGAAAAACTTATTATATGAATTCCAGTGGAGCCATGGTAACAGGAAAGCAGACGATTGGTGGAAAAGAATATTTCTTTGACTCCAGTGGAGCCATGGTAACAGAAACAAAAAACTATTGTCTGAATAAAACTGAGATAACTCTCGGGACAGGAGAGAGCTTTAAATTAGTTTTAAAGGATGCAACAGCTAAAGAAGTGGTATGGAAATCCTCAGATCAGAGTATTGCTGGAGTAGAGGGGGGCGTGGTTAATGGGAATCAGCCGGGAAGCTGCTTTGTAACAGCTACTTATAAGAATAAAGAATATAAGTGTAAGGTGAATATTATTGATTTTGAATTCTCATATTATGGCATGCACCTTGAACCAGGGGAGGATTTTTTGCTAAGTGCTACACCTAAAGGACCGGGTGTTTCATATACCTGGAGTTCTTCAGATGAAAACATTGCTACGGTTGATGCAACAGGGCTTATACATGCAACTCCGGGGTTAGGAGGATCATGCGATATCAGAGTGGGATTTGAAACGGTAAATGGCATATCATATAAAGGTGTAACTATATATGTTTCTTCATTCGAAGATCTTTATAAAACTGATATGACAACAGATAATTCCTATAAAAAAGCAAAAAATCCTGAAGAAAGAGAAGCATATGATGGAATGGAACTTGATCTTACGCTTCTTTCATCGGGGATTGAAAAAGTATCAGATAGATATTATGAGCATCCGGGAGATATGGATACGATATCTTTAGGGGATTTTAATTATTTTTTCTTATCAGATACCTGGGCAAACAGAGTCATAATATTTAGAGTACCTCATAATATAATATTTAATGGTGCCGATGTATCAGATTATATTTACTGTGTTTTAGGTCAACAGGATACTGTATCTTCGAAAGCAGGATATGATCTTTCAGGTCTTAACTGGCCTGTGGGAGTAGCTGCAACCGTTACAAAAGAAGGTAAGGTAAAGATTTTTGTGGCAGATGCAAAGAATGACAGGATCCTTGTATGGAATGATCTTCCAGAGGAAGGGGATAATGGTGCAGCGGCAGATTTTTCTATTATGCAGATGATCGATTCCGCAGATTATTCCTATGGAGAAAATGCTGCATTTATAAATGCTAATGAATCAAAGATAGCATGGCCATGGGATCTTTGGACTGATGGAGAAAGACTTGTATGTACTTCAACTCAGAGCGGATTTGTGCTTATATGGGAAGACAATCTTCCGACAGCAGAAGATAAATATCCGGATAGGATAATAAAGACTGGTGGAACTCCTCGTACCATAACATGTAATGATAATATACTTCTTTTAGGAGATCATAATATTACAAAGGCTGATGGATCACAGTTGCCAGCCTTACGTGTGTTTAATGATTATAAGGCTTTATCATATGAAGAGAATTTAAGTAAGATAGATAATGATAAGGTGCTTTTCTTATATGCAGAAGATCCGGGAGATTTTATCTATACAGATAACAATTCCGGTCAGCCTTCCGGTCTTTATCTGACAACTGATATGACTACAAAGAATGGAAATGTGCTTCCTGAAGGAACGCTCATTCTTCATGAAGCCGGAGCATTGACTGTATGGAAAGATGGAAAGATTGATGATGAAAATGACAGGCCTGATTATTATATTGGTGGAAGTCAGATAGATTGTGATGATTACTATTATTTCATTGGCGGAGACATCTGTTCTATAGTACAGGATGATAAAGGAAATCTTTTCTCTCTTGGTATCAATGCAGGTAAGATTGTTGGATTTAGCAATGGAGCATTTCCGGATGAACCGGCTGCTGTAAGTGAAAGTGTGATAAGTCAGATGGATGGAGATACATTTGTTTATAATGGGGCTTATTACTGGAATAATCGAGAAATAGGGGTGGTTGAAAAGCATTGCATAGAAGATCCTAATATATGTATTGGAGCTTCGAACTGTGATGAAAAAGTAGCAGACACCCTCTATAAATATCAGAATTGTAAGACTGTGTCTGACGGAGAACATCTTCTTGTAGTAGATGATTATAATTCAACAGTCTGCCTCTGGAAGGATATTCCGGATGAAAATGATGCAAAGCCTGATATGAGATTATTCTTTGCAAAATCTGTTGAAGATGCTTCCTTTGTTAAGGATGGACAGTCAACAGGACTTATAATAAGTGAAAGAGAAAGATTATACTACTGGAAAGATATAAATAATCTGTTTGGTGGAGAGTGGCCTGATGCATACTACAATAAAAAGATAGGAAGTGTGGTATTTAGTTATATAAAGTCGATTGATTATTGCGATGGATATTTATATATAGCCCAGAATGACAGGCTTTATATTTATCAGGGAATACCAGCAAAGGATTCCGAACCAAAGGCAACAGTCCAGTTGTCATTTAAGGGGGCTGCCGGACGCGATGTGAGTTATTATGGCCCGGATATTCATGCTACAAAGTGTGATGATGGAAATACTTATATATCAATTGCTTCAACTAATGATAGCGCGGCTATTATAAGCCTTGCAGATGCTTTAGATAATACAGCAAATGAAAATGCAAAGGTTATAGAAGGCTGCCATATAAGAACTGTAGCAGAACTTCAGAATGGTATAAGAAGATATGAGGATACTTATAGATCTTTCAATGGAGTATCGGATGTCATTGTTACTAAAGAGGGTAAGGTGATAGCTTGTGATGGAGGATTTGGAAGGATCGTCATATGGAACAGTATAGATGATGCCGTGTCAGAACTCTATGATGAGACAAAGAAGAGTGTAGTTATAATTGGACATGGAACTAATATATATGACAGCTATGATGTTCTTCTTTCGGATCCTACAAATGATTTCTTTAATATAGCTTATGATGTAAAAGCCATTCAGTCCAAAGATACTTTCTATAATGCTCATTACATAGATTATGATGGTACTTATCTATGGGTTGGAGATTACAAATTCTCAGGTGGAGTAAAGAGATTTACAATTGATCTTTAGTAAGTAGTAATGTATAAAGATCCAGTGGCGTAAAGCGGCTGGATCTTTATTTTTTTGAGGGTAATAAGCCTTGCAGATTCTTGACACTTATATAGGATTCTGTCATAATCTACTTTAGCGCGTTAACGCAATAATGCAGAAAAGGGAGTAGAAAAATGGCGGTAAAAATCATTCTTTTAGTAGTGTTTTTTTCGGTAATGATCGGCGTTGGTTTTTATTCAAGAAGAAAAGCAAGAAACGTCAATGATTACGTATTGGGTGGAAGAACTGTAGGTCCATGGATCACGGCCTTTGCCTTTGGAACATCTTATTTTTCATCAGTTGTATTTATAGGATATGCGGGGCAGTTCGGATGGAAGTATGGACTTTCATCTACCTGGATCGGTCTTGGAAATGCCATGATAGGAAGTCTTCTTGCATGGCTTGTGCTGGGGAGAAGAACAAGAGTCATGACTCAGAAGCTTGAAGCAAGGACCATGCCGGAATATTTTGGAAAGAGATTTGATTCAAAAGCCCTCAGGGTTGTTGGTTCTGTTATCGCATTCGTTTTCCTGGTTCCTTATACAGCATCTGTTTATAATGGACTTTCAAGACTTTTTGGAATGGCTTTTTCGATAGATTATCATGTATGTATCGTTATCATGGCACTTCTTACAGGTGTTTATGTAGTTGTAGGCGGTTATATGGCAACTGCTTTAAATGATTTTATTCAGGGTATCATAATGCTTATCGGTATAGCTGCAGTTATAATAGCAGTACTTAACGGTCAGGGAGGGTTCCTTGCAGCAGTTAAGAAACTTTCAGAAGTGGAAGTTGATGCAGCGGTTACTGCAGCACCTCTTCTTGGTTCTAAGGGGCTCTTTGCCAGCTTCTTTGGTCCTGACCCCCTTAACCTTTTGGGAGTTGTAGTGCTTACATCTCTTGGAACCTGGGGACTACCTCAGATGGTACATAAATTCTATACCATTAAGGATGAGAAGGCAGTAAGGACAGGAACAATCGTTTCAACATTTTTTGCTATCGTGATCTCAGGAGGATGCTACTTCCTTGGAGGTTTTGCAAGACTTTTCAGTGGAGCTGATATCTATAAGCCAGATGGAACAGTAGCTTATGATTCAATTGTTCCAGCAATGCTTTCTACATTACCTGATATCCTTATAGGTATAGTAGTAGTACTGGTATTTTCAGCTTCTATGTCAACTCTTTCATCACTGGTACTTACATCAAGTTCAACCTTAACACTTGATCTTATCAAACCACTTATCGCAAAGAATATGAAGGAGAAAACTCAGCTTAGTCTTATGAGGATCCTTGTTATTGCATTTATTGCTCTTTCTGTAATACTTGCATTTAATCCTCCAATGTTCATTGCTCAGTTAATGGGAATTTCATGGGGAGCTCTTGCCGGAGCATTCCTTGCGCCGTTTATGTATGGACTTTATTCAAAGAAGATCACAAAGGCCTCAGTTTGGGCAAGTTATATCTTTGGTGTAGGATTTACTGTTGTTAATATGATCCATCCAATGATAAAATCTCCTATCAATGCCGGTGCATTTACAATGTTAGTAGGACTTATCATTGTTCCGGTTATAAGTCTTATAACACCAAAACCAGACAAGGCTCTTATAGATGATATATTCTCTTGCTATGAGGAAACTGTCGTTGTACATAAGAGTGAAAGTCTTGAGGAAGAAAAATAATTTAAAAAAAATTTAAAAATTTTAAAAAAAGTGCTTGCATTTCAGAAAAGTATGCCGTATAATCATATCTGTTGCTGATGAGCAAGCACTTGAATATTGGGCTATCGCCAAATGGTAAGGCACTGGACTCTGACTCCAGCATTTTCAAGGTTCGAATCCTTGTAGCCCAGCTTTTTACTAGACGAACTAAGATACTTAGCTCGTCTTTTTCTTTTCTTGACAAGTTTTATTATATGATGCTAATATTTGCGTGTTGCATACAGCAGGTATTTTGCTATTAGGAGGAAAGTAAAGTGAGTAGTATTATTTATGTAGTGCCATGGGCAATCTGTGATACAGAGAATGTCTACATAAAAAAAGTTAGTCTGGAAGGGGCAGATGTTCTTGATAAGGGGACTCCGGTTGATGACTGGTGTATCAGGGATGTGATAAGCAGCCCAGACAGAAGAACAAAAGATGTTTATGCAATAGTTGATGTATATAATGGTTATGATTTTGATAATGCAGATAAGAAGAAACCTGTAGAGATAGTAAAGCTTACTAATTCAATAACCAATTTAAAGAGCCTTGGATATGAATTAGCTGATGAGACAGAGAGACAGTTTATCAGAGAAAAGGTGCTTATGATAGAGAAGCCTGGAAAAAAGAAATCAGGTAAAAAACAGGCGGTATAAAACAGGAGATTAAATGAGAACAGGAACATGGAATGAACTTAAAGTAGATAGGATAAAAGACTTCGGTATTTACCTTACAGATGGTAACGAAGATGTACTTCTTCCAAGAAAACAGGTTCCAGAAGGAACAAAGGTAGGAGATACTATCAAAGCTTTTGTTTATATGGATTCAAGTGACAGACCAATTGCAACACTTGATACACCTCTGATCGAGCTGGGACGTATGGCAAAGCTTAAGTGCAAGGCTGTATCTGATTTTGGTGCATTTATGGACTGGGGACTTGAGAAGGATATCTTCCTTCCTTTCAAGCAGCAGACAATAAAGGTAGTTCCTGGATCAAGATATCTTGTAAGAATGTATGTAGATAAATCCGGAAGACCTTGTGTATCTATGAAATTATATGATTTCCTTGATGGATGTTTCGGATATGAGGAAGGCAGCACAGTAACCGGAACTATTTATGAGATAAGAAAAGGTTTTGGGGCTTTTGTTGCGATAGAAGATAAATATTCAGGCCTTATTCATCAGAGTGAGATCTTTGATAAGGTTTTTGTTGGTGAAGAAGTAAGCTGCAGGATCGTAAAGATAAGAGAAGATGGAAAAGCCGATCTTTCTATGAGAGAGGCTATCCCACAGCAGATGAATAAAGATGCTGAAATGGTATATGACATCATTAAGAGTTATGATGGGGTCCTTCCATTTACAGATAAGGCAAGTGCCGAGCTTATAAAGACAGAATTTGGTATCAGTAAAAATGCATTTAAGCGTGCGGTTGGACGACTTCTTAAAGAAGGTAAGGTAAAACTCACAGAAAGAAGCATTATACTTACAGAAAGAGATAATTAAATATAAATCCTAGGACCTCACACTGATTAAGCGTGAGGTCGTTTTACGTAGAGAACGAAAAAAAGTTCCTGGCACCGTGTTTTTCACTGGACGAAGGAACCTTTGCAATCGCCCGACAAGGGGCAGCCAGGTGAGATTTCGGGTAGTTGCGATGGCACTGGAGATTAAGCTGCTGACTGAGAGTGGAGAAAAGGAATAAGAATATGAGTATAATTTCAGTTGAGGGATTAAAGAAAGCATTTGGCGAAAAGAAAATATTAAATGACGCAACCTTCGGTCTTGAAGAAGGGGAAAAAGCAGGTGTTATAGGAATTAATGGAACAGGAAAATCTACGCTGCTTAAGATGATAGCAGGAGAGGAAGAAAGCGATGATGGAAAGATCATTAAGGCTAATAAGGCCAGAGTAGCTTATCTTCCGCAGATACCTGATTTTAATTCTGATAAGACTATTATTGAATATGCAACTGATGATCTTTCGGACATGGCAGACGGCTGGAACTTAGAGGTTAAGGCGAAAGATATGCTCATTCGTCTTGGATTTAAGGACTTTAGTCAGAAGGTAAATGTTCTTTCCGGTGGAGAAAAAAAGAAGGTGGCACTGGTAAGGTGTCTTATTGAGCCTTCTGATATCCTGCTTTTGGATGAGCCTACCAATCATCTGGATGCTGCTATGGTTAGATGGCTTGAAGATTATCTTAAGGCTTATAAGGGAACTATCCTTATGGTCACTCATGACAGATATTTCCTGGATATTGTAACAAGTAAGATAATAGAACTTGATCATGGAGATGTATATAGTTATGAATCCAACTATTCTGGATTCCTTCTGCTTAAAAATAAAAGAATTGAAGATGCCATAAATCAGGAAAAGAAGAGACAGAACTTCCTTAGGAATGAACTTAAATGGGTAAGACGAGGGGCCAGAGCAAGAACAACAAAGCAGAAGGCCAGACTTGCTCGTTTTGAAGAAGTAAGTAATACATGTGCTCCTGTTATGGATGAAGCTTTAGTTCTGGAATCAGTAGCTTCAAGAATGGGAAGAAAGACTATAGAGATAAATAACATTTCCAAGGAATATGGTGGAAAAGTGCTCATTAAAGATTATACCTATACAGCTCTTAGAAATGACAGGATCGGTATAGTTGGACCTAACGGATGCGGTAAATCCACTCTTCTTAAGATGATAGCCGGATTTATACAGCCAGATAAGGGAGATATATCTCTTGGAGAGACTATAAAGATAGGCTATTTTGAGCAGGAGATAACAGAACTTGAAAATGCACATCAGGATCAAAGAGTCATTGATTATATAAGAGATACTGCTGAATATATAAAGACACCAACAGGCTATATATCAGCGGCTCAGATACTGGAAAATTTCCTTTTTGAGGGAGAGATGCAATATTCACCTCTCTACAAGCTTTCAGGAGGCGAAAAGAGACGTTTAAAGTTGCTTAAGGTAATTATGACGGCTCCAAATGTTTTGCTTTTAGATGAGCCTACAAATGATCTGGATATAGCGACACTTTCTGTGCTGGAGTCTTTTCTTTCTAGTTTTGATGGGATAATCATCACTGTAAGTCATGATAGATATTTCCTGGATAATGTTGTTAACAGGATATTTTTATTTGATGGCAGTGGAAATATAAAACAGTATGATGGTAACTATTCGGATTTTGTTGAAAAATCAGGATATGTTATGAAACTAAAGAATAGTGATACTTCAGCAAAAGAAGGAGAAAGTGCGCTAATTCCTAAAAGTAATGTTGGAAAGCAGACATATAAACCCCGCCATGAAGATAAACTTAAGATGTCTTATAAAGAAAAAAAGGAATATGAGACTATTGAAGAAGACATTGCTCTTCTTGAAGAAAAAATCGAGAAGTGTGATGCTGAGATTCTTAAATATGGCAGTGATTTCGTAAAGCTAAGAGAATTAGGCGATGAAAGAGATAGGTTAGAAAAAGAACTCGAAGAAAAGCTGAGCCGTTGGGAGTATTTAGAAGAGTTAAATGACAGGATCATAAATCAGTGACGTAGATAATGATCAGGGGATTGACGAAAAAAAGATAAACTATTAAGCTATCTATATTTAAAACGAACATTTTAGGAGGAGTTATATTATGTGGGGAAGAGAGATTGTTCTTAACCAGATAAAAAGTAAAACTAAGAGATTTTTTGTACTGAGTATAGTTTTTATTGTATTAGCAGCTATACTTATTGGGCTTGGAGTGATTGTAAGTTCTGGAGAATCTGACTTAGGCCCAGGAATTGTTTTTGGTGTTTTTGCAGCGATATTGCTTTTATTTGCAATACCTCTTTTATTGTTTGGAATCTCAAGAAAAAAACATCCAGAGAAGCAGAGGTATTTAAGAAAACATCCGGAAGTATTAGAATATGCGGATGAACTTTATGCAACTATGGAATATCAGAATGATCATCTTATCATTTCAAATAGATTATTTGCATTTAAGACAGATCTTACAAGAATAGTAATGAGGGAGCATCTTCTTTCAGTTTATGTATTTGTACAGTATTATAATGGAGTTCCATCAAGTGTATCTCTTGTTGTTCAGACTGTAAATGATCAGTTTAATATTCCTATCAAGTTTAAAGAGAAAGATTCTTATAAAGATGATTTTATGATCCTTGCAAAAGCGTGTCGTTTCTGTCGTCCGGGATATGGCAATCAGGACTATGTTACATATATGAGACAGATGTGGGAAGCTGCTGAAAAGAAAAAACATGGTGGGTTTGATCATGCATTATCATAATGTTTAAAAATTAATAAAGGGATAAATATATTATGAAAACGGGAATAGAATTAGGAAAAGAAAAAAGAAGGAGTGGGCGTATTTTTATATGTATTGGTTCATTTTTAATCGTAGTTTTTATCGCCGTAGTTGTTAATGGAGGTTCTGATAAATCTTCATTTAATGATCTTTTTATTTTTCTTTTTGCTGGGTTAGGATCTATCGCTTTGGGAATATGGTTAATTTTTGGATGGAAAAAACAGCTTTTAAAAAAAGATCCTAAAATATTATTTAAAGAAAAACAACATTATGAAAATATTGAATTTGAAAATGAATATGTAATCGTTTCAAAAGAATATATATCGTTTAAACAGCAGCCGGATCAAATTTATAAAAGAGATGAAGTTCTTAATATGTTTTATAACAAATTCAGTGTAAGAGGTAATACCTTTTACTTATTAGAGGTAAAAACTGTAAGAATGGATGATCAATTAACTATAAACCAAGGCAGGTTTAATATAAAAGATCTTATAAAGGGCCATGTGATTGATAAACAGCTGGAAATCTTAGGAAGTGCATGCCCTTATGCATGTATTGGAAAATACGATCCAGGCTATGTTGAACATATGAGAAAGATGTGGAGAGAAGCACAGCAGGCTAAATTGGAAAATATGCCGGATGCCAAGGATGTGATCCATATGAGTAATGGCATTGGCTGATCCTCGATTATAAGAATAAAAAAAGAACTTTAGTGAATTAAAGTAAAAAAGTGTTGACACGAAAAAGATAAAGCGTTATAGTTAATCCAACAAAAAAATATCAGTAAACCGTTGATGCGGAGATAAAAATGAAAGATGTGCTCACAGAGAGTAAGGGATGCTGAGAACCTTGCAGTAACAATTCATTAAATGGACCGCTGAGGGAGTGGTGAAAAGTTATTCTTAGTATTCCACTACGTTAAGTGCAGGCGTTAACTGCCGTGGGTATGTTGGTACCCAGCTAAGTGTAAAATGCGAAAGCCTTTTAAAATGAGAGTGGCACCGCGGATATTTTATTAATTAAGATTATTCGTCCTCAGGTTGATATTAATATATCGACCTGGGGATTTTTTTATTGCCTGAAAGGCAAAAGTAAACATATCAAAGGAGGTAAGAAGATGAGTATCTTAACTAGTTTACAGGATTTAAAACAATATGAGAAAGATAAGAAAATAGTTCCTGTTGCAAAAGAAATCCTGTCAGACATGGTAACACCCATTGAAGTATTAAAGAGACTTAAGAAAGTCAGCAAGAGAACTTATATTTTAGAAAGTGTAGTGAGCCAGTCTTACTGGGGAAGATATACATTTTTAGGGTATGATCCGATCCTTGATCTTGAATTAAAGAATGGAATTCTAACCAAAACAGATCTTCTTACTGAAGAAAAAGAAGTATATGAAGTAGGAAAAGGAAAAGAAGTTGAAAAACCAGGAGACATAATTAAGGAGATAATTGACGCGAATTCTTCTCCAAGGATCCCTGGACTTCCTTCTTTTACCGGAGGCCTTATAGGATACTTTTCTTACGATTTTATAAAATATGCTGAACCGGTACTAAAACTAAAAGAAGCAAAAGAAGATGATTTTTCAGATATGAATCTTATGCTGTTTGATAAGGTAATAGCATTTGATAATATCATGCAAAAGCTGGTGCTGATAGTAAATATAAAGACTGATAACCTGATCGAAAATTATGTAGCGGCACTTGCCCAGCTTGATCATATGGAAGAACTGATAATATCAGGAGAGAAGGAAAATGTTCCAAAGGGGAGGCTTTTAAGTGATTTTAAAACAGCTTTTAGCAAAGAAGAATATGAAGAGATGGTTGAAAAAGGAAAGAAGTACATCTTCGAGGGGGATATTTTTCAGGTTGTGCTTTCTAACAAGCAGCAAGCTCAATTTGCCGGAAGCTTGTTTGATACATACAGGATTCTTAGATCCAGCAATCCATCGCCATATATGTTCTATTTCGACATTAACGGAGAAGAAATAGCAGGTGCATCTCCGGAAACACTTACTAAATTAGATAATGGAGACCTTTATACATTTCCTCTTGCTGGAACAAGAAAGAGAGGCAGGACACCTGCTGAAGATAAAGAGATAGAGGAAGAGTTATTACAGGATGAAAAAGAACTGGCAGAGCATAATATGCTGGTAGATCTTGGTAGAAATGATCTTGGACGAGTTGCAAAGTTTGGAACAGTTGAGGTTGTGGACTATATGTCAGTTGAAAAGTATTCTCATGTAATGCATATAGGTTCTACAGTAAAGGGAGAAATTGATGATACAAAGTATGATGCGACAGATGCAATTGCATCAATTCTTCCTGCAGGTACACTTTCAGGAGCTCCTAAGATAAGAGCCTGTCAGATTATCGATGAATTAGAGGGAGACAGGAGAGGAATCTATGGCGGAGCCATTGGATATATAGATTTCACAGGTAATATGGATACCTGTATAGCCATTAGACTTGTGTTTAAGAAAAATGGCAAAGTAACTGTTAGATCCGGTGCCGGAATTGTGGCAGATTCCTTTCCCGCAAATGAATATCAGGAATGTATAAACAAGGCCGGTGCCGTGATTGATGCTATCAAGAAAGCAAATGAAATATAGGAGGAATGTATGATATTACTTATAGATAATTACGACAGTTTTTCCTATAACCTTTATCAGCTGGTAGGTGGCATTGATGAAAATATAAAAGTTATAAGAAATGATGAAATGTCACTAGATGAGATAAGAGAGTTAAATCCAGATAGGATAATACTTTCACCAGGACCTGGAAGACCAAGTGAAGCCGGGATTATAGAGGATGTAATAAGAGAATTTAAAGGCGAGATTCCAATCCTTGGTGTTTGTCTTGGACATCAGGCAATCTGTGAAGTGTATGGAGCAACAGTAAGTTATGCTTCCCGCCTTATGCATGGTAAAAAATCCCTCTGCAAGATAGATGATACTTCAAAAATCTTTAAAGGAATCAAAGAAGAAACAGAGGTTGCCAGATATCATTCCTTATCTGCAAAGAAAGAGACAATTCCAGAAGAATTAAAGATTACCGCCGTTAGCTTAGATGATGGTGAAGTAATGGCAGTAGAAGATAGAGATAATAAAGTTTACGGATTACAGTTTCATCCGGAATCAATACTTACACCGGATGGAAAAAAGATGTTAGAGAATTTTTTTAAGGAGGACTAAGAAATGATCAAGGAAGCAATAGTTAAAGTATCAGAAGGTAAGAATCTTACATTTGATGAAGCTTACGAGGTAGTAAGTGAGATCATGGGCGGAGAAACAGAACAGGCCCAGACAGCGGCATTTTTAACAGCCCTCCATATAAAGGGAGAGACACCTGATGAGATATCAGGAGCTGCAACTGCAATGAGAGAAAAGGCTCTTCCTGTCAATCACGAATCAAAGGTATTAGAGATAGTTGGTACTGGTGGAGATAAGGCTCAGTCAATGAATGTTTCAACCACAACAGCTTTTCTTATAGCTGCAGCTGGCGTAAATGTAGCTAAGCATGGCAACAGAGCTGCTACATCAAAGTGCGGAACAGCTGATGCACTTGAAGCATTAGGGGGATATCTTATGGTAAGCCCTGAACTTAATCAGAAGATGATTGAAGAAAATGGCTTTGCCTTTATGTTTGCCCAGAAGTATCACTCAGCAATGAAATATGTAGGACCTGTTAGAAAGACTATCGGTATTCCAACGATATTTAATCTTTTAGGACCTCTTACAAATCCTGCAAAACCTGACTATTTCCTTCTTGGAGTATATAAAGAGGAATTGGTAGATGAGATTGCAGAGACTCTTAAAAAAATGGGAGTAAAGCGTGCCATGGTAGTATTTGGACAGGATCAGTTAGATGAGATCTCAGTAAGTGCAAAGACTTCTGTTGCAGAATTAAAGGAAGACGGTTCAATCGAAAAATATGAGATTGATCCAGCAGACTTTGGTATTACAGAGAAGTATACAAGAGATGATATAAAGGGTGGAGAACCAAAGGAAAATGCAGCTCTTACAAGAGAGATTCTTTCAGGTAAGGCTGGACAGGAAGGTTCAAAAGCTAATCTTGCAATGAAGAATGTAGTTCTTTTAAATGCAGCAGCAGCCCTTCATTTAGCTAAGGGAGTATCTCTTAAAGAAGGATTTAAAGAAGCAGAAGAAGTAATGAATTCAGGTAAGGCGCTTGAGATAATAGATAAATATGTAAAGATGTCTAATCTTGAAGCCCAGGCGTAAATGGAAGTTAAGGCATTATATTACAGTGCAGGATACATAAAGAAATGTCAGCTGATAAGGAGGTTAGCGTGATACTTGATGAATTAGCTAAATCAAGCAGGATAAGGGTTGCGGAAAAAAAAGAAAAAATATCCTTGGAAAGTATTAAGGAACAGGCTCTTAATATGAAAAAAACAGAGGATTTTCCTTTTGAGCAGGCTTTAAAAAAAGAAGGGCTTTCCATAATAGCAGAAGTAAAGAAAGCTTCTCCTTCCAAAGGAATAATAGCTTCTGATTTCCCTTATTTAGAGATTGCAAAAGAATATGAGGCTTCAGGTGCAAACGCTGTGTCCTGTCTTACAGAACCGGAATATTTTAAAGGCAGTGATGAGTATTTACTTAATATAGCAAAGGAAGTAAAAATCCCTGTATTAAGAAAAGATTTTACAGTGGATCCTTATATGATATACGAAGCTAAGGTTTTAGGTGCCTCAGCCATCCTGCTTATTGCAGCAATCCTTACTGACGCAGAATTAAAGGAATATTTTCAGATTGCAGAAAGCCTTGGACTTTCAGCTTTATTTGAAGCTCATGATGAAGAGGAAGTAAAGAGATGCTTAAATCAGGGTGCAAGGATAGTAGGGGTAAACAATAGAAATCTGAAAGACTTTACAGTTGACATAAATAATAGCATCAGATTAAGAAAACTTGTTCCGAAAAGTGTTATATACGTATCTGAAAGTGGAATAAAGACTCCTGAAGACCTTAAAGTCCTTAGGGAAAATGGTACTGATGCAGTTCTTATAGGCGAGATGTTTATGAGAAGTAAAAATAAAAAAGAATTAATAGAAAGTTTACATGAATTATAAGGAGATTGAAATGGCTGGTAGATTTGGTGAATTTGGTGGACAGTATATTCCAGAAACCTTAATGAATGAGATCCACAAATTAGAAAAAGCATATGAATTTTATAAAAATGATCCAGAATTTAATAAGGAATTAGACAGCCTTCTTAAAAATTATGCTGGACGTCCATCTCTTCTTTATTATGCAGAGAAGATGACAAAAGATTTAGGCGGAGCAAAGATCTATCTTAAGAGAGAGGATCTTAACCATACAGGTTCTCATAAGATAAATAATGTTTTAGGTCAGATACTTCTTGCAAAGAAAATGGGAAAGACCAGAGTTATAGCTGAGACAGGAGCCGGCCAGCATGGTGTTGCAACTGCTACAGGAGCTGCTCTTATGGGGATGGAGTGTGAGATCTTCATGGGAGAAGAAGATACAAAGAGACAGGCTCTTAATGTATATAGAATGAAACTACTTGGAGCAAAGGTCCATGCAGTAACCAGTGGAACAAAGGTTCTTAAGGATGCAGTAAATGAATGTATGCGTGAGTGGACAACAAGAGTAGATGATACTCTTTATGTTTTAGGTTCTGTAATGGGACCTCATCCATTTCCAACCATAGTAAGAGACTTCCAGAGCGTCATCAGTAAAGAATCTAGAGCTCAGATCTTAGAGGCTGAGGGACGCCTTCCAGATGCAGTGGTTGCCTGTGTTGGCGGTGGTTCCAATGCCATTGGTTCTTTCTATGAATATATTAAGGATGAGGGAGTTAAGCTTATAGGTTGTGAAGCTGCAGGACGTGGAGTTGATACAGATATGAATGCAGCCACATTAGCAAATGGTACCATTGGTATTTTCCACGGTATGAAATCCCTCTTCTGTCAGAATGAATATGGTCAGATAGCTCCGGTTTATTCTATTTCAGCCGGACTTGATTACCCAGGAATCGGACCTGAACATGCATATCTTCATTCAATCGGAAGAGCTCAGTATGTGGCAATCACAGATGATGAAGCAGTAAATGCATTTGAATATCTTTCAAGAACAGAAGGAATTATCCCGGCGATTGAAAGTTCACATGCTATAGCTCATGTTATGAAGCTGGCACCAACTATGCCAAAAGATAGCATTATAGTTGCTACAGTTTCAGGTAGAGGTGATAAGGACGTTGCTGCAATTGCAAGATATAGAGGAGAGAAGATCTATGACTAGAATAAAAGACGCATTTAAAGAAAAAGCATTTATAGCCTTTCTTACTGCTGGAGATCCATCATATGAAGAATCTCTTGATAATTTCAGAGCAGCAATAAAAGGAGGGGCAAGCCTTATAGAGGTGGGCATTCCATTTTCAGATCCAATAGCTGAAGGACCAGTTATCCAGGAGGCGGATATAAGAGCCCTTGGAAGCGGAATGACTACTGATAAGGTATTTGATTTAGTTAAGGAAATCAGAAAAGAGAGTGATATACCTCTTGTATTTATGACATATGCAAATCCAGTATTCCATTATGGATTAGACAGATTCTTTGAAAATGCATCCGCCGCCGGGGCCGATGGCATCATAATCCCTGATGTTCCATATGAAGAATCAAAGGAATTTTCAGAAGTGGCTGAAAAGTATGGAATAGATTTTATCCCTCTTGTGGCACCAACCAGTGAAGACAGGATAAAGATGATAGCAGAAAGTGCGAAAGGCTTTATCTATGTGGTATCTTCCATGGGTGTAACAGGGGTTAGAAACGAGATAAATACTGATCTTAAGGCAATGGTAGATAGCATAAGAAGTGTAACAGATGTGCCATGTGCTATAGGATTTGGGATCAGTAAACCAGAGCAGGCCGGCGAGATGGCAAAGATAGCTGATGGAGTTATCGTAGGTTCTGCTATGGTAAAGATAGTTGCATCTGAAAAGGAAAATGCACCTAAGTTACTTGAAGAATATGTAAGGTCTATGAGAGAAGCAGTTAAATCTGCGGAATAAACATCAGATGCATCAATAGTTTCCACAAAAAGTATAAAAAATACAATGTTTTTTTCGGAATTTACATTTAAAAGTTTAATAGACAAAAGTAGCGGTTTTGATGTATAGTAGCTTTGTTAATAAAATACTGTATATAAAAGGAGACTAACAATGGGTGGATTTTTTGCATCAGCGTTAAAAGAGGACTGCGTGTTTGATTTATTCTACGGAACAGATTATCATTCACACCTTGGTACTAGAAGAGCAGGTCTTGTTGTACATGGAAAAGATGGATTTAACAGAGCTATTCATAATATAGAGAATGCACCATTTAGAAGTAAATTCTCATCAGATATACACGAGATGGAAGGAAGTCTCGGTATTGGATGTATCTCAGATTATGATCCACAGCCACTTATTGTTCGTTCTCATCATGGAACATATGCTCTTACAACTGTAGGTAAAGTTAATAATACGGATGAATTAGTTGCAGAATTATTTGATAATGGAAGCTCTCATTTCCTTGAGATGAGTGGTGGAAATATCAATAAGACTGAGCTTACAGCTGCTCTTATCAACACTAAGGATAATATCCTTGAAGGAATCCAGTACGCTCAGGAAAAGATCGATGGTTCTATGACTATTGTTATCCTTACTCCAGATGCTATTTATCTTGCAAGAGATAAGTTTGGAAGAACTCCTGTTATCGTTGGTAAAAAGGATGAAGGATTCTGTGCCAGCCTTGAATCATTTGCTTATCTTAACCTTGGTTATACAGATTATAAGGAACTTGGTCCTGGAGAGATCTGCGTTATGACTCCAGAGAAGGTTGTTACAGTGGTAAAACCTGGAAGTGATATGAAAATCTGTACATTCCTTTGGGTTTACTATGGTTATCCAGCTTCACGTTACGAAGGACAGACAGTTGAAAATGTTAGAAATCGCTGTGGTGTTGAGATGGCTAAGCGTGATGGCTTTACAAAGGATGATATCGATGTAGTTGCAGGCGTACCTGATTCAGGTATCGGACATGCCATAGGATATTCAAATGAATCTGGTGTACCTTATGGTCGTCCATTTGTTAAATATACTCCAACATGGCCACGTTCATTCATGCCAACTCATCAGGATAAGAGAAATCTGATTGCTCATATGAAACTTATCCCGATTCATGAATTAGTAAATGGTAAGAAACTTCTTCTTATTGACGATTCAATCGTACGTGGAACACAGCTTCGTGAGACAACTCAGTATCTTTATGATGCAGGTGCTAAGGAAGTTCATATAAGACCAGCCTGCCCACCAATCCTTTACAGCTGTAAGTATCTTAACTTCTCTCGTGAGAATTCAGAGATGGAACTTATCGCTCGTCAGGTTATTGCTGAAGAGGAGGGGGAGAATGTGGATAGAACAATCCTTGATGATTATGCAAATCCAGATTCAGAAAGATATGAGAAGATGCTTGAAAAGATAAGAGAAAGACTTAACTTCACATCTCTTAAATTCAACCGTATCGATGATATGATCAAGGCTACAGGAATAGACAGAGATAAGCTCTGCACATATTGCTGGGATGGCCGTGAGTAAAAGATAAAAACACCACCTCTACAAAAGGACTAAACATGTTCTTTTGCAGAGGTTTTTTTAGTCTTGACAAAAGGCATATATATACTAGATGGGCTGCGTTTTGAAAGGAGGCCTGTTTAGTGAAATGAAAAGAGGAAATAATAATGGATCATGTTTATATAAGGATAGCTGTTTTATTTATAATGATTATTATGTATGGCAGTGAAAGAGTTACGGAATGGTTTAAAAAATTGATGTTTAAAGGTGGAGTGATTTTAGCAATAGTATCTTTTATAGTGACAGTAATGCATTCGGCGATAGCGGTGTTTACGATGATATGGGGATCATTGTTTATGGCAAGTTGTTATTTATTAAATCATATCAAAAATCTCAAATTGCGTGGATTTAAACATCCTCATATAAGTGATATAGACAAAGAGACTTGGATTGAATTAGTATTTTATATTTGTTTGTTAATAATAGTTTTATCAATTTGGAGATGACGATGAATAAAAAATAATGACGTTAACTTTTGTTATGCGATTGCATAAAAATGGCTAAATCCATTGAAAAATAAGAGAATTAGTCTTGACAAAAGGCATATATATATATACTAGATAGGCTGCGTTTTGAAAGGAGGCCTGTTTAGTGAAGTAACAAGGAGATAAAGAAAATGAATCATATTTATTTGAGATTTTTTATTGGTCTAGCATTGGTGTTTATATATGGTAGTGAAATTATAACAGAAAAACTAAAAAAAATAATGTTTATCATTGGAGTTTTAGTTGCGACAATTGCCTTTGTAGTGACTTTTTTTCATTCAGGTATTGCATTTTTTTCAATGATATGGGGATCGATGCTTATGTCTAGTTGTTATTTGTTGTGGCATTGTAGATGTCGAGGCATTAGGAGACCCCATATGAGCGATATTGATAAAGATACTTGGATTGAATTAGTATTTTATATTTGTATGTTTATAATAGTTTTATCAATTTGGAGATGACGATGAATAAAGACGAGATAATAAAAATAATTGAAATGTCAGGTGATAAAAATATTTTCCTTAGAAAAATAGCAAAATTTCTGAGTAACAGTATTCTTGATGAAATGCAAGGTAGAAGAATAATTGTATCTGAAGGAACAAAAAATGGTATAAATGCAACGGAAATAGCATATGAAGTTAGCTTAAATGAAGAAAGTTTGTGTAGTTTAAGTGAATCTGAAGCATACAAGTGTCTGGATGATTCGGAAATATTGTCACTTGTAAATAGTAAATTTGGAATTGATAATGAGGAAATTATTTCCGGAATTAAAAAGGAATTATTTGAAAAATTATCCGGGGATATTTATGCGATATATTTTAATACTGATAATAATGATGGTTGGTTAGAGTCACTTGAAGAATTGATCAATAATGAAAAAATAACATCAATAAACGGTGTTTCAAGAGAAAAAATTAATAAAATAATAGAATTGTGTAACATGTTGGGGTATTCGGCAAGAGAAATAAATGCTGTATTCAATGATTACTTTGATATTCAAAATCGTGGATTATATGCGACTATTATTGCTGAGGTGGATGACAAGGGAGAATATATTAGACATGATAATGGTTATGTAAAACTGCATCTCTTTCCAAGTGATGGAATTAATAATAAGATGGTACTTCCTTTTAAGATTTCAGAAGAGGATAAAAAATTATACAATTTATTAAGAAAATTAAATTTTAATGAAGAAATGGCATCTTTGATGACTATGAAGTATTCCAGAGAAGATCAAGCGTTTAATAAGTTTATGAGAGAATTTATGATTCTTTCTTCTGAAAGTGTTAGATTTATCGAAAAATATAACGTATCAGTATCTAATGACAATGTTCCTCAATTTGGTAATAATTATATAACAAAAGACTATCTAATTACTGATTATCCACATCTTTATAATACTGTTAAAGACTCAAACAGTAAAAAAGATAATGAGTTAGATGAAAATATAGATTTATTAAATACTGTATTAGATGTGGCAGGGAATTATTGCTCATATCTAGAGGCTTTTTCAAAAATTCAAGAAGGGAAAGCGATTGATGGATTACTAAAGGCAACCAGTAAGGGACTAAAAGAATATGGTTCAAGAACAAAAGAGTTTTATTATTCAATAGAGGGGGATCTATCACTCTGTGATGGGTGGATTGAAAGTGCATATAAGTTTGAAAAAATAGGAAAAGGGTTAACATATGCATCACTTGCTTTTACAGTTATTGATTATGTGGTAGAAATGCACAATGGCAATTATGATGAAGCTTATAATACTGTAAAAGACTCAGGAGTAGGAGTGTTGTTAGGCTATGTAGCAGGTAAAACATTAACGCCTTTAATAGTGGATGTTTGTGTGGGGCTGGCAATTTCATCAGGACCTGGATTTGCACTTTTTGTTGCATTTGGGCTGCTAGTTGGATCAGGAGTATTAGTAGATGCCTACAAGGAACTTATTGGTATAGGGATAGATTGGCTGTCAAAAAAATTTGAAAAAGCACTTGAGAGTGGAAAGTATGATGCTATATTAGCACATTGGCTCAGAGATCCTCTCATCCTCGACCTTAATGGCGCAGGCTTTGTTACAACCATGAATAAGGATGGAGTTCATTTTGACCTTAACTGTGATGGATTTGCAGAAAGGATCAACTGGACAACAGAGAACGGCCTGCTGGCATTAGATCTTAA
Source organism: Eubacterium sp. (assembly GCA_017420535.1). Taxonomy (GTDB): domain Bacteria; phylum Bacillota; class Clostridia; order Lachnospirales; family Lachnospiraceae; genus Eubacterium_Q. The sequence goes on along the minus strand of JAFOIV010000125.1, from coordinate 7,663 downwards.
CGGCAACGGTATGATTGATGATGGTGGGGAAGTATTTGGAGATTCAACATTACTACCTGATGGAAGTCGTGCAAAGAATGGTTTTGAAGCTCTTGCTCAATATGATCTGAATAAGGATGGAATTATAGATGAAAATGATGAAATCTATGAAAGATTAAAAGTCTGGGTTGATGCTGATGCAAGTGGTGAATCTGAAGAAGGAGAATTAAAGTCTTTAAAGGAACTTGGAATCAAGGCGATAAATCTAAATTATGAAGCTGTCAATGAGAAGACTGACACGGAAGTTGTTATAGGAAATCGCGCTACTTATGTTAAAGAAGACGGTAGTGAGATGGCTATAGGTGAGATGATAAAGATGGAAACAGCATTATCTTTAGTAGCGATGGAGACGATAAGATTCTGGCAGGATTGGGTACTTATATCATCTATGGTGGAAAAGGTAGTGACGTATTAAGAGAAAATATTGACGTTGATTTTTGCTATGCGATTGCATAAAAAATGGCTAAATCCCTTGAAAAATAAGAGAATTAGTCTTGACAAAAGGTATATATATATATACTAGATAGGCTGCGTTTTGAAAGGAGGCCTGTTTAGCGAAGTGAAAAGGAGTATTAGAAAAAATGGAGCTTATAAATGAAGTAGTTAGTTATATTTTGATGGTTATATATCTTATATTGGGTTTATTTTGGAATTTTAATGTAGACAATTTTAAAGATAAAACAAGAAAGAGAATTTTAATAATTGAAGGTATATTGGCGGCAATAATTATTATAGTAATAATAATTATAAAACCAATATTTGTTGTATTGTTATTTATAGGATCTTTTTTTGTTGCATTAATTGAAGATGCTAGTTTTCGATTTGACTACAATAATTGTAAAAATGACAAATATAAATATCATTCAATACAATTTTGCGTTTGCCTTCTTAATATTTTAGGGGGAATATATTTTATTCTTATATTATTGACAAATAGGTAAGGAACAAGATGAATACAAAAGAAAAAATAATAAATGTAATTAATGATGGTAATATCGATAATTCAACGGCCAAAGAATTGATAGAGGGGTATTTGGTTGATGATATTCTTTCAGAAATAAAAAACAATAATTGTAAGTTACTTGTTGTTTCTGAAGGAAAGAAAAATAGATTAAATGCTGAAGAAGTATCATATTCATTATGTAACAATGATGCGAGCAGATACAATTTTAATCTGGCTACATGTTTAAATGATAAAGAAATAACAGATATGATAGAATCTGCATACGGTTGTAATCATACTGTTCTTACAATGGAAGTAAGAAAGAAGCTGTTTAGTAGAATAACAGGAGATGTGGAATTAGTAAATTTTAATTCTGATGGAAGTATATGGTGGCTGGAATCTCTAGATATATTAATAAATAATAAACAGGTTACATCCATTAACGGATATCCGCGTCAAATAATTGAAAAAATCAAAGGATTATGTGATTCACTTCAATATACACTATATGACAAAAATAGGGTTTTTAATGAATTGTTTGATATTGCAAATCGAAAAAGATTTTTCAATATGGCTGTGGAAGTTGATGAGTCGGGAAAGTATGTTGTTAATGAAGATGGTCATTATAATATTATCTTTGATAAACAATATGATGCAGAGGATAATAATTATTTTTTTCCTTATAGAAATATAGATAATGATAATCCTATGTATGACAAGTTAAGAGGATTTGGATTAGATGATGATCTGATTTCCTGGCTGTCCATTTATTATTCTGATGATGATAAAGCGTTGAAAAAGTTTTTAAAAGACATGGCTATTTTGACCAGGGAGGTTGCAGAGTTCACATTAGAATTTAGAGAAGAATTAATAGGTGAAAAATATGATGAATTAGATAATTCTGTTTTTTATAGGTTCCTTCATCGCGATACAACTATTTATGGATGGGATGATACAACTAATTCCGAGGAGGAGAATGAGAAGTGTAAAACTTTGGATGACTTGAGAAAAAAATATCCAAATTTAACTCGGGGAATCCAAAAGCACGTTATTGTTTATGATTCGTTTAAAGATTTTTTTGATGATATGGTAGGAACGGCAGGGGATCATTGTTATCTAGCGGAACTTAGTAGTAACTATCTTTCTACTTTTGTTTTAGAAGATAATATATTAAATATTCCATATAAAGGTTGGGAAGTATATAGTAAAGACTTTGGGATAGCTGGAGATATTTTATGGGGGATTTCAGCTTTTACAGGATTAATAGATGCCGGTAGTGATATTTTATCGGGAGATTATGCAACTGGAATTGAAAAAATATTTGATGTTGGTTTTACTTCAGCTATTAGTTATTTCCTTCCCAAGACTGCAGCACCAATAATATTAAATGCTGGTATAGCTTGCTTTTCCAGTGGAGGAGCAGGTATTTTGGGCGGGCTATTAATAGTTGTTGGCGGAGGATATCTATTATGCAGAGCGGTTGGAAAAGTGGGAGAATTAGTATGTTCTGGTTATTCCTGGTTCCTAGATCAGGTAGAATTTGATATAGATTATTTTTGGGGAGAGTCCATTAAGGCACATTGGCTCAGGGATCCTCTCATCCTCGACCTTAATGGCACAGGCTTCGTTACTACCATGAACAAGGATGGAGTCCATTTTGATCTTAACTGTGATGGATTTGCAGAAAGAATTAACTGGACAACAGAGAATGGCTTGCTGGCATTAGATCTTAACGGCAACGGTATGATTGATGACGGTGGGGAAGTATTTGGAGATTCAACATTACTACCTGATGGAAGTCGTGCAAAGAACGGTTTTGAAGCTCTTGCCCAATATGATCTTAATAAGGATGGAATTATAGATGAAAATGATGAAATCTATGAAAAATTAAAAGTCTGGGTTGATGCTGATGCAAGTGGTGAATCTGAAGAGGGCGAATTAAAGTCCTTAAAAGAACTTGGAATCAAGGCGATAAATCTAAATTATGAAGCTGTAAATGAGAAGACAGACACAGAAGTTGTTATAGGAAATCGCGCTACTTATGTTAAAGAAGACGGTAGTGAGATGGCTATAGGTGAGATGTGGGTTGCGCCAGCATTAATAGATTCTGTTGAGAAAATGACTCCTGAAATAGCAGAAAAAATGGATGGACTTCCGGATGTAAGAAGTTACGGAACAGTAAGTTCTCTTCATTCTGCTATGGCAAAGGATGAAACAGGGGAATTAAAGAAGCTGGTAGAACAGTTTACGAATGCAGATACCTATGATGAAAAATTAAAAATTACTGATTCAATATTATACTTCATATGTGGAGTCAAAGATATAGATGACAGCAAGATGTGGGGATATGCTAAGGAAAAAGAGCTTAAAGTTATTGAAAGAATGACAGGCGAGGAATATATAGACCATGAAGGAAGCAGATATCCTAATAATGCTGCAGGACCAATCCTTTCTGAGCTCTACAAAGATATCCGCAATATGTATTGTATATCCATGGTTGGTAGTGAAGCTTCAGATCTTTTAAAACTGCTTTTAGTTTTAGAAAAAGATGGAAACACAGAAATAAATGTAGATATGATAAATCTTGCCATAGGTATAGGCTATCAGACAGGAAGTGTAAGTAAGAGACAAATAGCCAGTGTTTGCAGTTATTTAAGCTATTTTGGAGGCCATTATCTTAATGACCTGACACCTTTTATTAAGATAAGAGACTATATCAGTGACCATATTCCTGAATGTCTTGATTATCTTGATGCGAACATTATGGGAGCAATATACGGTACTGCTGAAGGCGAACGTCTGTTAGGAAATAAAAATGCCGATCTTATTTATGGATTAGGCGGAGATGACGAAGTCTATAGTGCTGACGGAAATGATGTAATTTTCGGTGGTGCTGGAAATGATAAGATATCTGCCGGCTTAGGGGATGATATCCTTATAGGAGGAAAAGGCAATGACAGATTAACAGGAGATAAAGGCGCAGACATCTATATCCATGAAAGAGGCGATGGAAGTGACATTATCGACAATCGTGATACTTCCACATATAGAATATCAGACAAGCTGGTTTTAAAAGGAGTGAAAATATCAGATATAAATATTGTAAGAGATGGATATAATCTCTTGGTAATAGATAAAATTTCCAATGAAATAATAACCATTGAAGGAGCTTTCTATTCTGCTGATGGAAGTCAGTATCTTGAAAATATAGAACTTGATGACGGACTTCTTGAAAAAGAAGATATTGAAAAACTTTCACTCCAGATAAAAGGAACGGATGGAAACGATAAAATAATTATGCCACAGGCAGCATATAATTATTCCGCATGCGAAACAATCGATGCAGGTGATGGAGATGATATTGTTTATGCTAATGTTGGAAATGATGTGATCATTGGTGGAAAAGGTAACGATGAGTTAGCTGGTGGTGAAGGCATAGATATCTATATCCATGAAAGAGGCGATGGAAATGACATTATTGATAATGTTGATCATTCTGAATATAGAACCAGTGATAAGCTTATATTAAAAGGGGTTAAAGCAGCAGATATAGAAATTTATAGAGATGGTTATAATCTGGTGATTGAAGATAAGATCGGCGATGAAACTGTAACTATAAAGAATGTGTTCCATTATGATTATTTGAGTGGAAGTGCCTGTCTTGAAAATGTTGAGTTGGATGATGTGACTTATAATCTTGAAGATTTAAGACGTTTTGCATCGGTTATCAAATTGGGTGATGATTCTGATTATGTTATAGGTAATGAAGAGACATATGCATATTCTGCTGATGAAACTTTTTATGCCGGTGGAGGCAATGATTATGTTTATGGAGAAAAAGGAGATGACATCATCCATGGGGAAACAGGAGATGATCATCTTTTTGGAGGCGTAGGAAATGACACAATCTACGGCGGAGAAGGAGATGATACAATCTATGGAGATGAAGGAAATGATAGTCTTTTCGGTGGAGCTGAAAGAGATAAAATCTATGCTGGAGACGGAAATGATTTTATTTCTGGAGGAACAGATAATGATGTATTAGAAGGTGGAAGTGGAGATGATACATATTATTTTAATCTTGGGGACGGAATAGATGAAGTAACAGACATTGAGAATGATAAAGTCAGCTTTGATGTAGAAAGATATAACAACGATAGATTTATCTTTGGTAATGGAATCAAACGAGAAGATATAGTTAGAAGTAGACATTTTAATGATCTTATAATCAAGTATTCAAATGATGATCAGATTACTATTAAGGACGCCTATGATCTTTCTGCTAATCATTATATAGAGTCATTTGAATTTGAAGATGGATCTATAATGTCGTTTGATGAAATCTACAGTGGGCCTAATAATCAGTATGTAACATATGGAACGGATACTGATGATAATATCTATTCCGAAGTAGATGGACGAGCTGTTTATGGCCTTGATGGTAATGATGAACTGAGTGGAGAATTCAGAAATTCTGTTTTAATCGGTGGCAAAGGCAATGACACTTTACGTGGTGGTCAGGGTGAAGATATTTATGTTTTTAGCCACGGAGATGGAGTTGATTCTATTTATGAAAAGGCATATACATTTGAAGAATATAATAAGATATTCTTTGATGAGAGTGTGTCCATAGATGATCTTCATGTTGTCATAACGGGTCATGATGAAAGAAATTTAACATTTATCTATTCTGATAAAGATGCGGTAACAGTATATGATGCACTGTATATGCCGGGGGCATTTGGAGTAGATGATGTTGCATTTAATAATGCTGTTTATGAAATTAACTATGAAAGTAAATGCCTTTACTTAAAGGAATTTAAAAAGAAAGATCCTGTAACAGGAGAGAATATAACTGTATATGTTTCAAGACCACAAGAAGCAATTGAAATAGATGGACCGATTATGGAAGAAGGACCTGTTATTGTAAATGGACCTGTTGTAGTTAATGGACCGGTATTGATGAGCGTTGAATCGATACCTGAAGATGATTCCGAGTATATAAGTATTGAACCTGAAGTAGAGGAAACATTCGAAGAAGGACCAGTAGCGATATTAGAACCAGTAAATGAGCAGGGAAATGAAAATGAGATACCTGTTTCATTGAGTGTACCTATTGCTGAACCACAGCTAATAGAAAGCGGTGCAGCGGAATATGATCCTTCTATAGATGACCTTTATCTCGAAGCTGAAGGAATTGTGAAGGAGATACCGTTCCAGTATCGTGTGATTCATTCAAAAGATGCAGAAACAGGTGAAGACATAGAATGTATGGATATGACAGGAATGGTTATTCAGGATATGTCGGAGGGATCATACATTGAATATGTAGATGTACCTCAGAAGATAACGATTGAACCTTCACCAGACGAAGGAAATATCTGGGTTTGTATGTAATTTAATAATTATTTTTTAGGGCATTTTTCTATATATAGAAAATGCCCTTTTTAATGGGAGTAACAGTTAATGAATAAAACAGATAGTAAAAACAATTCAGCATATGTATGTTTTATGATAATACTTAAGCTGCTAAAAGTTGAAAATCATGATAAGGATTTAGAGAAAAAAATTAAAGCGGCAGATGATAAAGACGTGTTTATTATTAAAACTGCAAAGAGAATGGGGCTTAAGGTAAGATATGCAGAATTTAAAGATAAAATAATGAAAGATCTTACAGTGCCTGTGATGGCTGCATCTAAGGATGGAGAATTCCTTATAATCCTTGGAAAAAAGGAAGATAAATACATTATTATGAGACCTTCTTATGGCAAATCAGAGACTGTAAGTAAGGAAGAACTTTATGAAATAATAACAGGTAAATGTATAATCCTAGGGAAAAAAGTTACTGACGTAGATAGTGATGAAATAAGTGGAAAGAAGTTCGGATTTAACTGGTTTATACCTACTATTATAAAATTTAAGAAGCAGTTTATCACTGTTCTTATAGCGGTACTTTTTATTCAGATTTTGGGAATATGTACACCCTTAATGACGCAGGTGGTAGTAGATAAAGTCCTTACACATAGAACACTTAATACATTATATACCATATCTATTGGGATTCTTATTGTCTATATTTATGAACTGATGATAAGTATCTGTAAAGCATATCTCTTTGTACATACAACAAATAGAATCGATGTGATCCTGAGTCAGAGACTATTTAAACACTTATTTTCACTTCCGCTTAAATATTTTGAGAGCAGGAGGGCGGGTGAAACCGTAGCCAGAGTAAGAGAACTTGATCAAATAAGAAATTTCCTTACTGGAACACCGCTTTCCTCTATGATAGATGTATTGTTTATCATAGTCTATATTGTAGTGATGCTATTTTATAGTAAGTTATTAACGCTTATAGTTATTCTGGCAATACCATTCTTTGCATTGCTTTCAGCTATAATAACCCCTTTATATAAGAAAAGTCTTGATAAAAAGTTTGAGACTGGAGCTGCTTCTCAGTCTTTTCTTGTTGAAGCTATAAATGGAATTCAGACTATTAAGTCTTTTGCACTTGAAGAAAAATTTGAAGAAAAATGGGGGAATCTGCAGGCAGATTATGTAAGGGCAGGATATAAAACTGCTATGATTGGTCATACATCCAGCGTTATAGCAAATTTTATCCAGCATATACTTGACCTTCTTATTCTTTCTGTAGGGGCAAAGCTAGTTATAGATCAAAGG
>JAFOIV010000124.1 GCA_017420535.1 Eubacterium sp. | reverse complement strand
TAGCGCTTCGGATGCCCTTACCTCCCTGGGAGTTATCCAAACATTAAAACACGCCAAAAATAATGCCACTACTAAAGTGACTGCAACCAACCTACATTTTTTCATTTTATTTTCCCCATAAATAATTAAATTATTGCATATATGGAAAGTCTTCTGAAAACGTTTCCAATCATATATACATCCGAATAGTATCACACCTATATTCTCTAAACAAGTATTATTTTGCTATTTCACATGCTTTACAGTAAATATGCCTAAAAAAAAGAAGGCGTGTCATACACGCCTTCCAATAAATACATATTCAAAAATTAAAAACTAGTTAGCTTTTCCGATTGAACCGAAAACTTCAAGTCTGTTCTTAACTTCATCTCTGATAGCCTGAGCACCAGGTGCAAGAAGCTTACGAGGATCGTAACCCTTACCCTGCTGATCTTTGCCTTCTTCGATATACTTTCTTGTAGCTGCTGCGAATACGAGCTGGCACTCTGTATTAACGTTAACCTTAGCTACACCCATATCGATAGCTTTCTTGATCTGCTCATCAGGGATTCCTGAACCACCGTGAAGTACGAGTGGAGTATCACCTGTAACAGCCTTGATATTTGAAAGAACGTCGAACTGAAGACCAGCCCAGTTCTCTGGATACTTACCATGGATGTTACCAATACCACAAGCAAGCATTGTAGGTCCAAGGTCGTTAACTTCCTTACACTCCTGAGGATCAGCGCATTCACCTGTTGAAACTACGCCATCTTCTTCTCCGCCGATACCACCAACTTCTGCTTCAAGAGAGATTCCCTTTTCCTTGCAGATAGCGATAAGTTCTTTAGTCTTTTCGATATTCTCTTCGATTGGAAGTGATGAACCATCGAACATGATTGATGAGAAGCCAGCTTCGATGCAAGCCTTAGCTCCTTCGTATGAACCGTGATCAAGGTGAAGAGCAACTGGAACTGTGATTCCAAGAGACTCAACCATAGCCTTAACCATAGCTGCAACAGTCTTATAACCTGTCATGTACTTTCCAGCACCTTCTGAAACACCAAGGATAACTGGTGCCTGAAGCTCCTGGCACTCAAGTAAGATTGACTTTGTCCACTCAAGGTTGTTGATGTTGAACTGAGCTACTGCGTAATGTCCTGCAACGGCATCCTTAAGCATCTTCTCTGCTGATACTAACATTAATTTTACCTCCGTAAATATATATATGTATTATTTATTAACTATAAATGAAATACCATCTAAAGTCATATTACACCATAGCCATTATATTACAAGGCTTATGATTAAACAACACGTATTTCCATTTTTTTAAGAAATACATCATCAGGCTGTCTATCGGTAAGTGTAACTGTTCCGTCAAGATCCGCAAATGTAACTGAGCTTACCTGCCCGAACTTTTCTGCATCAGCCATAATATATCTCTGACCCAGCTGTGTGTTCTGTATTGCGACTCTCTTTATAAGGGCCTCTCTTACATCCGGTGTTGTAAATCCCAATTTGATACTGATCCCATTTGTTCCAAAAAAGCCTTTTGAAAAATGATATTTTTGAATATGAAGTATTGCATCTGCGCCAACAACAGCTTCTGTGGTTTCTTTTAATTCTCCTCCGATCAAAAGGACCTTAAGCCCCTTTAACGCAAGAGTCTTGGCATGGGCTACCGCATTTGTGACATATGTAGCATCCTTCTCTTTAATGAATTCCAGCATATATCCTGTTGTGGTTCCCGAATCAATATATACATAATCTCCAGGTCTGATAAGTGAAGCGGCATATCTGGCTATTCTAAGCTTTTCCTCTTTATTTATAGCTTCCTTCTGACCTACAGTTAATTCTTTTGAAGACGGTGCGCCTTCAACAGCTATAGCTCCGCCAAATACCTTTATAAGTTTTCCTTCTTTGCTGAGGGACGTAATATCTCTTCTTATGGTCGATTCAGAAGCATCAAGAGCATTTTTCAGCTCCTGTACTGTAACGCTTTTCTTCTGTCCTACTAATTTAAGTATATCTCCTCTGCGTTTTTCAGATAGCATATTTACTGCATCCCTTTCTCCTTTTTATATTCAGCTACATTTGTTTCAAGAACAATCTTTCTGATTGGAAGGACTCTGCCTGGTGATACTGAAAGTTCATCAAATCCCATAGCAAGAAATTCTTTTGTAAGTTCTGTATCTGCTCCAAGTTCTCCACATATACCTGCCCATTTACCATACTTATGAGCACTATCAACTACCATCTTAAGCATCTTAAGTATTGCAGGGTGATGAGGATCATAGAATCTTTCAAGGCTCTGATTCTGGCGGTCTATGGCAAGAGTATACTGGGTCAGGTCGTTAGTACCGATACTAAAGAAATCAACTTCCTTAGCCAGTTCATCAGCCATCATAACTGCCGCTGGTGTTTCTATCATTATTCCTTCTTCTATATTCTTATCGTATGCAACACCTTCTGCCTCCAGTTCTGCCTTAACCTCTGCCATAACTGTCTTTATCTCTCTTACTTCATCCACAGAAATGATCATAGGATACATAATAGAGATCTTACCAAAAGCACTGGCACGAAGGATTGCTCTAAGCTGTGTCTTAAAAATCTCCGGTCTTGTAAGACATATTCTTATAGCTCTAAGTCCTAATGCCGGATTCTCTTCATGAGGTAATTCAAAATAATCAGCCTGTTTATCAGCACCAATATCAAGTGTTCGGATTATAACTTTCTTACCCGCCATAGTCTCTGCAACATGCTTATAGATAGCAAACTGCTCAGCCTCTGTAGGATAGTGATCGGAACCCAGATAAATAAACTCTGATCTGAAAAGTCCTATACCATTGGCATCATTTTTCATTACAAGAGCTAAATCTTTTGAATTTCCTATGTTAGCATAAAGGTTTATTCGCTGACCATCAAGAGTAATATTTTCTTTTCCTCTAAGCTGTTCTAATAACTGCTTTTTATCCTGCTCTTCTGCAAGGATTTTTCTTTTAGCATCCAGCACTTCTTCTGATGGATCAACATATATCTTACCTTCAAATCCATCAACTATTGCCATTCTTCCATCCATGGACATATCCAGCGGAATATTAACACCAATTACAGCTGGAATACTCATGGTCTTAGCCAGGATTGCTGTATGAGAATTTGCTGATCCATGAACTGTTACAAAAGATAAGATAAGATCTTTATCCAGCTGAACTGTTTCTGAAGGAGCAAGATCATCAGCAACAATAATAACCGGCTCATCAGATTCTATCTTTCCGCTTTCAGCTCCCATAAGGATCTTTACAACTCTTTCTGAAATATCCTTTACATCGGCAGCTCTGCCACGGAAATATTCATCATCCATATTCGCAAACATCTCAGAGAAATTATCTCCAGTCATTGCAACGGCATATTCAGCATTTACTTCCTGAGTACGGATTATATTCTCTACTGAATCTATATAATCTCCATCTTCAAGCATCATCTGATGCGCTTCAAAGATCTCAGCACTTGCTTCTCCTACCTCTTTTACTGCCTTATCATAAAGTTTTGAAAGCTGTTCTATAGCTACATCTTTCGCCTTATGATATCTGCTTATCTCTCCTTCAACATCTGTAACCTTTATACGTTTTACCTGTTGTTCATTTTTAGAATATATCGAAATTCTGCCTATGGCAATCCCTCCAAAGACAGATTTTCCTGCAAAAATTTCCATGTCATTCTCCTTCCCTTTATAACGAAAAGGTGTATGAAAACCTGCCTTTTCATTATAAAACAAACAGGGCTGAAGGTACATATATTATATGTACCCAGCCCTAAAATAATTCTTATAAATTTTCTGAAACGAACTTTTCAAAGGCTTCCTTTGCAGCAGCCTCATCAGGACCGTCAAAAGAGAATGTCACCGCATCGCCCTGCTTTGCTCCAAGAGACATAACTCCCATTACTCCCTTAAAAGGCACAGTCTTCTCGCCTTTTGTAACAGTAAATGTACAGTCATAATTCTTTGTCATCTTAAAAAGATCTGTAGCTGGTCTTGCATGGATTCCATGCTCGTCCTTAATAATATATTCAAAACTAATCATATTATCAATCCCTTTCTTATATTAAATTTATTAAAGAAAACTCGTCATTATTCTTCAACATTCTTCTTTAAAATTCCAAGCATGATAGCTGTAATAACTGATCCAACAGCCCAGGCTACAAGATAAAGAAGTGGATTTCCAATTGTTGCAACTACGAAGAGTCCACCATGAGGTGCCATAAGTGTACATTCAAATAATGCAACAAGTAATCCGGCAACACCTGAACCAACCAGTGTACATGGAATTACACGTCCTGGATCAGCAGCTGCAAATGGGATTGCACCTTCTGTAATAAATGATGCACCCATGATAAAGTTTGTAATTGTTGTTCCTCTTTCGGCCTTTGTAAACTTCTTAGGGAATAACAGGTTAGCAAGAGCGATACCAACTGGTGGGCACATACCACCTACCATTACTGATGCCATTGAGATATATGCGATCTTCTGGAAGTTTGGATCTGAAGATCCAGCTGCCTGTGTAAGCATACCTGTACCAAATACATAAGCCGCTTTATTGATAGGACCACCCATATCAATTGCCATCATAGCTCCAAGGACAAGACCTAAAGCCCAAAGTGCATCGGCTTTTCCAAGCTGTGTAAGCATTTCTGAAAGTTCTGTATTTAACCATCCAATAAGAGGATTAAATATAAAGATCATAAGTACTGCAATGCAGAACATACCAACAAGTGGATAGATAAGCATTGGCTTGATACCATCAAGAGCTGCTGGCATCTTTGCACAGAGCTTCTGTAAACCAAGAACTATGAAACCTGCCAGGAAACCTGCTACGATACCGCCAAGGAATCCTGAAACAGTAGCTCCACCGCCATCCTGCTGGAAACCAAGCTGAGCAAGGAACTTGCCAAATGATCCAAGTGCCTTACCATCAAGTGAAATGGTTGCTCCATCGCTAAATACAAAACCTGAAAGGGCTGCATTTCCGTTTGCTGCAAGAAGACCACCTACAAAACCAACTGCAAGACCTGGTCTGTCTGCAATGGCATATGCTATATAACCTGCAAGTACTGGAACCATAAGTCCCATTGCAAGGCCGCCTACGTATTTAAGTAACGCAGCAAGTGGTGTGATAGAACCAAAGTTACCACTTCCTGAAGCACCATAACCTGCGATAGTATCTACAAGGAATGCAAGAGCTACAAGAATACCACCACCAACTACCAGTGGAAGCATATGTGATACACCGGCCATAAGCCATGTATAGATTGAATGTGCTCCGCCCTTTGATTCTTTAGAATTATCGCTTTCCTTCTCTGCACCGCCTTCATATACAGGTGCCTTTCCTGAAACAGCGATCTCTATAAGTTCATCTGCTTTATTGATTCCATCTGCTACTTTTCTCTGAATAAGTTTCTTTCCTTTAAATCTTCCCATAGGAACTTTTGCATCAGCAGCAACGATAACGCAATCTGCGGCTTCGATATCAGCATCGCTAAGTACATTCTTAGCTCCTGATGAACCTCTTGTTTCAATTTTAATTGCAACTCCGGCTTTCTTTGCGGCTTTTTCAAGGCCTTCAGCCGCCATATAAGTGTGTGCGATTCCCGTAGGACAAGATGTTACTGCTACAACCTTTATTCCTGAATCACCGTGACTTGTGGATGCAAGCTTTTCATCTACATCCTTTCTTTCTTCATCTGCTTCATCGATTATCTTTAAGAATTCATCAACTGTTGATGCATTCTTAAGATTATTTCTGAAATCCTCATCCATAAGCATCATGGACAGTTTTGAAAGAACATCAAGATGAACATTGTCTTTAGTATCAGGTGCAGCAATGAGGAAGAGAAGATCAACCGGCTCATCATCTAACGCCTCAAAATCTACTCCATTTTTGATCACCATTGCAGCAAGTCCTGGCTCTTTAACCGCATTTCCTTTACCATGTGGAATTGCGATTCCCTCGCCAACACCTGTTGTGCTTTCTTCTTCTCTGGCATATACAAGTTTTCTATATGCCTCCTTGTCTTTTAACTTTCCGCCTTTTCCCATAAGTTCAACTGCCATATCAAGGGCTTCCTGTTTTGAATTAGGAAATGCGTTAAGCTCTATACTTCTCTTATCGAGAAGATCCGTTATCCTCATATTTCTTCCTCCTTATTTATTTCCTGCCTAAGCTATCGAATTGTATATCTCCATTACTTCTTCTTTTGTTGCGAGATATTCCGAAAAAGCACTTGCTGAACCAGCAGCAAGTCCCATCTTAAATGCTCTCTCAAGCTTTCCGTCCTGGAGCCATCCAGCGATAAACCCGGCTACCATTGAGTCACCTGCACCAACACCATTTACTAATGTTCCTTTAGGCGCCTCTGACATCACTACTGAACCATCTGAACCGATGAGAACAGCGCCTTCACCTGCCATTGAAACCACCACATTCTTAGCCCCCATTTCCTGAAGTTTCTTTGCATATGGAATTACGCTTTCTCTGGTCTTTAATTCCACTCCAAAGATATCTCCAAGTTCATGGTTATTTGGCTTAATAAGAAATGGCTTAAATTTAAGTACATTCAGCAGCAGATCTTTTGTTGCATCAACCACTATCTTTACTCCGCGGTTTTCAAGTCTTTCCATGATGTCACTATAAATTGAATCAGGCATTGAAGATGGAATGCTTCCTGCAAGAACCAGGATATCTCCTCTTGTTACCTGATCAAGTTTCTTCATCAATTCTTCAACATTATCTTTTGTGATATCTGGCCCCATGCCATTTATCTCAGTACCGTCAATGGACTTTAATTTGAGATTAATGCGTGAATTTCCCTTCTCTACTCGGATAAAATCTGCATTTATTCCGCTTTCTTTAATTCTTCTTGTGATTTCTTCTCCAATAAAACCAGCTGAAAAATAAAATGCGGTATTCTTCACCCCAAGATTTGATAATACTATTGAAACATTGATGCCTTTCCCCCCCGGTAGCATAAGCTCAGTGGTCGTGCGATTTGTAAGCCCAAGCTTAAAGTCATCTACAGTAACTATGTAATCCAATGAAGGATTAAAAGTAACCGTATAAATCATTCCCTAGTACCTCCTTATATATGATCATACTGAAAGTATACGCTCATAATCGGTCACATTCAATCAACCATCTATCCAAAATTTTTCAAATTTCTTTGTGCATCATGCATATATACACTCATTTTTTTAGCATGTGAACTATACTACTTGCATAGCCCCACTATACTCTCTCAAAAAGTTTTGATTTTTTCAGTCACACTTTTGACACACACTTTTCACCATTGTCCCTTTTTAACAAATATTCACTTTAACAAAAAGAAAAAATCCTTTTCCAGAAAAACCGATTCCAGAAAAGGATTTAAATCATTCAATCATTCTATTTTTTTGAAATTTATCCAAGATAATCACTTAAACCATTTACTTAAGATATCTCTTTAGATACTCTCCGGTATGTGACTTTTTAACTTTAGCCACTTCTTCAGGAGTTCCTGTAGCGATCACAGTTCCTCCGCCTGATCCACCTTCCGGCCCCATATCTATTATATAATCTGCCTGCTTAATCACATCCAGATTATGTTCAATGACAACCACTGTATTTCCTGCTTCAGTTAGTTTCTGTAATATATCCAGCAGTTTTTGAACATCCGCAAAGTGAAGTCCTGTGGTAGGTTCATCTAAAACATATATAGTCCTTCCGGTACTTCTTCTTGAAAGCTCTGTAGCCAGTTTGATTCGTTGAGCTTCTCCTCCCGAAAGAGTAGTTGATGGCTGTCCCAGTTTAATATAGCCAAGACCAACTTCCTGAAGAGTCTTAACCTTTCTATAAACGCTTGGAACGCTAGAAAAGAAATCTACCGCCTCATCCACTGTCATATCCAGTACTTCATAGATATTCTTACCCTTATATCTTACTTCAAGGGTTTCACGATTATATCTCTTTCCATGGCAGACTTCGCAAGGAACATAGATATCCGGAAGGAAATGCATTTCAATCTTAATTATTCCGTCACCTTTACAAGCCTCGCACCTTCCTCCAGACACATTAAAAGAAAACCTCCCCTTGGAATACCCAAGAGTCTTTGCATCTCTTGAAGAAGCAAAAAGATCTCTGATATGATCAAACACCCCAGTATAAGTGGCCGGGTTTGATCTTGGAGTACGCCCTATAGGAGACTGATCTATATCTATTATCTTATCAAGCTCTTCATAGCCTGTGATGTCATCACACTTACCCGGTTTGATACGAGCCCGGTTAAGGTCTCTCAAAAGCCTCTTTTTAAGGATCTCATTGATAAGAGAACTCTTTCCTGAACCAGATACTCCTGTTACGCAGGTAAATACTCCAATAGGAACATCCACATCTATATTCTTTAAGTTATTCTCTCTTGCGCCCTTTATACTAAGGAATCCCCTTGGCTCTCTTCTTTCTTTTGGTACTTCTATCTTTAATTCATGAGAAAGATACTTGCCGGTGATAGATTCCGGACATTTTGTAATGTCCTCTATCTTACCTGCGGCAACAACCTCTCCTCCATTTACACCAGCTCCAGGTCCTATATCAACGATATAGTCAGCCTCTCTCATGGTATCTTCATCATGTTCAACCACAATAAGAGTATTTCCCAGGTCTCTTAATCTTTTAAGAGAACCTATAAGCTTATCATTATCTCTCTGGTGCAGACCGATGGAAGGTTCATCAAGGATATAGGTTACTCCCACAAGTCCTGATCCGATCTGAGTCGCTAATCTGATTCGCTGGGCCTCTCCTCCTGAAAGAGTCGATGTGGCTCTGCTTAAAGTAAGATAATTAAGCCCTACATCCACCATGAATTTAAGTCTGGCATGAATCTCATTTACGATCTGCCCGCCGATCAGTTTCTGTCTTTCATCCAGATTTAAGCCTTTAATAAAGCCTTCTAATTCCCCAATAGGAAGTTCTGTCACCTCATAGATATTCTTTCCAGCTACTGTAACTGCCAGAGATTCCGGCTTAAGTCTCATACCATGGCAGGCTTCACAAGGAGTAAATGTCATATAGCTTTCATATTCCGCCTTCATATTTTCTGAATTTGTCATATTGTATCTATCATGTACATTCTTTATTAATCCTTCAAATGGATGCACGAAGGTACTTCTCTTAACCCTGTCTGAGTTATAATGGATTTTTATATTCTTACCATGAGTACCATTTATTATCACATCTTTTGCTTCCTCAGAAAGATCTTTAAATGGCGTATCCAGTGAAAAATTATAAGTCTCTGCAAGAGCCTCAAATAATGCATGACCAAAGCTCTTCTTATCATTGCTTGAAGCCCAGCCCATAACAGCTATTGCTCCTTCGTTAATGGAAAGAGACTTATCCGGTATCATAAGGTCCGCATCAAATTCCCTCTTAAAGCCAAGACCTGTACATACAGGACAAGCTCCGAAAGGATTATTAAAAGAAAAACTTCTTGGTTCTATCTCATCAATGGAAATGCCGCAATCCGGACAGGAGAAGCTGTCGGAGAAAAGCATTGTTTCCCCCTCTATAACATCGATCTTTACAAGGCCATCTGATAATTTAAGAGCAGTCTCTATAGAACCTGCAAGTCGTATATCAATATCATCCCTCATGGCAAGTCGGTCTATTACGATATCGATATTATGTTTTTTATTCTTCTCAAGTTTAATCTCTTCATCAAAGGTGTACATTACCCCGTCGATCATAGCCCTTACAAAGCCATTTTTCTTGGCCAGGCTGATAACCTTCTCATGTTCACCCTTTCTTCCTCTTACCACCGGCGCAAGAACCTGGAATTTAGTCCTCTCAGGCAATTCCTTGATCTTATCCACCATCTGGTCCACAGTCTGTCTCTCAATAACTTTGCCACACTTTGGACAATGAGGGATACCAACTCTTGCATAGAGAAGTCTCAGATAATCATAGATTTCTGTTACTGTTCCTACTGTAGAACGAGGATTTCTGTTGGTGGATTTCTGATCAATGGATATTGCAGGAGAAAGGCCATCTATCTTCTCAACATCCGGCTTATCCGACTGCCCCAAAAACATTCTCGCATAGGAAGAAAGTGATTCTACATATCTTCTCTGTCCTTCAGCATAAATGGTATCAAATGCAAGGGAGGATTTACCTGAACCTGAAAGTCCGGTAAATACTATGAATTTATTGCGAGGGATCTTAAGATCCACATTCTTAAGATTGTGCTCCTTCGCCCCTTTTATTGTTATATATTTAATATCGCTCATATTAATCACCTAAATCTCTAAGAGTTTCTTTAAGTTCTTTAATCTCATCTCTTAATTTGGCTGCAAATTCAAAATTAAGCTCTACCGCTGCCTGGTTCATCTTCTTAGAAAGTCTTTCTATCTCTTTCTTAAGATCCTTCTTATTCATACTATCCGGATCCTTTGAATATCTTTCTCTTCCCTTGGAATTTTCATCCACTACACTAGTAGATATCAGTTCTCTTACAGCTTTTTTTATGGTCTGCGGTGTTATGCCATGTTCTTCATTGTACCGCTGCTGCAGGGCTCTTCTTCTTTCAGTCTCGGTTATTGCCGCCTTCATGGAATCTGTCATTGTATCGGCATACATTATAACGTGACCGCCAACATTTCTGGCAGCTCTGCCTATAGTCTGCACAAGAGAAGTTTCATTACGAAGGAAGCCTTCCTTATCAGCATCAAGGATAGCCACAAGAGTAATCTCCGGAATATCCATACCTTCTCGAAGGAGATTGATTCCAACCAGCACATCAAATACTCCCATACGCAGATCTCTTACGATCTCAATTCTTTCAAGAGTATCAATATCCGAATGAAGATATTTAACCTTAATATCAAGTCCCCTGAGATAATCCGTAAGTTCTTCCGCCATCCTCTTTGTAAGAGTTGTTACCAGAACTTTATTTCCTGCCTCGGTCTCCTTCTTTATCTCAGAATAAAGGTCATCGATCTGTCCTTCTACAGGACGAACTTCTATCTTTGGATCAAGAAGCCCCGTAGGTCTTATGATCTGCTCTGCCCTGTTTTCTTCAGTATCTTTCTCGTATTGAGCAGGAGTAGCTGATA
Source organism: Eubacterium sp. (assembly GCA_017420535.1). Taxonomy (GTDB): domain Bacteria; phylum Bacillota; class Clostridia; order Lachnospirales; family Lachnospiraceae; genus Eubacterium_Q. The sequence continues at coordinate 38,953 of JAFOIV010000124.1, read as the reverse complement.
CATAAAGGATCTTATCAACCCTCTCTTCAAACTCTTCAAAATTAAGGGGTCTGTTATCCATTGCCGAAGGAAGTCTGAAGCCATAATCAATAAGAGTCTGCTTTCTTGCCTTATTACCACCAAACATACCTCTCACCTGAGGCAGAGTGATATGGGATTCATCCACAATGATAAGATAATCATCACCAAAAAAATCCATAAGAGTGGCAGGAGCTTCTCCCGGCTTTCCTCCGGCCAGTATCCTGGTATAATTCTCGATTCCAGAGCAAAAGCCCGTCTCCCTTAACATTTCAATATCAAATTCTGTTCTTTCTTTAATTCTCTGAGCCTCAAGGAGTTTATCATGAGCCTTAAAATATGCAACTCTCTCCTCTAATTCCTCTTCTATCTCTTCAATAGCTTTCCCCATCTTATCCTGAGGTATAACGTAAAATGAAGCCGGGAATATGCATGAGAAATTAACATTTCTCTTTAATTCTCCCGTAAGAGGATCAAATTCCGAGATCCTGTCTATCTCATCTCCGAAGAATTCAATTCTTACTGCATCTTCATTGGTATTAGCCGGAATGATATCTAAAACATCACCTTTAACTCTAAAGGTACTTCGTTTAAAATCCATCTCATTTCTTGAATACTGCATATCCACAAGACGACCGATCAATTCATCTCTATCCATCTGCATTCCTGGCCTTAGAGAAAGCATCATCTGCTTATAATCCTCAGGATTTCCGATTCCATAGATACAGGAAACCGAGGCTACAACAATAACATCTTTCCTGTCTATAAGAGCCGCAGTGGCTGAATGACGGAGTTTATCAATCTCATCATTTACTGCAGAATCCTTTGCAATATATGTATCTGTAGAAGGAACATAGGCCTCTGGCTGATAATAATCATAATAACTGACAAAATACTCAACAGCATTTTCCGGAAAGAATTCCTTCATCTCTCCATAAAGCTGAGCCGCCAGGGTCTTATTATGTGATATGATAAGGGTAGGTTTATTGATCTCCTTAATTACATTGGCCATAGTAAAAGTCTTACCAGAACCAGTAACTCCAAGCAAAGTCTGTTTCTTAAGCCCTGCTTTATATCCCTGCACTATTTCCTTTATAGCCTCCGGTTGATCTCCCGTGGGTTGAAATTCTGAATGAAGTTCGAAATCCATGTATATATCCTCAAATATAGATCCTAATAAATATTTACTATCTAAATGTTTACTATTTAGGTAAATAAAAAATGGTATGCTTTTTAAGTATACCATTTCTCATATCTTTAGTCTATATAATTTAGAACATTTGTTCGTCATACTCTTCTTTATATCTTTCAAATAGATTATAAAGACCATCTTCAGAAAGGACTCCACGTTTTAAATCCTTAGGCAGCCTGCCTGCCTCATCATCTCTAAAGTCATTTCTCCATTCACCACTTGAATAATAATCAGAAAGAGATTGGATAAGTCTTTTTAATCTTTCCTCATATCTGAAATCTTTTTCCTCAAGAAGAAGAAGGGCGTCATTCATCATCATCTCATAACGCTTAATACGTTCGATCTGTTCAGAATCTATTCTTTTCTCAAACTTAAACATTCCATCCGGGAACTGATCATTTAACTCGTCAACTCTATCAGTATCATTTGGATCCAGGTGATGGGCATTATAGAATTCAACAATCTTAAATCCACATCTATTCACGTAAAAATGTATATTTCTCTGTTCAAAATATGGAGTCACCGTAGTCCAGACTTTAATATCCGGATGAAGTCTCTCAACTTCACACCAGGCTTTATAACCAACGCCTTTGCTATGAATATGAGGAGAAACAAAAAGGATCTCAAGCTCTCCCACATTCTTCTCTGTTCTTATGATAACTCCGCCTACCTTATCATTCCCTTGCATAATGCGGTAGGTAATGGCATTTTCACCATCAATAGAAGCTTCTATAGTTTCTTTAGAAATGATCTGTCCATCATCTTCAAAATGGTCATCTCTTAATCCAAACTCTTCTAAAGCTCCATAATTAAATGCATCCTGATTATCTTTAATAAACTGCTCTCTGTCATCAGGAGAAAGAACTTCTAATCTTATATCCATACATAACCCCTTTAACTAAAGTCTTATTTTCCATGATCAGCATCAGTTAAGTTTTTGAACATCCTTCTTTTCCATAACTACAAGTAAAGAATTCTCTTCTTCAAACTTTGTCTTTGAATCAACAAACTGCCATAATCCGCCTTTTTTCTTAATAGCAATAACATTGATACTTAATGTTTTGCGAAGGCCCAGTTCCAAAAGGCTTTTACCTATCCAGTCCTTTTTTGGTGCCATTTCAACAACATACATATTGTCATCTAATTCAAAAAAGTCTTTAAATGACGAAGACATTAAGATCCTGGCTGAACGGATTCCTCCCTCTTCTTCCGGATCAATAACCTTGTTTGCTCCAACTCTTAAAAGAATAGACGACATACGATCTGATGAAGACTTAGCAATGATAAGTGGAACCCCCTGTTCCTTTGCCACTGCTACAGCAATGATACTTGCTGTAAGGTTCTTGGCCACAGATGTGATCACCACATCCATATTCTTTAACCCCAGAGCTGCTACAGCTTCCTCATTACAAAGATCAGCACAGATAGCAGCTGAACATTTTGATGAAAATTCTTTTATAAGGTTTTCGTCTTTATCTACTACAAGGACATCAGCCCCCATGTCATAAAGTTTTTCTGCAAGACTTTTTCCGTAATTTCCAAGTCCCAGAACAGCAACTGATTTTTTCATAGTTTTTTATTCTCCTTTAAAGCCGGTACTACTTATCCAACGTAAAATGTACCTTCTGCGTGTTTAATCTTATTTTCTGAATCGCTTCCCTTTGAGAAGAAGATGGCCATGGAAATAGGTCCTATCCTTCCAAGGAACATGGAGACTATAACAATAAGTCTTCCTATTGTATCCAGATTAGGAGTTACCCCTCTTGAAAGACCTACAGTAGCAAGAGCACTGACTATCTCATACAACGCATCTGTCAGTCCGATATTTTCTGCAAAAATAAGCGCAGATGTCATTATCATAACCCCAAAAAAACTTACAAATACAATAGCTGCAGCTTTTCTCATAAGAGTCTCTGGAATACTTCTTCGAAATACTACATTTTCATTTCTGTTACGTACAAAGGACCTTGTATTCATTAATATAAGGAATATAGTAACAGTCTTAACACCACCTGCTGTACCTATAGGTGATCCACCAATAAACATAAGCACATAGCCTGCAAGACAGGAACAATCAGTAAGTTTATCCTGTGACACAGAGGCAAAGCCTGCAGTTCTAAATGTTACCGACTGGAAAAGACTATTTCTTAACTTTCCTCCCAGTCCCATATTACCGATGGTATATGGATTATTATATTCAGCTATAAAGACTACAACTGTACCCATCAACAGAAGTGATATAGTCAGTATGATTACCAGCTTTGTATGTTCTGAAAAGTTTCTGATGATCCTTCTTAAAGAAAACTTGTTTCTGATTCCCTTTAATACGCCATCTATCACATCAAACCACACTACAAATCCCAGACCACCAAGGACTATCAAAGTCATAGTGATGATCATCATATAATTAGAATCCTGGAAATCTATCATACTGTTAGGTCCTATAACATCCATTCCCGCATTACAAAATGCTGAAACGGACTGGAAAACAGACTCCCAGATTCCCTTTACTCCATGCATTGGAACCAGCTTGATGGCATATAACACCGCTCCTATAGCTTCAACTAACAAGGTGCCTTTAAATATCCTGATCAAAAAAGAAAGCAGTCCCTTTCTTCTTTCCACATTAAGCGAAGCTTCCAGGATCATTCTATCTTCAAGGGAAAATTTTCTTCTACCTATAAGCATGATAAAAGCCCCTAGTGTTACCACTCCGAGGCCTCCTATCTGCACCAGCACAAGGATGATCCCCTGTCCTACGGCGCTCCAATGTGAAAATGTATCAACCACAACAAGGCCTGTCACACATACTGAAGTTGTAGATGTGAACAGGGCTGTTGTTAAATTTGTATATTCTCCAGTTGCACTTGAAAATGGAAGCATAAGAAGAATTGTTCCAATGATTATTATCATTAAAAAGCTCACTGGTATAAGCCTTTCTGATGATATTCTGATATGCATGTAACATTCTCCTCTCTGTCTCTTCCTGATAATACAGCCTTTAGGATCTATATCTTAAAAACTGCTCATCCCACTATTATACCAGGTCTGTGACAAAAAGCACTGATGACATTTTTGGAACTACAACTGTAAGAACGTTGTTCTGTACCATGTATGGTACTTCTGTAATATCATAACCTTCTTCGCTTGTTATCATGACTCTCTTCATAGTGCGATTATTCTTTACTCCAAGTCTTCTAACATGAAGTTTTAATTCTTTATCAGTATAATCCACATTCATGATTCCTACAACTGCTTGTTTTCTTGTAAAGCGCGCATAAGCTACACACTTGTTTTCTCCATGCAGGAATGTAACAGAGCCATGCATTATAGCATCGTATTTCTTATGTATTTTTATCATATCCTTATGGAACTCTATCATTTCCATATCCTCATGTCCCCAAGGATAAGTACGTCTTGAATCCGGATCAGTCCATCCGCATACACCAGCCTCGTCTCCATAATAGATGGTTGGAGCTCCCGGCCATGTCATCTGGAAGAGCACTGCTTCTCTCATGATAGCCTTGCTAACATTTTCATTTGCAGCCTGTGGACCGAGAGTATTTGTTCTGCCAACACGCCTATTGGTTCTTGTAAGGAATCTTGAATGGTCGTGATTAGAAAGCTCATTCATTGCCACATTAAGAGATCCATACATAAAGAATGACATATAATGTCTTAAGGTACCAATAAACATATCCGGATTTCCAAGGCAGTCTCCGCGGAATTCATCACTATGTTTCTCAAGTCCTGTAAGGAACCAGGTAATAGGCTCCATGAAAGCGCCATAATTCATTATGGTATCCCACTGATCGCCCTTAAGCCATGAATTAGGATCTCCATAATGCTCTGCTAAGATTATGGCATTTGGATTTGCCTCTTTAACAGCCTGTCTAAACTCTCTCCAGAATCTGTGATTATATTCCTCTGAATGACCGAGATCTGCTGCTACGTCAAGTCTCCATCCATCAACATTGTAAGGTGCAGAAACCCATTTCTTAGCTATTCTTAAAATGTAATCATGAAGCTTTTCTGATTCCTCATAATTAAGTTTAGGCAGAGTATCATGTCCCCACCAGCCATCATATGAATTATTATCTGGCCAGTTATTTTCATCATGGAATTTAAAGAATGATCTATAAGGAGAATCCTTGGATACATAAGCACCCTTCTCATAATCATCACTCATATCATAAATCTTTTCTCTATCCAGCCACTTATTAAATGAACCACAATGATTGAATACACCGTCAAGGATTACCTTCATTCCTCTCTTATGTACTTCTTCAACGAAATGAATAAAGAATTCGTTAGAAGCTTCAAGATTAGCCTTATCAGTGACACGGGTCACATATCTGGTTGCTTTTCTGTTGTCATATGTACCTTCCGGTAACAATTCCCCCTCATCTTTTACAATCTTTGCATAATGTGGATCGATATAATCAAAATCCTGAGCATCATACTTATGATTTGAAGGTGAAACAAATATTGGATTAAGATAAAGCACGTCTACGCCTAAATCTTTAAGGTAGTCAAGTTTATCAATAACGCCCTGAAGATCACCGCCATAATGATTTCCTACATCCATGTTTTCTGGATACTGATCCCAGTTTTCAACGTGTTTTGTTGGCCTATCAATATAGAAATACTCATTTGTAAGCACGTCATTTGTCTTATCGCCGTTACAGAATCTGTCTACATAGATCTGATACATGATGGCGCCCTTTGCCCAATCAGGTGTCTTAAATCCTGGTAATACTTCAAAATCATAATCACGATTTACATTTTTCTGAAGTGCGATACGATTATAGAAAATAGTTACCTTACCGGCCTTAATCTCAAAGAAATAACGAAGCCTTTCTGTAACATTTAAGATCTTTACTTCATAGTAATCAAAAAGGTCATCGGAATCTCCAACCTTCATTTCTAATCTATCATCATTTACAGTTACGAAAACTGAATCTACATTTCCTTTTGCCGTTCTAAACCTGATCGTAAGATCATCTCCTACTGCAGGTTCGCATGGAGAACAATATTCTTCTGATCCATCTGAAAACAGAGCACCAAAGTCTATTATCTTTACTGAATTACAAAAATACTCTATAGCATGTAAGACTTTATCTTCTTGCATTGTTACTTTCCTCCAAATCTAAAATGCACATATGAGGATATTTTAATACATAGGAAACTAATTAACAAGTCGTTTATATAAACGTTTAAATTTGGGATAATGGTCTCTTTTTACATAGAAAAAGACCAGGCAACGAACGCCTGGCCTTTTGGAGAAGGTATTTTGTTACTTATGGGGTGTAGCAAAAAACTATATAATGTATTGGGGGGTTACAAGTAATATTATATACATCTACGTTTTTAAGTGTTGCTAAAAAACATTTTTTTTTGTAAATATTTTTATACATTTTTACCACCCGCAATTTTTGGGCAACCGGTTTTTGTGCATATTACATAACAGGCTTAACCGTTTATATACACTTTCAACAACGTTTTAGTTTCCTTGCGTTCACCCACTTGTAACAGCCTTGTTACTGTGCAAAAAGAGCATCAAACTCTGCACCTGTAATCTTTTCCTTCTCAAGCAAGAGAGCAGCACTTTTATCAAGAACATCTTTCTTTGATATTATGATCTCTTTTGCCTTTTCATAACATTCATCAATTATACGCTTTACTTCAGCATCAATATCTGAAGCCACTTTCTCGCCATAAAATCTCTCATGTCCAAGTTCCTTACCAAGGAATACCTGCTCATCATCATTTGCCTCATAATTGATAAGGCCGAGTTTTGGAGAGAAACCGTATTTTACAACCATATCTCTGGCAGTCTTTGAAGCCATCTTAATATCCTGAGATGCTCCGGTAGTAATATCATCAAATATCAATTCTTCTGCTATTCTGCCGCCAAGATCTACCATGATATGCTGCATCATCTTTGTCTTTGTAACATGTCGGTTATCATTTCCCGGAAGAGGCATTGTATAACCAGCAGCACTGTCACCTGTAGGAACGATAGATATTGTAAAGACAGGATCCATCTCTGAAAGTTCATGGAAAAGGATCGCATGTCCTGCCTCATGATAAGCAGTGATCCTCTTTTCGCTGTCTGGAACAAGTCTTGATCTCTTCTCTGTTCCTATACCAACTTTAATGAAGGATCTATCCACATCAGCTTTTGTGATAAACTGTCTGTTTTCAATAACTGCATTAATAGCAGCTTCATTTAAAAGGTTCTCAAGATCCGCTCCGGCAAATCCAGCTGTTGTTCTTGCGATCTCCTTCATATCCACATCTTCACCAATGTGTTTATTGGCAGCATGGACTCTTAAGATTTCCTCTCTTCCCTTAACATCCGGACGTCCTACGCTGACCTTTCTGTCAAATCGTCCCGGACGAAGGATAGCAGGATCAAGGATATCAACACGGTTTGTAGCAGCCATTACGATAATTCCAGAATTATTTCCAAAACCATCCATTTCAACCAGAAGCTGGTTTAATGTCTGTTCCTTTTCATCATGACCGCCTCCAAGACCTGTACCACGGCGTCTTGCAACAGCATCAATTTCATCTATAAATACGATACAAGGTGCATTTCTCTTTGCATCAGCAAAAAGGTCTCTAACTCTGGCAGCACCTACACCAACGAACATCTCAACGAAATCAGAACCTGAGATTGAAAAGAATGGAACTCCTGCTTCACCTGAAATAGCCTTGGCAAGGAGTGTCTTACCTGTTCCCGGAGGGCCTACAAGTATAAGTCCCTTTGGAATTCTTGCTCCCATCTCTGAAAACCTTCTTGGATTTTTAAGGAATTCAACTATCTCTCTAAGTTCCTGCTTTTCTTCATCAAGACCTGCCACATCCTTGAATGTAATATTTGTTACTTCATCCTTCTTGGCACGGCTCTTTCCAAATGAAAGGATATTACTCTGTCCTCCAGACTTTGCAGCCTGTCCTCCAAGAATTGACAGTGCAAACATTACCATGATAAGGGCAAAGATATATGGAAGCGCCTTCTCAAACCATGAAGGTCTCTCAACATCACTTATATTAAGAGCAACCTTCTTATCAGCAGCATCTTTTACCATTTTGATAGTTTCATTAACATCAGTAGAATAATAGGTAACTTCCGATCCATCAGTAAAATAAACTCTGATCTTGCCAGTCGGAACTTCATAATTCTGCTGAACATTTACTTCAAATACTCTTGAATCTTTAAGCGCTTTCTTTAAGGTATCATCTGTGTAAGTCGTATCTACATTCGCATCCATACTGGAAATAATTATATAGAGAATGATTCCTACTGCCACAAGCAGAAAATAGATACCCGCCAAATTCTTCTGTTTCTTCATTTAGTCTCCTTTTAATGTGCTTAAACCCCTGTTTTCCACCTAAATTACATTTAACTAATCTACGTTGGAAATAATACCAATATATGGAAGATTACGATACTTCTGAGCATAATCAAGTCCATAACCTACAATAAATTCATCAGGAATAACAAATCCTGTCATAGAAAGCTCTACAGGAATAACTCTTCTGTCTGGCTTATCAAGAAGTGTGATAACTTCAAATGAAGCCGGCTTTCTATCCTGCATGATCTTACATACATAGCTGAGTGTACGTCCTGAATCAAGGATATCCTCAACAATGATAACATTCTTTCCCTCAATAGATTCGTCAAGGTCCTTGTTAAACTTAACAATACCTGATGACTTTGTTCCATCTCCATAACTTGATACAGATATAAAATCCATAGTTACAGGAACTGTAATATGTTTAGCAAGTTCGCATAAGAAAAATACACTACCCTTAAGAATACCAATAAGGTGAACCTGCTTGCCTGTATATTTTCTTGAGATTTCTTCTGCCATCTCTTTAATTCTGGCATTTAATTTCTCCTCACTAATGAGAATTTCGATTTCTTCTTGCATATATTATTCCTTTCTGTCCGGGGTTGCCGGATAATATGTAATCTTACATATTCTTTTTGTATCTTTATCTATGTGAAATGCCGGGCTTAACCTAAGTCCTGACACCCAGATAACATTTTCTGAATCTACCACAAGAGGCCATCTTTTTCTTTCCTCTCTGTCGATTTTTCCATCAATGAAGATCCTGCTGATTTTTTTAGTATTTCCTTTAGAATCGATAACAATTGTATCACCCTCTTCAGGATATCTAAATCCAATACCCCCTTTGATTTTGTCAAAATCAATCATTTTAACAGTTCTTTCATCCTTTTGTTCTTTTCTTATGATGGAATCTATCAGCTCCTGATCAGCGTCTATTATCTCAACATTAAACTGCGCCGAAAGGCTGTCTTCCTTCTTCTTATCATCTGTATCATCTTTTGTCATGATAAGTTTTCCATAAGAATTGCGAACCAGGATACCATAAGGGATATTTACAGTCTTTCCTGTTTCCTGTTTCAATACAAGTCTATCTATATTTTCAAGATGAACAGCGGTAATATCCTTTCTCTTATGAACCAGAGATTCGATCATCCTAAGATAGATCTCATATCTTACATTCTTATCCAATGGCCTTAAACAAGAACCATCTATACTTCGCTTTTCATCTTCTGAAAGGAAATCATATTTATCTGCTTCTCTTTCAAAACCCTGGTTTATCTCTCTTAAAGAGCTGCTGATCCGTCCTATATGATAAACAGCCTTTGAATTTATCTTTAACAATTCCGGAATTATAACATTTCTTATCCTGTTTCTTGAATAATCCGTATCGTAATTGGTAGCATCAATGCAATAAGGCACGTCTTCTTCCTTAAGGAAGTCTTTTATCTCTTCTTTATCAACCGAAAGAAGAGGGCGTATCACATCATCCCTTACAGGAAGGATTCCCACAAGGCCTTTGATCCCCGATCCCCTTATCATATTGAAAATGACTGTTTCACAAAGATCATCCATATGATGTGCAACGGCAATCTTATTAAATCCATACTTCTTTTTTATCTCTCTGAAGAATTCGTACCTTATATATCTTCCGGCTTCTTCCTCCGTCATGGAATTTTCCCTGGCATAACGAGGTACATCTTTCTTAAGTACTTCTACAGGGATTCCATGGTCTTGTCCTAATTTTCTTACATAAGCTTCGTCCTGGTCAGCTTCTTTACCTCTTATCATATGATTCACATGAGCTGCCACAAGTTTAAGGTCATATCTTTCTCTTAATTTTTCCAGACAAAGAAAAAGAGCGACAGAATCTGCTCCACCTGATAATGCTACAACAATTCCGTCACCTGAGTCTATCATATTCTCTTTTTTAATATATCCATCAATTTTTTCAAGTATATTCATATTAAAACTTAAAAAAGGTGCTACCCAAATAGCACCTTTTTATTTATCCTTTGGTTTAATTACTATTTCATCCGGATATACGAGATGAAGCTTTACTCTCGCAACCTCTTCAACATACTTCTTTGTCTTCATATATTCTTGTTTTTCTACCAACTGCTTTGTGGTATCATTTTGCATTTCAAGCTCAGCAGCGAGGGACTGTTCTGTAACAGCAAGCATATTGCTTTCGTTTCTTAAAGTGTTCATGCGCACAGAAGTAATAATGATCGTGCTTATAAACAATGCGATCATCATGGCATAAACCGACTTTGAAATTTTCCTCCTTGCTGTTCTCATAGTATATTACCCACCAATTTATTATATAAAGATACAATCTATTTTATACTTTTATCCGACTAATTTCAACCAGTTTATGCTATTATTTTAAACATCTCCTGAGTTTCTTCCTTTTTCACTGTTTCAGCTACTTTTAAAACTTCTGCCTTAACAGTTTTGTTTCCAAATGCAATCTCTATCTCATCCCCGACTTTAATCTCATAAGAAGCTCTGGCAACTTTACCATTTACAGTAATACGTCCTGCATCGCAGGCATCTTTAGCCACTGTTCTTCTCTTTATAAGTCTTGATACTTTAAGATATTTATCCAATCTCATCTTTAACCCTCCATAATAGAAAAGCCGCACCTCTCGGTACGGCAAGTTTTCATTTTCTATATATTAGTTTATAGAATCCTTTAAAGCCTTACCAGCCTTGAACTTAGGAGCCTTTGAAGCAGCAATCTTCATTGTCTCGCCTGTTCTTGGGTTACGGCCTTCTCTAGCTGGTCTCTCAAGTACTTCGAATGTACCAAATCCAACTAACTGAACCTTGTCGCCCTTCTTTAATTCTTCTGCAACAACTTCTGTAAATGCCTTAACAGCCTTCTCAGCGTCGCTCTTCTTAAGTGATGTCTTCTCAGCAATAGCTGATACAAGTTCGCTCTTGTTCATTACTGTCTATCCTCCATAGATAAATTATATCTCCCCCAAGCCACCAATTGTGGCTCAAAAGGCACTCTATTGTTATATCTATAACTATACGTTTTGTCAAGCTTTTGTGCTATTTTTCCGGGTTTTTATGAGGTTTTTTTATCATCTTCCTTGCTTCTGAGATTATCTGTATGGATCTCATCTGTCTTTTTTGTAAGTGTGAAGTAGAATTCTGAACCTTCTCCTTCTGCACTTTTAACCTCAATCATCTCATTATGAGCCTTTATTACTTCTTTAGCTATAGCAAGTCCAAGGCCGGTTCCTGTCTTATCCTTGCCTCTTGACTGGTCTCCTTTGTAGAATCTGACAAAGACCTTCTTTCTTGTTTCTTCATCCATTCCAATACCCTGGTCTTTAACAGAAACCATAAGTTTTTTATCCTTATCCACCAGGGAGACATCTATCTGCTTGCCGGAAGGAGTAAACTTAAGCGCATTATCAATAAGATTATAGAACACCTGCTGGATCTTGGTTTTATCCGCTGTAACCACTGTATATTCTGAATGGTTGTGCAGATAAATCGGTACCTTCTTTTTCTCAGACTTCATTTCAAAGGTATTTAATGTATTCTGTATCACATCGATCATATCAAAATTCTCAAGTTTAAGATATGGACCGTAATTATCGAAATTCTCAAGTTCCAGAAGTCCCTGAGTAAGTTTTGTAAGCCTGTTGGTCTCATTTAATACAATATCAAGATACTTATCCTGCTTTTCCGGAGGGATAACACCATCCTTTATAGCCTGAATATATCCCTTGATAGAGGTAAGTGGAGATCTGAAGTCATGAGAGATATTGGAAACAAAATCTCTTCTGTAATCCTCCAGTTTGGAAAGCTCTCCCGCCATATATTCCATGGAATCTGCCAGCTGACCGATCTCATCATTTGTATCGATTCCGGTTTCCACTTCAAAGTTACCCTTTGAATATTCATCAGCAATATCTGAAAGTCTTCTTACAGGCCTGATGATCTTATGAGAAATGATACCCAGGAAAATAAATGCAATGGCGATAATGACAAGACATGGAAGAACACTGATAGAATAAATATTTCTAAGAAGATTATTAATCTGAAGCGTTGATTCATGAATTATTATAGCCCCTGCATTTCTTACATCTTCCTTATCCGGAGTGTCGATCAGGCTTATATTGATAGGCACATTGACTGAAAGCATAGTATCAGAAAATGTTCCATTGAAATTTCCTGTCTTATAGGAAAGCTTTTTTATATTGTAATTCGGATAAATATCATATATGGATCCCCTTACTTCTCCTCTGTGAACCGCATCACTACTACTGTTCAGTTCAAGCTTCTTTGGAGAAGAAGTAGCAACGATCATGCCGTCCTTATCTACAAACCATACGTCTGCATTAAGTGTTGCTGAATAATAATCAAACAGCTGTTCAAGATCAGCAGGAGAAATATTCCCTTCAATATAGGCTTCTACCGTCTGTGAAGCTATAAGGCTCGCCTCATTATAGAGGGTGCTTTTTCTCTCATTTATCATGAATCTTCTTGTATAAAAAGAAAGAAATACAAGAAGAATGCCAAATGAAGCAAGCAGAATGATCAGAAAAGCTATATAAATCCTGTCAAGAATAGAATGCTGCATCTTACCTTACCTCAAATTTATAACCTACACGCCAAACCGTTGCTATAGACCAGTTATACTTCTGTCCTAACTTTTCACGAAGACGTTTTACATGTACATCAACAGTTCTTGTGTCACCAATGAAATCATATCCCCAGAGCTGATTTAAAAGCTGCTCTCTGGTAAACACCTGATTTGGTCTGCTGGCCATAAAATACAAGAGTTCCAGTTCCTTTGGAGGCATATCCAGATTCTTTCCCTCAAACTGAACTGTATAATTACTGATATTCACAATAAGATTGTCGTACTCTACGAAATCTCCCTGTCTCACTGGATCAAGGTTCTTTGGATTTGCAGGATTCAAAGAATCATCCTTCTTATCCTGCTCTTCCCCATTTTTCTTGGCACGTCTTAAAATGGTTCTTACACGAGCCACAAGTTCATTGGTATCGAAAGGTTTGACCATATAATCGTCAGCCCCTATCTTAAGCCCAAGAACCTTATCAAAAACTTCACCCTTGGCAGAAAGCATGATCACTGGGACCTCGCTCATCTGTCTAACTTCCTTTAAGACTTCATATCCATCCATTCCAGGAAGCATGATGTCTAAAATGATAAGATCTGGTTCATACTGTTTAAAGATCTCTAATCCTGCTTCTCCATCAGATGCAGTTCTAGTATCAAAACATTCCTTTTCAAGATATAGTGAGATTAAATCGGAAATATTCTCATCATCATCTACTATAAGTATCTTCTGTTTTTCCATGGTACCTCCATTTTTTAACATCTACCCACTTTAAAAAGTAACAATGGTAACTCCGGCATCTCCTTCACCGAATTCACCTGCTCTAAAACTCTTAACAAATTTCTGCCTTCTTAAATAATCCTGTATTCCCTTACGAAGCGCTCCTGTTCCCTTACCGTGAACGATAGTTACCTGGGCGGCATGAGAAAGCATAGCATCATCAAGGAATTTTTCCAGTTCTGAGATAGCTTCATCCACTGTCTTACCCAGCAGATTGATCTCAGGTTTAAATGTATATCCTTTATTTATATTTCCGCCAGACATAGCCTTTACAGTCTTTACTGATGGCTTTTCATCCGGAAGTATCATAAGGTCACTGGCAGGGAATCTTGAATTTAAGATACCCATTTCAACAGTGATAAGTCCCTTTGCATCCGCTGTCTTTATAACATGTCCTTCCACATTAAGACTGATGACCATTACTCTGTCTCCCATATGGAAATCCGCTGCCTTAAAGCCGGACTTCTTTACTTCCTTCTTATTTCTGTCCCCTAACTTGCTTCCTTTTTCTCTTAAGTTACTGCGAACCTTTTCCATCTTTGACGCATCTGCTGACTTAGGATCCTTCAGCCATCTGTTGTAATCCTTTATGGCCTTATCCGCAGTCTCTTTAGCATCTTCAAGGATAGCTTTAGCCTCTTCACGGGCTTTATTAATTATCTCTTTTTTCTTATCTTCGATATTCTCATTTCTTTCAGCTAAAGATTTTCTTAATTCTTCTATCTCTTTCTTATAGCTTTCAATATCAGCCTTATCCTTTTCAAGTTCTCTCTTGTCATGCTCTAATACTGAGATTACTTTCTCAAGTTCAATAGAATCCTCATTGATATTTTCCTTAGCCATTTCAATGATCTCTTCAGGAAGTCCCAGTCTCTTAGTAATGGCAAAAGCATTAGAGCTTCCCGGGATTCCGATCATCAGTTTATATGTTGGCCTTAAAGTCTTAACATCAAATTCACAGGAAGCATTTTCTACACCATCGCATGAGATTGCAAAGGTCTTAAGCTCTGTATAGTGAGTTGTTGCCATAACCTTAGCCCCTTTATTCTTAAGGTAGGTAAGGATTGAAATAGCAAGGGCCGCACCTTCCTGAGGATCTGTTCCTCCTCCTGGTTCATCGAAAAGGCAAAGACTCTTATCTGTTACATGCTTAACAATGTATATTGTATTGCTCATATGTGATGAGAATGTGGAAAGGTTCTGCTCGATAGACTGTTCATCTCCAATGTCCGCAAACACATCCTCAAATACGCTGAGCCTTGATCCATACATAGCCGGTATATGAAGGCCTGACTGTCCCATAAGAGTAAGCAGTCCCAGAGTTTTAAGAGATACTGTCTTACCACCTGTATTAGGACCAGTGATGATAAGAAGGGAATAATCCTCTCCAAGACGGATATCTACAGGCACTGCCGTATGTCGCTCAAGAAGGGGATGTACAGCTCTCTTAAGATCTACTATGCCCTCTTCATTAAATATAGGCTCAGATGCATTTATATCCTTTGCATATTTAGCTTTGGCGAAAATGAAATCCAGTGTTATAAGAAGTTTTAAGTCTTCTGTTATTTCTTCAACTACAGTAGCAGTTCTCTCGCTAAGTTCTTCTAATATTCTCTCTATCTCAACATGCTCTTCATTCTCTAATTCTTTAATCTTATTGTTAAGATTAACTACCTGCAGCGGCTCAATAAATACAGTACTTCCAGTAGAGGACTGATCATGGATCATTCCCTGGAAACTATTCTTATATTCCGCCTTAACAGGAATACAATAACGTCCATTACGCATTGTAACTAAAGAATCCATAAGATACAGGCGAGTTCCCTCATCCTTTATTATCTTATCTAAAGCCTGATGAAGCGCCATATTAGTTTCATCCATCCTCCTTCTGATAGAACGAAGGTTTGATGAAGCATCACTAGCCATCTCTTCATCTGAAATGATACATCTTCTAATCTCACTTGAAATATCCCTAAGAGGTGAAAGCATGCTGAAATATTCCGTAAGGGAATCACTAGATTTATCCTCGGAATCTTTGATCTTATCACCATAGAGCTGTGCCGTATCAGCATTTTCAAGAAGGGCTGCAATATCCAGCAATTCCTTCATAGAAAGGGGAGAGCCGATGGAAAGCATTTTAAGACTTTCTCCAATATCTCTTACCCCGCCAAAGGAAAGATTGCCATACTTACTAATACGGAGCATTGCATCTCTTGTTTCACTTTGAAGTTTTTCAATTTCTACAATATCCTTATATGGTTTCAATCTGAGGCATCTTCTCTTTGCCCCCTGGGAAGCCGCAAACCCTGAAAGTGTCTCTAATATTTTTTCATATTCAAGTACTTTTAAAGTACGCTTATTCATTACTCTATCCTCTTTAAAACATAATAATCCGTATATAATTGTAAGACATTTCAACGCAAATTAAAAGAACAACTTAAAAATAGCCAGAACTAAAAAGCTCTGGCTATTTTAATCCCTATATAGGATAAAACACATCCTTTTTATTTTTCTTTGTCTCTTTCTTTTTCAACTACCACAACTCCCATTCCCAAGAGTGCAAAGATCATTATAACAAAGAAAACCTTAACAGGAGTTGAATCCCCCGTCTGAATTGTCACTGGTTCTGGTTCAGCTTTTGCCACTGTAGCTTCCTTAATCTTCGTGTCCTTATATGCTACAACAAAGCTTGAAAATCTGTCAGACTCCAGATCCAATTCATCCATTGATACATTTCCGCTGATCTCTTCAACTGCCCCGTCATGAATCCTGAATACCTTATATTCTCTGCTATAACCCTGTGGAACTTCTGTTTCGGTTGCTTCAAGACCTATCTTAAATTTTACAGGAGCATCAATTTCATGAAGCTGAACTTTTTCCAAATGGTTAAACTTCTTGAATAAAGTAATGTCAAATGCACTTGAAAGTTCAAATCCCTCACCAGCTTTTTTAAGGATATTGTCCTTATCTTCATCAGCAAGGTTTTCAATCCTACTGATCTCAAAATAAACTTCTACGCCTGCTCCATCTTCGACCAGTGCCCTGTCCTCGTCAGTAAGCACCATATCCAGCACTTCACTTTCAGTCTTATCAATTTCAGCCTTTGAAATGCCTTCTGTTTTCTTAATAGAGAATACGGCACCACTATCTTCTTTTAAGATATGATAAGTACCATTTACAAATGTTACCTCATAATTATCACTTGAAACATCTTCGGCACTTATAACATAATCTCCAGCTTTCTCGCCTTCTTCTCTAACAACCTTAAGACTAATGACATCATCAATCTCTTCATTTTCTGCAAGAGGTGTCTCCTCAGAAATCTTAAATGTAAGTTTTTCGTCCTCATCGCCATATTTTTTCTCTTTGTCATCGGCAATAAGTGTTACATTTCTCTTGATAATTTCAAAATCTGATTCTTCAAATGTAATATCATAATTAGGGTTATTCTCATTTGTAACACTTCCCTGGCTTATGATATAGTCTCCTAAGTCTTCTCCCTGTTCTCTCTCTAACTCACCCTTTAATATTTCTCCCTCTGGGATCTTTGATTCATCAGAAAGTGAATAGGTTAATGCACAGTCTTTTTTCTTATATTCTTTAGACTTATGGTCTGCCTTTAATTTTACATGTCTCTTCTCTATATCTATATTAAGGCTGCCATATGTAGGATAATATCCAGTTTTTTCAACCTTATAATATACTACATGTTTTCCAACATTCTTATACTGGATTGGTTTAGACTGGTAAAAACCATTCTTATTATCTGCCCAGGTAATCTTTGCACCATCAACACTTGAAACAATTATTGGGCAATGGAACAATCCATCATACTGATCACAGTAATCCTCACCCTCAACGTTGCATTCTTCAAGCATTTTGTAGGTTTTTACCTTAACACCTTCTGAAGAAACACTGCTAGGTGCCTCATCCGTTGCCGCTACTCTTGTATAGACTGTATATTCCTTATCAGTATCAAGATTCTCAAATAATACTTTACCGTCAACAGGGCTTACCCAGTTTTTTCCATCGACACTGTATTGATTCTCATCCTTTGCATTGTTGATCAAAATACTGTTTTCACTTGTCTTAATATCAGCCTCTTTTACATTTACAGGACTTTCAACACCTTCTTCTGTAGGAACACTTGGATCATTAGGTGCTGCAGGACGGGCCGCAATAGTAAGTTCCTGTTTATCTGACACTTCTTTTTTAGTTGAGTCAACCTGAGTAATACTGATATCTTTACCCATAAAGTCATATTCCTTACCTTCAAGATCCTTACCTATCAAAGGAATACAGCCTTCATCATCAGCAGTAATATAATAATCTACATTTTCGCTACTGATCTTATAGTTTATGCCTTCTTTTAATTCTCTTAAATTTTCGTCTCCATATTTTGGTTTTGCACCCGGAGCATCAAATCTAAGAGACTCCGCCTGGATAAATACAGAAGAATTAACACCTGTATCTCCCACATCACAGATTGCGAATTTTACCTTTACAGTGTCTCCAACCTTAACCTCTTTCTGGGCATTAAATACTATCGAAACACCATTAGATGTAGATTTATTGATACTTACTAACCTGTGTCTGAATAAAGAATGCTCAGCTCCCTGCACAAGTTTGGTATTTTTACCACCATCCATTTCTTTACCACTGATACCCGCTCTTAAATTAGTTATATTTACAGGTACTGTAGTTCCATCTTCCCTTGTAACTAAGGCGATATTCTCATATGCTCCGCCATTTACACTTACAAAAAGACCAAATACATCATTAAAACTTGCAGACTGATTAAATTCCGCTGATGCAAAAGCATAATTGAAATTAAGAAGAGTTCCGGAAGCCTTCATAGTGAATTCAAGAGTAGAAGTATGACCACCGTACTGATTAGTCAGTATTTTTGCAAGGTCAGGATCATTATTCCCTGCGACTTTTCCTGAATTATCTAAAACTATACCTTTTTCAATTCCAATAGCATCTGTTCCACCAGAAAACGTAAATATTGTTCCTGTTCTCTTACAGTTTGTCGCTTTAACTCCTTCGCCAAGTATTGTATTTACAAGGACGTCAGGATCCTTATCAAATTTATAATCAGAAGTTATAGAATAAGCATCAGAAGATCCATACATAGCTTCCATTCTTACATTAAATATCTCACCGGCGATTTCAGCTATTTCTTCTTCTGATATTATTTCATCAGCTTTTTCTTCTTCAGAATTCTTTTCCTCAGAATTTTTTTCCTCAGTAATTTTATTCTCAGATTCTTTTTTCTCAGAAAAATCTGCTTCAATAGGAGTATTCACCAAGCTATCAATATCTGTAGCTATTTCTACTTCTCCTTTTTCTTTCGTTCCTTCATCCTCTGCTCTTACATTAAGAGTTCCTGGATAAAGTCCCACAATAAGTGCCGTTGCCAAAATTTTTGATGTAAGTCTATAAAGACCCTTCCTCATCATTTTATCCTCCCCTATTCTTTTTGGGTGTCGGCTATTTATTATTTTGCCAAAATGTGATTCTGCAAGTCTGAATTAAATTGTAACACATGAAAAAAAACAGAAAAATCCCCTGTAATCCCCAAGAACCAATATTTTTACCCATGAGTAGTGTACAACTATTACAGGATACAATCAAGATTTTTCACATTTTAGTCACATTTTTTTCTTTCCTCTCCTTAAACTTGCCGATAACATTGTAACGTGTTAATCTATTGGAATATGAATATAAAAATGAAGGACAGGGTAGCAATGAATTATATCAACACACTCCATGAGGGAGAAAATATTTCCGAAATATATTTCTGCAAGAATAAAACTGTTGCAAAAACAAAAGCTGGTAAAACCTATTACAGTCTTATTCTTCAAGATAAAACTGGCACACTTGATGCTAAGATCTGGGACTTAGGAAGTGGCATCGACCACTTTGAATCTAAAGAATATATCTATGTAGATGGTCAGATCACCATATTTAACGATGCAAAACAGCTTAATATAAGAAGAGTCCGTCGTGCCATGGATGGCGAATATGACGAAGCAGATTACATGCCTTGTTCCCCAAAGAACAATAATGATATGTATAACGAGCTTCTTACTCTTATTGACCGTGTTAAGGAAGAACATTTAAATGCTCTTCTCAAAGAATTCTTCATAAATGACAAAGCTTTTGTAGAAGTATTCAGAAGACAGAGTGCAGCTAAATCTATCCATCACGGTTTTATCGGCGGATTAATGCACCACTCTATTTCAGTGGCAAAGCTTTGTAATTTCTATTGTGATAATTATCCTGTCATTAACAGAGATCTGCTTATTACAGCAGCCCTGTTGCATGACATTGGTAAAACAAAGGAACTTTCACCTTTCCCGGAAAACGACTATACAGATGAAGGTCAGTTAGTGGGTCATATCGTTATCGGTGCTATGATGGTCAGGGATAAAGCCGATAACATCGAAGGTTTCCCAACCAAGATAAAAGATGAACTTGTTCACTGCATCTTAAGTCATCACGGCAAAATGGAGTATGGTTCACCAAAGACTCCTGCTCTTATCGAAGCACAGGCTCTTGCTTATGCCGATGATACAGACGCCAAGTTAGAGACATTTTCAGAATTACTTGAAGAAAACAGCGATAAAACAGGCTGGCTCGGTTATAACAGACTTCTTGAATCAAATGTTAAACACACAGAGATGTAACACAATTGATCAAACATTTTAAATTGCTTTAAATGATCACAAGATCATTATTAAAAAAATATAAACATTAGTGAAAAAATAAAAACATTAGTGAAAAAATAAAAGGGAAATATAAGGAGAATTAAAAATGGGTAGATATTTTGGTACAGACGGTTTCCGTGGAGAAGCAAATGTAACACTTACAGCAGATCACGCATACAAAGTAGGTCGTTTTCTCGGATGGTACTATGGAGAATTAAAGAGACGCAACGGTCTTACAGAAGCTCCAAAGGTTGTTATCGGTAAGGACACCAGACGCTCAAGCTACATGTTTGAGTATGCTCTCGTAGGAGGTCTTGTGGCATCCGGTGCTAATGCATACATGCTTCATGTTACAACAACTCCATCAGTAGCTTACGTTACAAGAATCGATGGTTTCGACTGCGGTATCATGATCTCCGCCAGCCACAACCCATATTATGATAACGGCATCAAACTTATCAATGGACAGGGAGAAAAAATGGATGAAGATACCATCGCCCTTATCGAGGACTTCCTGGATGGAAAGCTTCACATCTTCCATGAGGATATCAAAACTCTCCCATATGCAACCCGCGATAAGATTGGCTATACAGTAGACTATGTTTCAGGCCGTAACCGCTACATCGGCTACCTTATCTCTCTTGGCCTTTATTCATTCAAAGGTCTTAAGGTTGCCCTTGACTGTGCAAATGGTTCTTCATGGAACATTGCAAAATCAGTTTTTGATGCTCTCGGAGCTTCAACTCAGGTTATCAACGCTAATCCAAATGGAACAAACATCAATAAGGATGCTGGTTCAACTCATATCGAAAACCTTCAGAAATATGTCCTTGAGAATCATATGGATGTAGGTTTTGCCTACGACGGTGACGCTGACCGCTGCCTTGCTGTTGATGACAAGGGAAATGTTATCACCGGCGACCACATTCTCTATGTATGCGGTAAACATTTAAAGGAACAGGGCGAATTAGTCGGAAACACAGTTGTTACTACAGTAATGTCTAACTTCGGTCTTTACAAGGCATTTGACGCCTGCGGCATTGACTATGCAAAAACTGCAGTTGGTGATAAATATGTATATGAATATATGTCACAGAACGGCTGCCGTATAGGTGGTGAGCAGTCTGGACATATCATCTTCTCTAAATATGCCACAACCGGTGACGGAATCCTTACTTCTCTTAAAGTTATGGAAGTAATGCTGGCAACAAAGAAGAAGCTTTCAGAGCTTACAGAAGGCTTTACAGTATATCCTCAGGTACTTCAGAATGTAAGAGTTACTGATAAAAAGGCAGCTCAGGATGATCCTGCAGTACAGGAAATCGTTAAAGCTGTTATTGAGGAACTCGGCAACACAGGCCGTATCCTTGTAAGAGAATCAGGAACAGAGCCGGTTGTCCGCGTAATGGTAGAAGCATCATCAGAAGAAATCTGCCAGAAACATGTAGATAGCGTCGTAAATGTAATCAAAGAAAAAGGCTACGTGGTTGAGTAACCAGCCAAAATAGAATAATATACGCGAAAGGCCCCCTACAAAGGACATGTTTAGTCCGCTGGAGGGGGCACTTTCGCATCTATTCTATTTTGGCGTTCGTTTTATTCTATTTTGGCATCCCTTCTACCAGTGCAGGTGGTGCAGTTCTCCTTCGTCCTCCATCCCCTTAAAGTCCAGCTGTCTTAAGGCTTCGTAAAGTATTATAGAAACCGAATTGGAAAGATTAAGGGATCTTTCTTCTGGAAGCATAGGGATTCTTATGCACTGATCCGGATGCTTAATAAGGATTTCTTCCGGAATTCCTGCGCTTTCTTTCCCAAACATGATGTAGTCCCCATCATGAAATTCCACGTCTGTGTATCTATGTTTTGCCTTTGTGGTGGCATAGAAAATTCTGGCACCGGGATTCTTTGAAAGGAAATCATCATAATCGGCATATGTGGTCACATCAAGTCTTGGCCAGTAATCAAGGCCTGCTCTTTTTAACATTTTCTCTGAAAGATTAAAGCCCATTGGCTCTATCAGGTGAAGTTTTGATCCTGTTATCACACAGCTTCTTCCTATATTTCCAGTATTTGCCGGCATCTCCGGCTCATGAAGTACGATATTTAACATCTTTTGTTCCTCTTTAATCTTTTACTAAAATGACGCCAACTCGTCCTTATCATAAGGGGTTATAACTCGTCTCATTTTATATTTTGATGATCCTATTATCCTGTCTTTTTCTTTTGTAAATTCCCCTATCACAGATGCTATAAAACCGGCGCTTTGGTATCTAGCAAGGAGTTCTTCTGCAGCATCATCTCGCACTGCCACGAGAAGAGCGCCTGTTCCCAGCAATTTATATGGATTGATCCCAAAGAACTCTGAGATTTCTACCACAGGCTGTTCAATAGGAATATTTTCGTGGATGATACTTATGCCCAGGTCTGCTGCATCTGTCATCTGATAAATTGCTGCATATACACCGCCATTACTTATATCATGCATCTTTACAGCATTTTCTCTTGCAATCCACGCCATGGTGCTGATATCAACAGTCTCTATATCATAACCCATGGTATCAATGTAGGATTTAGCAAACCTCTTACTTAATTCATCTTTAAAATTCATTTTAAGAAGGCTGGAGCCCAGCATACCTGTAGTGCCTGCCATTATAAGCTTATCTTTCGGCTGTATCTTCTTAGTCCAAATGGCATTACTATTGTTTGCTTCATCTTCTTCCATAATCTTATTTAAAATGATATTTACGCTGTAATCATCACCTTCTCCAAGATATCTGGTATTTCCGCCAATAATGGTAAGCCCGTATCCTGCAGCGAGTTCTGTAAGAAGATTCATCTCTTTTCTAATAACTTCCTCTGTACATTCACTTCCAAGGATAAGGTCGATCATCATAGTAGCATTTTCTGGCTTCTCATTTTTTTCCATCGGAAATGCCAGAGAAAGATGATTGATTGCTCTTATAAAAGCTAAAGACGCAGCTGAAAGCCCTTCTATATCTTTAAGAAGTACTGAATCTGCTGCTCCATTTACTGTTATGGTATTTTTGTAGACAGTAAAATCACTGCCGGACGAAGGTCCGGCAGTCATAAATTTTGTTCTCTTTTTCAAATGTTTTAAGACACTTCTTTTCATTATGAGATCAGAAGGTGTCCCGATATTTTTATTATTCATCTAACCAATCTAATTCTTATTCTCCATCTACTGGATCAGTTTCTGGTTCCGTTTCTGGTTCTGTAGGAGGTTCCGTTGGAGCCTCTGTTGGGGCCTGAGTTGGAGCCTCTGTTGGGGCCTCTGTTGTGGCCTGGGTGGTAGCCTGAGTGGTGGTCTCAGTCTTTCCACCATTCTTTTCTTTTTCTATATCCTTAGGATTCTTAAGGATTACTCTAGGTTCTGAATCATATAAGCTATAGTTTACTTTTGTAGATTCAATTAATTCTCCGTCAACATAAACATATTTCCAAAGTTCACATTCATAACCTGATGCACCATTTGAATCAATCTCTTCTTTTCCTTCAGGAACTGAACTGTCAGGTTTTATCTTATCCTTACCAGGTGCTATTGTTCTAAGTACTGTTGGCTCATATTTGATAGTTCTGTTGGAAGGTCTTGTCTCTTTACCATAAATAGTAAATGTACAATATTCGCCATCAGCAGTAGCCTCGATATATATAGGATAATCCAGATTATTTCTGAATATAAGATCAAGGTAACCACCTGCAATTGTTGCATCCTGTGAAAGTGGAACATAACTTACAGGAAGACCATGATATTCTCTCTGAAGAACTTCAAGTTCTGCAAGAAGAATAGCATTATATAATGTACTTGAAGGCTGGCAGATACCACCGCCTACGCCATCTACATGCTCACCGTCAAGAATGACCGGCGCCATTGAATAACCATTATATAATTCAACTGGTCCAATGGTATTATAATAAGACATCTTATCTCCAGGGAAAAGCACTGTACCGTCAATAAATTCGCAGGCATGTGCTATATTTGCTTTTCTTCCCTCGGCTGAAAAACCATAATATGTCTGATATGTTCCAAGAACATCTTTTATATCTGCAAGTTTCTTATTTTCTTCTGAAAGATTGCCTTCATTGATCACTATATTAACTTTGATCTCACCAGCTTGATTTGCAAGATTTATAGCATTTACAATGTTTTCTTCTGTCTTATCCACATCTACTACAATACCGGCAGAATCCGCTAAAACCTTAACAGTTCCATCAGAATTCTTAATAAGATTTGCTTTCTTACCAGATGAGATTTTTGAATTAACCTGATCTTTAATAACCTTTTCAAGATTTGATTTAACTATTGTTTTCTCAGTAATGATCTCACATGGTTTATCTTTAAGACTTTTTTCTTCATAATATCTCTCAAGTACGCTTCCTGAATGTCCCACACCGAAAGCATCCTCTACTGACTTTGATGTATTAAAGGCAAGTCCCATATCATGAGTTGTAGTCTCTGCATCACCATAACTACTTGTAAGTATCACCTTGACAGCGTCATATGAAGCTGTCTTTTCATCAAGGCTTTTCTTTGCCTCTTCTACAGTCTTTCCTCCAACATTGATGCCATCAATAGATACATTTTCATATATCAATGCATCGCTTGGGGTTGAAGAATAATAAAGAGCTGCCGCCTCAATCTCTTTACTGTTTTCTTCTGATACCTGATCTACTTCCTGTTTTTTCCCGCATCCGCTTGCCATGCAAAGGATCATGGTACTTATCAAAACTGATGCAAGATTCTTAAATAATCTCTTTTTCACTTTTTTCACCTTCCAACAAATGTGCTGTGTGCACCCAATTATTATAAAACGCTGACAAGAAGACCAATGATCATTCCTGCTGCAAGAAGTATACATATAATTCCTGCTGCAATTCTTGTACCTTTACCGCGCTTCTTACTAAAATCTACCATTTCTTATCCTCCAATAACTTCTATGTTTTTTTATTATGATTTATTAACTTTTCCTTTACAGATATCTCTCATAGGACAGATATCACATTTAGGTCTTCCTGAAATGCAAATATTTCTACCTAACAATATCACTTGCATATTATAGATTATCCAATTATCTTTTGGAATACATTTCATTAAATCTACTTCTATTTTTTCAGGCTCTTCTGATCCAGTAAGTCCCAAAAGCCTTGAAACCCGCTTAACATGGGTATCCACAACTATACTGTCAATATTATAAATGTTGCCTCTTATAACATTTGCAGTTTTCCTTCCTACTCCCGGAAGTTTTACAAGAAGATCAATATCCCACGGAACAGCCCCATTATACTCTTCTAATAATATAATGGAACAGGCCTTTATATTCCTGGCTTTATTTTTATAAAATCCAGTAGAATATATATCTTTCTCAAGTTCAGAAACCTCTGCCTCAGCAAACTTTTGAAGGGTATCATATTTTTTAAACAAAGACTTGGTTACTTCATTTACCCTTGCATCTGTACATTGAGCCGATAAGATGGTGGCAATAAGAAGCTGCCAGGGTTTATTGGGATCATAATGAAGAAAACATTCAATATTTCTTCCATATTCACTATCAAGTCTTTTACATACTTCTACTGCAAGTTCTTTCTTTGTCACCTAACTCTCCTATGCCCCAGGGGCTTTACTTCGAAAATTGATCTAAGTTGCCCAGGGTATAATCAATAAACTGCTGAGCACTACGTCCAGAAAATCCTCCGTGGCTTATCTCCCACTTAGTTGCTTCCTGCTTAAGCTTTTCTTCATCCATTTTAATTTCTGGATGTCTTTTTGCCAGTTCAGTTACTATATTAAAGAAGGCCTTCTGATCTGGCTTGATAAATCCAATATTGATACCAAATCTGTTTACTAATGAAAGTTTTTCCTGCATTGTATCTGAATGGTGCTTATCTAATTCCATGTCATTATTATCTTTCCATGTTTCCTGGATAAGATGACGCCTATTAGATGTAGCATAAATAAGAACATTGTCAGGTCTTGATTCAAGCCCGCCTTCAATAACCGCCTTGAGATATTTATATTCTATCTCGCTATCTTCAAATGAAAGATCATCCATATAAATGATGAATTTATAATTTCTATTCTTTATATGAGCAATGACAGAATTGAGATCTCTCATCTGATGCTTATAAATCTCTATCATTCTAAGTCCATCGTCATAATATTCATTAATGATAGCTTTGATGCTAGTAGACTTTCCAGTACCACTGTCTCCAAATAAAAGGCAGTTGTTAGCTCTCTTTCCTTTAACAAATGCTTCCGTATTATCTCTTAATTTCTTCTTCTGTATCTCATAACCTACCAGGTCATCTAACATTACAGAATCTGTATTGTTAATTGGAAGATACTCAATCTCTTTACCCTGATCATGTCTTATACGGAAAGCTCTGTTAAGGCCGAACATTCCAACGCCATATTTTTTATAAAAGAGAGTTACTATATCAAATATCTTCTTTGCTTTTTCATCTAATGAATCTTTGGATGTTACTACCTCATTAATACTATCACTAAGGTTTCTTACTTTCAAAGATACATTTCTATTATACATCTGTTCCTTCTTATCAATAGACTGATAAGCGGTAACAGTAGAAAAGCAATCAATGGACAGCTCTTTCTCTAATGTAGAAAAATCATAGGTGAAAAGCTTTGCAAAAATCTTAAAGTCATTTAAGGCAAATTTTACAACGCTTCCTCCATTAGATCCAACCTTCTCACATGTAAGGGAAAATGGATTTTCATTTGTGATTATTAAGAAAGAAAGGTAATCCTGCCACAGATTTCTGTTAAAACCAAAATCTGTACTTATCTCAAGAAGTTTTCTTATCTCAACATAAATCCTTGTTACAATATTTTCCTTCTCATCAGCCTTTTGATCAAAGTCATGAATGATCTCACTAAGTCTGTTGATCACTGAATCCGGGTTGAAATCACGATACATTACGAGTTTAGCTATCTCATTATACATACTAGTGCCTCTTTATCTTTCTCTTTATAATATCGATCACTGTTGTCATTTCTTCCGCTTTTATAAGATAAGCAGTAACAAAATATACTATTACACCTGCAATAGTAAGTCCTATAGTTTCAATAAACTGCATCATTTTACTTGTAAGATCAAGGTTTGTTTCGCAGATCTTTGTAAGGATTATTAAAACTATAGACATAACTACGGTACTTATTACAGTCTTTATCAAAGATCTTACCATCTGAGTGATACCCATTCTTCCGATCTTTCTTCTAAGAAGTACGAAATTAAGTATCATACTTACAAATCCAGCTACTACGTAAGCTGCTGCAAGTCCGCCACCTTTCCAGTATTTAACGAAGACAAAACTAAGAATGATGTTGATAGTAAGGACTACTATATTTACCGTAACCGGAGTCCTAGTATCCTGCGCTGCATAGAAGCATCTGTTAAGATGAACTCTTATACTGTATGCCACAATACCTATTGAATAAATGATAAGGTAGAAGGCAATATTATCAACGTCCTTTGATGTTGTCTTTCCCTGAAGGAACATCATTCTGATTACAGGCTTACTAAGGAATATCAGTCCTGCCATAGATGGAAATGCTACAAAGTTTGTTGTATTAAAACCTATCCTTAAGTTTTCCTTATAGTCATCAACTTTTCCTATAGAATAGCTTTGTGACATAGCAGGAAAGATTGCCAGTGAAATTGCAGCAAACATATTTACTGGAAGGTTCATAATCTGAAGAGCATTTCCCATAACAGTTATGGTACTGTCTCCCAGTCCTGATGCAAATTTCTGGTTAACCATGATATTAATCTGATTAACTGACATACCTAAAAGAGATGGCCAAAGGAGTCTAAAGAACTGTTTTACTCCTTCCTCCTTAAAATCTATGATAGGCATATATTCAAATTTAGCTCTCTTAAGTGGTCTTATATGACATAAGAGATCTACAAATGCACCTATTACTACACTTATTGAAAATCCGGCAATTCCAAGTCCAAAGGTCTGTGAAAGTAAAACACCGAATACTACAATACAAAGGTTATAGTACACAGCCCCTATAGAAGATGGAGCAAAATCCTGATAGGTCTGCAGGATTCCCATGAATACACCTACAAGACACATAAAGAAACTCTGGAGGAACATTATCCTTGTAAGTCTTACAGTAAGATCAAAGCCTTCTCCTGTATAGTCTACTAAGAGTCTTGTTAATTGAGGTGTAAATATAAGTCCTAAAACACTAAGTCCAACAGCAAATACAACTACAAGGTTTAAAACTGTATTTGCCATTCTATATCCCCTCTTCTTCTCATCTCTTGCCAGATACTGACTGAATATAGGGATAAATGCAGAGGAAAGGCCTCCACCTACAAGTATTGTATATATGAAATCCGGTATTTTAAATGCTGCATTGTAAGCATCTGTTTCCATTCCCGGACCAAATATCGAATTAATAAGAATGCTTTTTCCAAATCCAAGCACGCTGCCTACAAGGTTTGCAATTACCATTATTGATGTGGCTTTCAACATTCCCTGTATTCCTTTTTTCTTCTTATCTTCTGTCATTTAAATTTCCATTCCCAATTAGTTTTTTTAAACAAGAAGAGGGCTTAATATTTAAGCCCCCATCCCGTTATATAGATAATCTATTATAATGTCTGCATATATGCATCCATAGCAGCTGCTGCTTTCTTACCAGCACCCATTGCAAGGATAACTGTTGCAGCACCTGTAACTGCGTCACCACCGGCATAAACGCCCTTGCGTGATGTAAGACCTGTCTCATCAGCGATGATTCCGCCCCATTTCTCTGTATCAAGTCCTTCTGTTGTTGACTTGATAAGTGGGTTAGGAGATGTACCGATTGACATGATCATGCAGTCACATTCAATGTCATTAAACTTTCCTTCAACTGCTACAGGCTTTCTTCTTCCTGACTCATCTGGATCAGAAAGTTCCATAACCTGACACTTAACTGACTTAACCCAGCCGTTATCGCCTTCAACTTCAACTGGATTATTAAGGAATGCAAACTTGATTCCCTCTTCCATTGCATGCTCAACTTCTTCTGCTCTTGCAGGAAGCTCAGCCTGAGTTCTTCTATAAACGATAGTAACATCTGAACCAAGACGCTTAGCACATCTTGCAGCATCCATTGCAACATTTCCGCCACCGACAACTACTGTCTTTTCAGGATGTTTGATAGGTGTCTTTGATTCTTCCTTATAAGCCTTCATAAGATTGATACGTGTAAGGAATTCATTTGCTGAATATACACCATTAAGGTTTTCACCTGGGATATTCATGAATCTTGGAAGTCCTGCACCTGAACCGATGAATACGCTTTCGAATCCGAACTCATCCATAAGTTCATCGATTGAGATTGTCTTACCGATTACAACGTTTGTATCGATCTTAACGCCTAAATCCTTAAGTCCGTCAATTTCCTTCTGAACGATCGACTTAGGAAGTCTGAATTCTGGAATACCATAAGCAAGTACGCCACCTGCAAGGTGAAGTGCTTCGAAGATAGTTACTTCATATCCCTTCTTTGCAAGGTCACCGGCACAAGCAAGTCCTGAAGGACCTGAACCGATAACTGCTGCCTTATGTCCATTAGGAGCTGGCTTTTCAGCCTTCTCTTTTGCATTTGCCATATGATAATCAGCTACGAATCTCTCAAGACGTCCAATAGCAACAGGCTCTCCCTTGATACCACGAACGCAGTTCTTCTCACACTGTGATTCCTGAGGGCATACACGTCCACATACTGCTGGAAGTGAACTTGAAAGTGAAATGATCTGATATGCTTCTTCAAAATTACCTGCAGCAACTTCAGCTATAAATGCAGGAATATTTACTTCTACAGGACAGCCTGATACGCAAGGCTTATTCTTACAATTAAGACATCTTGCAGCTTCGTCCTTTGCCTGTTCCTCTGTGTAACCAAGAGCAACTTCTTTAAAATTCTTATTTCTTACATCTGGATCCTGTGATGGCATAGGGTTCTTAGTCATTGACATATTTGGCATCTTACTGTACCTCCTTCTTAAGAAGATTACATGCTTCTTCTCTTGCTTTCTGTTCGAATGGCTTGTAAGTAGCACCTCTTGACATTGCTTCATCAAAGTCTACTTCAAATCCGTCAAAATCAGGACCGTCTACACATGCGAACTTTGTCTTTCCGCCTACAGTAAGTCTGCAGCCACCGCACATTCCTGTACCATCAACCATGATAGGGTTCATGCTTACAACAGTCTTAACGTTATATTTCTTTGTAGTAGCAACTACAAACTTCATCATAATAAGTGGTCCAATAGCGATTACTTCATCGAACTGCTCTCCATCAGCAATAAGCTTCTCAAGTGGTGCTGTAACAACACCCTTCTCACCTGCTGATCCATCATCTGTCATAAGAATATAGTTATCACTTGCTGCCTTGAATTCATCTTCAAGGATAACAAGATCTTTATTTCTAAAACCAACGATTGATGTTACTTCACATCCTTCGTCATGAAGCTTCTTAGCTACAGGATAAGCAATAGCGCATCCTACGCCACCGCCTACAACAGCAACCTTCTTTAATCCTTCAGTCTCTGTCTTGTTTCCAAGAGGACCTACAAAATCAGGGATTGAGTCACCCTCATTTAATGAATTAAGAATTTCTGTAGAACCACCAACTATCTGGAAGATAATTGTTACAGTTCCCTTTTCTCTGTCATAGCCTGCGATAGTAAGAGGAATTCTCTCACCATCTTCAGATGCTCTTAAGATAATGAACTGTCCTGGTTCAGCTTTACGAGCTACAAGTGGTGCCTCAATTTCCATCAGTGTTACTGTTGGATTGAGTGCTTTCTTTGTTATGATCTTAAACATAATAAAAGCTCTCCCTTTAAAAATTTTTTGATTAATAGCAAGCGGAGACGGAGGGATTCGAACCCTCGTGCCAGCAAGCCGGCAAACTGATTTCGAGTCAGCACCGTTATGACCACTTCGATACGTCTCCACAAAATCCGTCTGATCTAAAGCCCAGACAAGCGTATATCTACTCCCTTTCCAATCTATTTCCACAAAAAGG
Source organism: Eubacterium sp. (assembly GCA_017420535.1). Classification (GTDB taxonomy): domain Bacteria; phylum Bacillota; class Clostridia; order Lachnospirales; family Lachnospiraceae; genus Eubacterium_Q. The sequence continues at coordinate 7,211 of JAFOIV010000124.1, read as the reverse complement.
TATACGCATACAGTTAAGAATTATACATTAAAGTAATATTGGCATCAATACCCCATTTTGACTATTTTTTCTTATATTAACCCTAAAAATAAGTATATTTTTCTCTAATCTCAAAATTCATTTAAATATTTTTTGTTTTTAACCGAGGTGAGACAAAAAAAAGATTCACAATTCTTATTTTGACATTTCTAATAGGATAGAATAAGATATGCCTCAGATATATTAAAACATCTAAACACTTATTTTGGGAGTTTTTCATGAATCACGCACTGGTATTATTATTTTTGTTTTCAACCGGCAGTCTTCTGGGCTGGTGTATCGAACTGTTCTATAGGAGATTTGGTTCTCCCTACGGCAGAAAAAATAAAAAATGGGTCAACCCGGGCTTTCTTGTAGGGCCATGCCTTCCTTTATACGGAAGCGGCCTTGTTATCCTTTATCTTATGGCCAGGATTCCCATGCCTTTCTTTAAAGAAAATGAATTTCTGAATCAGGTCTGCACAGTTATCCTCATGGGTATTGCCATGACCGTAATAGAATATATAACAGGTCTCATTTTCATTATACATATGCACGTTAAGCTTTGGGACTATTCTGATAACTGGGGAAATATCCAGGGAATCATATGCCCACTGTTCTCTTTATTCTGGACAGCCCTTGGAGCATTTTACTACCTTGTAATCGACCCGGAGGTTCTAGAAGCTCTCGATTGGCTTTCACGCAACTTAGCTTTTTCATTCTTCATAGGACTTTTCTATGGAATATTTATCATCGACATTTCATACTCATTTAAGTTAGTAGTCAAGTTAAAGACTATAGCTGAAGAGTATAACGTTATAGTAAGGATCAATGATTTCCGCGGCAAGATCATCGATATGGAGCAGATGGCTCACGAAAAGACCCGTTTCCTCCTTTCCATCCCATCAAACCTTACTTCCATAAGGGATGTATTCGAAACATATAAAGACAACTTAGACGACTTCTCCATTAAAAAATGGATGAAAGATAAGATTAATAACATCAAATAGATTAAAGGATTATTATTATGAGTATTTTAAATGTAGAACACCTTTCCCACGGTTTTGGCGATAGAGAGATTTTTCGCGATGTATCATTCCGCCTTCTTAAAGGCGAACATATCGGTCTTGTAGGTGCAAATGGCGAAGGAAAATCCACCTTTATGAGCGTAGTAACTGGAAAAATGCAGCCTGATGCAGGTAAAGTCGAATGGGCAAAAAATGTTAAAGTCGGCTATCTGGATCAGCATGCTGTACTTGAAAAAGGAATGACCATAAGAACCACTCTCCAGTCTGCCTATGCTTCTCTTTTTGAATTAGAGCAGCGTATGAATGACCTTTATATGGAAATGGGAGATCCTGATAAGGCAGATAAAATGGATGAGATCATGGAAGAAACAGGAACCATTCAGGATTACCTTACCATGCACGACTTTTACCTTATTGACTCAAAAGTTGATGAAGTGGCCCGTGCCTTCGGTCTCAATGACCTGGGACTCGATAAGGATGTTACTGAATTATCCGGAGGACAGAGAACCAAGATTCTTCTTGCCAAGCTTCTTTTAGAGAAGCCTGACATTCTTCTTTTAGACGAGCCTACTAACTACCTGGATGCTGAGCACATCGAATGGCTTAAGCGTTATCTCCAGAACTATGAAAACGCATTTATCTTAATATCTCATGATATTCCATTTTTAAACAGCGTTATCAATATCATTTATCATGTTGAAGACTGTACTTTAAACAGATATGTAGGGGATTATGACAAATTCATGGAAGTTCATGCTATTCATGAAGCTCAAAAGAAGGCAGCTTACGAAAGACAGCAGAAGGAAATTGCTGAATTAAAGGACTTTGTTGCAAGAAATAAAGCCCGTGTTGCCACAAGAAATATGGCCATGTCCCGTCAGAAAAAGCTGGACAATATGGAACTTGTTGAATTATCAAGAACAAAGGCAAAGCCGGAATTTAATTTTCAGGTTGCCCGTACCCCAAGCCGTGTACTCTTCGAAACCAAAGATCTTGTTATCGGTTATGACGAACCACTTTCAAAACCTCTTGATTTCATGATGGAAAGAGGCTCAAAAGTAGTGCTTACCGGTTCAAATGGTATTGGTAAATCAACACTTTTAAAGAGTCTTCTTGGTATCATTAAGCCTATCAGCGGCGATGTATCAAGAGGGGACTTCCTTGAGATCGGATATTTTGAGCAGGAAACACCTGCCGATATAGAAACAACCTGCCTTGAAGAATTATGGCAGGAATTTCCTTCATGGAACCAGTATGAAGTGCGAAGTGCCCTTGCTAAATGCGGCCTTACCTCTGATCATATTGAAAGCAAAGTAAAGGTTCTTTCCGGTGGTGAGCAGGCAAAGGTAAGACTTGCAAAACTTATCGGACGCCCATCAAACCTTCTTGTATTAGACGAGCCTACAAACCACCTGGATCCAGATGCCAAGGAAGTATTAAAACAGGCTCTTATAGATTACAAAGGCAGCATCCTTATGGTATGCCATGAGCCAGAATTCTACGAAGGACTGGCCACAGAAGTAAGAAACTGCAAGGAATGGGCTCTCCGCGAGATGTAAGAATTATTTAGTCATTAATTCAACATTAAGTAAACCAATATGATATAAATTTACTCCTTCATCTGAAAGAATAGATAATGACACACGACACACAATTAATAATGGAGGATAGTTTATAATGGAATTAAAACACGGTATCAATCTCGGCGGATTCCTATCCCAGTGTAACCATACAGACGAACACCACAGATCCTTTATCACAAAGGAAGATATAGAATGGATCTCTCTTCAGGGATTTGATCATGTAAGACTTCCTATAGATTATGAAGTACTTGAGGATTCTTGCGGAATTGAAAAAGGTCTTGGCTATGAGATTGTTGAAAATGTGATCAATGCAGCTAAAGAATATGGACTCAATATCATCCTGGATCTTCATAAAGCTCCCGGATATGATTTCAACGATGCCGGAAATGCTGAAAAAAACAATCTCTTTAAGGATCCAGCTTTACAGAATAGATTTTTAAATCTCTGGACCAACATAGTTAAACATTTCTGTCATCACGAAAATGTAGCCTTTGAGCTTCTTAATGAAGTTGTTGAAACAGAGAATACTGAAGCCTGGAACCAACTTATTGCCCGTTCCGTTGCAACCATAAGAGAATATACCAAAGATTCACCTATCATTTACGGTGGAATTCTCTGGAATTCAGCATCAACTCTTAAATACTTAGAGAAGCCACAAGACGAAAACATCTATTTTACATTTCATTTCTATGAACCACTTATCTTTACCCATCAGAAAGCTTATTGGGTAAAAAACATGGACATGAAGACAGATGTAAGTTACCCGGCTTCAAAAGATGATTACATGGTTCAGTGTAAGAAGATTGGTGACCAGGCAGGTTCAATACTTCAGACTGATTTTTCCTATATCGATAAAGAATTCATGAGAAGTCTTATGCAGGAAGCAATAGAAGCTGCAAAAAATGCCGGCGCCCGTCTTTATTGCGGCGAATATGGAGTTATAGATCAAGCTCCACTTCCAGATACCGTAAGATGGTTTAAGGACTGCTGCTCACTGTTTAATGAATATAATATTGGATCTGCCCTTTGGAATTATAAAGAGAAAGATTTTGGACTCATTGATGATCATTATTCACCAATAAGAAATGATCTTCTTAAGATCCTTACAGAAAAATAAGCAAATAATAAAGACCAGAGTATTGAGATACCTCAAATTCTGGTCTTTTTATTCAGCGATTCATTTTTTAATTATATTTAAAATGGATGTAAAATAGAAATTATCGGATTTCTTTATATACTGCTCATATTCTAAGTAATCTATATAATACATCTTTCCCCAGGAAGAAATCCTCATCATCATTTTTTCGGTTCCCAATTCTTCAATATATCCTGTAACCATCATATAATGGCCCTTGGCGCTATTTACTTCCTGAAAGGTATTATCCGAAACCCTTTCATATAAGGCCACTCTTCTTTTATTCAGATATCCCGGCCCAACTGAAATGATAGCAGGAACATCCATAAGACCTATCATTTCTTTAATACGTTTCTTCAAATTCCAGGGAAGCACACCCCATCTGGCTTTGTAGGGCATTTTATTTCCTTTGAAAAACCTATTCATGGCAAGAGAAAGAAAAATCCCCGGTATCCCATGCCAGAACCAGAATTTAAAATAATCCTTCTTTATCATATCAAGGCGGGTGAGATAATTCTCTTTACTGTTAAACTTTCTACGCAGCCCTTCCTTCATATAAAGGATTGAATCATTAAAAGCTATAAGTCCACAGCCATAATCAGACACCAGCTTTTTATCACTCCATCCCTGATTACCACCAAATGAGCCTTCTACCGCTATATAATCTTTTGATAAATTAACTTCTTCAAATTCATTTAAAATGATCTTTTTCATATTTTTTCAAAAATAATTCTCAACGTTTTTAATTTTTTTTAAATTTGCTATTGCATTTTACCACTTTAACGTGTTAAAGTATTAAAGTGTTCCAGAAAAGTATTTTAATACAATATTAAAATATCACATTTACATATTAAAAAAAAGGAAGAAAGCTTTATCATTTTATGATATGCTTTTATCACCACATATAAGGAGGAATTAACATCATGGAAATGCCAATGGAATTTTTAAGAAAGCTTCCTACTCCAAAGGAATTAAAGGAAGAATTTCCATTACCTGAAAACGTACAAGAAATCAAAGAAACCCGCGACGCAGAGATTGCAAAAATCTTTAAAGGTGAAGATGATCGATTTTTACTTATCATCGGGCCATGCTCTTCCGATAACGAAGACGCTGTTCTCGATTATATGACTCGTCTCGCTAAAGTTTCTGATAAAGTTAAAGATAAGATTTTTATAATTCCTCGTGTATATACAAACAAACCAAGAACTCTTGGACTTGGATATAAGGGAATGCTTCATCAGCCAGATCCAGAAGGAAAAGAGGATATGCTTGCCGGAATCATTGCAATCCGAGAAATGCATGCCAGAGTTGTAAAAGAAACAGGATTTACATGTGCTGAAGAAATGCTCTACCCTGAAAATCACCGTTATTTATCAGATCTTCTTAGCTATGTTGCTATTGGTGCAAGATCTGTTGAAGATCAGGAGCATAGACTCGTTGCCAGCGGAATCGGAATTCCAGCAGGTATGAAGAATCCAACCAGTGGTGACATTACTGTTATGATGAACTCTATCACAGCAGCTCAGAATCCACAGCGTTTCTTATACAGAGGCTGGGAGGTTCAGACAAATGGTAATCCACTTACTCATGCCATTATGAGAGGTTATGTGGATCAGTTTGGAAGAAGCATGCCAAACTACCATTACGAAGATCTTATCAGAGTAAGTGAAGAGTATCAGGCTAAGCACTATGATAATCCTGCAGTTATTGTAGACACAAACCACTCTAACTCTAATAAGAAATACTTAGAGCAGATCCGTATAGCTAAGGATGTACTTCATTCAATGCGTCATTCAGCTGATATTCAGAAACTTGTTAAAGGTCTTATGATTGAAAGTTATATTGAAGACGGTGCTCAAAAGATTGGCGAAGGCATTTATGGAAAATCCATCACAGACCCATGTCTTGGATGGGATAAGACAGAAAAATTAATTTACGATTTAGCTGATCTTCTGTAAAAAATATGAAAATATGATAAGAGTCTCAGATTGTATTTATTTAGTACAATTTGAGGCTCTTTTTTTCTTGAATTCCCGAAACCGTTGTATTATTCTAGTAAGGCATTACTCTAAAGGGAAGGAAGACGAAAGAACTATGAATAATCCAGCTACAATACTGGAAGCTAGTATTAACGGTTCCGTAAGAAAGACCAATCTCACATTCTTTAAAGCTGTTATACTAAGCTTTATGTCAGGCACATTTATTGCCTTTGGCGCTGCTGCCGCTAATTATGCAGCTCACGATATCTCTAATGCCGGAGTGGCAAAACTTGTTACAGGTTTTGTATTTCCAGTAGGTTTAATGCTCGTTATCGTTATGGGAGCCGAGCTTTTCACAGGAAATTGCCTTATTCTGATGGCAGTTCTCGATAAAAAGGTCAGCGTATTAAAATTATTAAAAAACCTTTCAATTGTTTATGTCGGTAATTTTTTCGGTTGCATTTTAATTGCCCACCTTACTGACATTGCAGGCCAGTGGAATCAGAACAGAGATCTTATTGGTGCTTATACTATCAAAATTGCCTATGGTAAAGTCGGTATGTCCTTTGGTCAGGCTTTTGCTTCAGGTATCCTTTGTAACATGTTAGTATGCCTTGCTGTTCTTTGCGCCACATCTTCAAAAGACGTTGCAGGAAAAGCTACAATGATCTTCTTTATCATTATGGCCTTTGTTCTTTCAGGATATGAGCATTCCGTTGCAAATATGTATTACCTTTTTGCAGGAAGAATCGCATCAAGAGATAACACATTTATGTCTGTTGCTGCCGATACTTACGGTCTTGTATCAGATAAAGTTATCGAGGCTTTAAGGCTTAAGAATCTTATCGTTAAGAATCTTATTCCGGTTACTCTTGGAAACCTCGTAGGCGGTATGTTATTTACATCACTGCCATTCTGGTTCGTATATAGAAAAAAAGAGCAGAGTGAGAAATAAACGGACGGACGGATGTCGAACGGACGCCAAAAAAAAGAACAGCGTTTCATGCTGTTCTTTTTTCTTCTAAATAACGGAATTGCTCCGCTTTGCTCTCGCAATTTCTAAACTGCATTCGTGTTCCCGGACTTCGTCCTCCACACTCATGCAGTTTCAATTCATAAGAAAAAAATCAGCGTTTCATGCAAGCATGACGCTGATTTTTTTCTTTGAATTTTATTTAGCACATGATTGGACTTACGCTGATGGTGATCTCTTCGAGGACGTCGAGGAGAACACGTACAGTGTCAAGTGATGTGAGCATTGTTACTGAGTTAAGTGTAGCACACTTTCTTATTTCTACACCGTCTTCATAGTGAACACCTGAAAGTACGGCACGGGTATTGATAACGTAACTTACATATCCGGCGCGGATTGAATCAAGGATTTCTGTGCTGCCTTCTGAAAGCTTACGACGTACTCTTGTCTTGATTCCTCTCTCACGGAGATAATCTGCTGTTCCTATTGTAGCTT